>NZ_JBGGTQ010000004.1:0-300000 GCF_041320705.1 Kineococcus mangrovi
TGGGGCTCGCCGCGGGGGACGGGCGCGTCGAGCACGTCAACGCCGCCGGCGCCGCGATCCACGGCCTGACCCCCGCCGACATGGTCGGCAGGCCGCTGTCCGACGTCTTCCCCGCCGCGGTCGGCAGCGACTTCCACGCCCAGCTGCGCCGGACCCGCGCCGAGGGCGGCCTCGTCACCTGGACCGGGCCCGTCCCCGGCACCGACCGGTGGATCGCCGTCCGGGCCCGGCGCGTCGACGGCCCGGACGACGAGCGCACCGTGCTGTGCTCGTTCCGCGACGTCACCGCCGAGCGGGCGCTGGAGGTCGAGCGCGACGCCCTCACCCGCTCGCTGCAGCGCTCCCTGGAGCACACGACGCGGCTGCTGCGGCTGTCCGAGGCGCTGACGGCCACGCGCACGGTCGCCGACGTCGCCGAGGTCGCCACCGCGGCCGCCCGCGACGGGTTCGGGGCCGCCCACGCCGCCCTGTCGGTCGTCGACCACGACCGACGGGTGCTGCGCACCCCCTTCACCGGCCGCTACGCGCCGGGTGCCCGGCAGGAGTGGCAGGACCTGCCGCTGGACGACCCCGGCCCCGGGACGCTGGCCCTGCGCGAGGGACGGCCCCGCTTCGACGACGAGGCCACCCTGCGCGCCGAGTTCCCCGACCTCACCCACCGCTGGGACGCCGCGCACGTGCGGTTCCTGGCCACCGTGCCCCTCGTCGCGGCCGGCCGGGCCGTCGGGCTGCTCACCGTCGTCTGGACCGAGGAACCGGACCTGCCCGAGAGCCGGCGGGCCATGCTCGTGGCCCTCGTCTCCTACACCACCCAGGCGCTGCAACGCGCCCTGCTCCTGGACGAGCGGACCGCGACCGCCCGCACCCTGCAGAACTCCCTGCTCACGACGGACCTGCCGCAGGTCGGCGGCCTGGAGCTCGTCGCCCGCTACGTCGCCGCCCACGCCGAGGACCAGGTCGGCGGCGACTGGTACGACGGGATCCTCCTGCCGGACGGGACGACCCTGCTCGTCATCGGGGACGTCACCGGGCACGACATCACCGCGGCGGCCGAGATGGGCCAGCTGCGCATCGCCCTGCGCGCCCTCGCCGTCGACCGCGACGACCCGCCCGCCCTGCTGCTGGACCGCCTCGAGGCCGTCGTCGACTCCTTCCGCACCGACGCGATCCTCGCCAGCTGCCTCGTCGCCCGCGTCGAGCAGTCCGCCGCCGACCGCGCCGCGGGGGTGCGGACCCTGCGCTGGGCCAACGCCGGGCACCCCCCGCCCGTCCTCGTGCTGGCCGACGGCAGCGCCCGCGTCCTGGACGCCGCCCCGGACCTGCTGCTCGGGGTGGGGGCCGGGCACCGCGCCGACCACGTCGTGCAGGTCCCCGCCGGGGCGACGCTGCTGCTCTACACCGACGGTCTCGTCGAGCGCCGCGACCTCGACCTCGACACCGGGATCGAGTGGTTGCGCGGGCGCGCCGCCGGCCTGGCCGTCCCCGACCTGGCCGGGGCCCTGGACGACCTGCTCGCCGAGGTCGCCCACGCCGGCGGGGACGACGTGGCCCTGCTCGCGGTCCGGTTCCACGACCTGCCCCGACCCGCCCTGACCTACGATCACCTGTCGTGAGCTCTGCTGAGGACCCCGCGTCGCCCCCTGCCGACCAGGCCGACCGCGACCCCGTCGTCTTCGAGGGCCGCACCGGTGCCGTGCACCCGATCACGCGCTACTTCACGCCCGTCCTGCACCGCCCCTGCACCCCCGTGACGACGTTCGACGACGACCTCGTCCAGCTCGTCGCGGACATGTTCGCCTCGATGGACGCCGCCGACGGGGTGGGGTTGGCCGCCAACCAGATCGGCGTCGACGCGCGCGTGTTCGTCGTCGACTGCCCCGACGCCGGGTCCGAGACGACGGGGGAGAACGTCGTCGCCCACGTCGTGAACCCGGTGCTGCACCTGCCGACCGGCCGCAAGCGCCGCCTCGACCTCGACGGCGAGGGCTGCCTGTCCGTGCCGGGGGAGTACGCCGACCTCGCCCGCCCCGACACCGCCGAGGTCCGCGGCGTCGACGTCCACGGCGAGCCCGTCCGCATCGTCGGGACCGGTCTGCTGGCCCGCTGCCTGCAGCACGAGAGCGACCACCTCGACGGCGTCGTCTACGTCGACCGGCTCGGCGCCGAGGAACGCGCGCAGATCCTCGAGGCCGCCGGGCTGCGGGCGCCGTCGTGATCGTCCTCGGCGTCGAGTCCAGCTGCGACGAGACCGGGGTCGGCCTCGTCAGCGACGGCGTGCTGCTCGGTGACGCGCTCGCCTCGAGCATGGACGCCCACGCCCGCTTCGGCGGCGTCGTCCCCGAGGTCGCGGCCCGCGCCCACCTCGAGGCGATCGTCCCCGTGCTGCACGAGGCGCTGGAGAAGGCCGCGCTGCAGCTGTCCGACGTCGACGCGGTCGCCGTCACCGCCGGGCCGGGGCTGTCGACGGCCGTGCAGGTCGGGCTCGCCTCGGCCAAGGCGCTCGCCTTCGCCCTCGACAAGCCGCTGTACGGCGTCCACCACCTCGCCGGGCACGCCGCCGTCGACGTCCTGGAGCACGGCCCGCTGCCGCCGCGCTGCGTGGCGCTCGTCGTCAGCGGCGGGCACACGTCCCTGCTGCTGCTCGGCGACCTCGGCCGCGACCCGATCGTCCACCTCGGCGACACGATCGACGACGCGGCGGGGGAGGCGTTCGACAAGATCGCCCGCGTCCTGGGGCTCGGCTACCCCGGCGGCCCGGTCGTCGACCGCGTCGCGCGCGAGGGCGACCCGCACGCCATCGCCTTCCCCCGCGCGCTGTCCCGCCCCTCCGACCCCGCCTACGGGTTCTCCTTCTCCGGGGTCAAGACCGCCGTCGCGCGCTGGGTCGAGGCCCGCGTCGACGCCGGCGGCGAGGTGCCCGTGGCCGACGTCGCCGCGAGCTTCCAGGAGGCCGTCGCCGACGTCCTGACTTGCAAGGCCCTCGCGGCCTGCCGCGAGCACGGGGTCGACACGCTGCTGCTCGTCGGCGGGGTGGCCGCGAACTCGCGCGTCCGGTCGCTGGCCGAGGAGCGCTGCGCCGCAGCGGGTGTGCAGCTGCGGGTGCCGCCGATCCGGCTGTGCACGGACAACGGCGCGATGATCGCGGCCGTGGGGGACCTGCTCGTCCGCGCGGGGGCGCCGGCCTCCGGGCTCGACCTCGGCGCGGACCCGTCCGCGCCGCTGACGGGGGCGCTGCTCGCCGGTCCCTGGACCTGACGGCACTACCCGGGGCAGCCGTACGTTGGCCGGGAGACAGTTCCCGGACGAAAGGCGTCGGACCCGTGGCCATCGACTACTCGAAGAAGGCGAACAGCCCCGAGCCGCCCGCGGGCGCAGGAGGTGGGGGCCTGTCGCTGTCGAAGGTGACGCTGACCAAGTCCGCGCCGAAGGTGTCGCTGTCGAAGTCCGGCGCGACCGGCGGGACGCTGCGGGTCCACCTGGCCTGGAACGCCCGCCCGGCCGGGGCCGCACCGGCCTCCGGTGGCGGGTTCCTCTCCAAGCTCAAGGCCGCCGCCGCGCCCCCGACGGGCATCGACCTCGACATCGGCGCGCTCTACGAGTTCTCCGACGGCTCCAAGGGCGTCGTGCAGGCCCTCGGCAACGCCTTCCGCGACCGCGGCGCGGGCGAGCCCGTCGTCTGGCTCGACGGCGACGACCGCACCGGCGGCGGCGGGGAGAACCTCTACGTCGACCTCGGCCAGGCGGCCCGCATCAAGCGGGTCCTCGTCTTCGCTTTCATCTACGAGGGCGTGCCGAACTGGGCCGCCGCCGACGGCGTCGTGACCCTGCACCCGGCCGCAGGCCCCGAGATCGAGGTGCGCCTGGACGAGCACGACGACCGCTCGCCCATGTGCGCGATCGCCCAGATCACCTCCGACGGCCGCGAGGTGTCCGTCCAGCGCGAGGTGCGGTACGTCCAGGGCGGCCAGCAGGCCCTCGACGAGGCGTTCGGGTGGGGGATGAAGTGGCGGACCGGGCGCAAGTGAGGCCCCCCGCCCGACCCCGGCTGCTGACCCCTGGCGCCTGACCCCGGGGCGCCTGACCCCGGGGCGCGCTCCCGTGGCCGCGCGGTGAGTCCTCGTTGCCTCCCCGGGGCCGATGATCGGCCCTGGGGAGGCAACAGGGACCTCCGCGCCTCCGCTGCTCCTCACCGCCCGGAGTGCGCCTCGTTGGCCCCACGCAGCCGATGATCGGCCCCGGGGAGGCAACGAGGCGCACCCCGGGCGGTCGGTACCCGCGACGCACCCGCGACCCCCGACGGCTAACCTCGTCGCGTACCGCGAGAGCAGGCTGTCGAGGAGGACGTCCGTGAGCACGCCGCAGGACCAGCCGACCACCCCCACGGTGCCGCCGAGCCCGGAGTTCGCGGCGCAGGCCGTCGCACAGGCCGACCTCTACGAGCGGGCCGCGGCCGACCGGCTCGGGTTCTGGGCCGAGCAGGCCCGCGAGAACGTCACGTGGGACACCGACTTCACCGACGTCCTGGACTGGTCGAACGCCCCGTTCGCGCGGTGGTTCGTCGGCGGGAAGCTCAACGTCGCCGTGAACTGCGTGGACCGGCACGTCGAGGCCGGGCACGGCGACCGGGTCGCGCTGCACTTCGAGGGCGAACCGGGCGACACCCGCGCCGTCACGTACGCCGAACTGCACGAGCAGGTCCAGCGGGCCGCGAACGCGCTGGCGTCGCTCGGGGTCGAGCGCGGTGACCGCGTCGCGATCTACCTGCCGATGCTCGTCGAGTCCGTCGTGGCGATGCTGGCGTGCGCCCGGCTGGGGGCGGCGCACTCGGTGGTGTTCGGCGGGTTCTCCGCCGACGCGCTGAACTCCCGCATCGACGACGCGCAGGCCAAGCTCGTCATCACCTGCGACGGCTCCTACCGCCGAGGCAAGCCCACCACGCTGAAACCCGCCGTCGACGCGGCCCTGGCCAAGGGCGCCCCCAGCGTCACGAACGTCCTCGTCGTGCGCCGCAACGGCGAGGCCGTCGACTGGGTCGAGGGCCGCGACGTGTGGTGGCACGAGGCGTTGGAAGCCGCTGCGCCGCAGCACGAGGCGGAGGCGTTCGACGCGGAGAACCCGCTGTTCGTCCTGTACACCTCGGGCACGACGGGCAAACCCAAGGGCATCCTGCACACCTCCGGCGGGTACCTCGTCCAGACCGCGTACACGACGAAGAACGTGTTCGACGTAAAGCCCGAGCGCGACGTCTACTGGTGCACCGCCGACATCGGCTGGGTCACCGGCCACAGCTACATCGTCTACGGCCCGCTCGCGAACGGGCTGACCCAGGTCGTCTACGAGGGCACCCCGGACACCCCCGACAAGGACCGCTGGTGGTCCATCGTCGAGAAGTACGGCGTCACCGTCCTCTACACCGCGCCGACGGCGATCCGCACCTGCATGAAGTGGGGCGAGGAGCACCCGGCCCGCCACGACCTGTCCTCGTTGCGCGTGCTGGGCAGCGTCGGGGAGAACATCAACCCCGAGGCGTGGAACTGGTACCGCCGCGTCATCGGGTCCGAGCGCACGCCCGTCGCGGACACCTGGTGGCAGACCGAGACGGGCGCGCAGATGATCGCCCCGCTGCCCGGCGTCACCGCGCTGAAGCCGGGGTCGGCGCAGGTGCCGCTGCCGGGGATCGTGGCCGACGTCGTCGACGACGCGGGCGAGCCCGTCGGCCCCGGGCAGACCGGCTACCTCGTCCTCACCGAGCCGTGGCCGGCGATGCTGCGCGGCATCTGGGGCGACGAGCAGCGCTTCAAGGACACGTACTGGTCGCGCTTCCCGGGCCGCTACTTCGCCGGGGACGGCGCCAAGCGCGACGAGGACGGCGACATCTGGCTGCTCGGCCGCGTCGACGACGTCATGAACGTCTCCGGGCACCGGCTGTCCACCGCGGAGATCGAGTCCGCGCTCGTGTCCCACCCCGACGTCGCCGAGGCCGCGGTCGTGGGGGCCAGCGACGAGACGACCGGGCAGGCCGTGGTCGCGTTCGTCATCCTCCGCGGCGGTCACGAGCAGGGGCCGGACACCGTGGCGGACCTGCGCGACCACGTCGCCAGGGAGATCGGGCCCATCGCCAAGCCGAGGTCGATCATGGTCGTCGCGGAGCTGCCGAAGACCCGCTCGGGCAAGATCATGCGCCGTCTCCTGCGGGACGTCGCCGAGCACCGCCGGCCCGGGGACGTCACGACGCTGACGGACTCCTCGGTCATGGACGCCATCTCGGCCGGCATGACCGCCTCGTCCCAGGACTGACCGCAGATCTGCACCGCACCCCCTCCTCCGGGCCACGCGCCGGGGGCGGGGGTGCGGCACTGTGGTGGGGTGCCCCGCGAACGTCGTCCCCGCAGCACCGCCGCGCTCGTCGGGACCGTCGTGGCGACCGGGGCCGTGGCCGCCGGGGCGGCCGTCGTCGGGGCCCCGGACTGGTTCGGTCTGGCCGGGCAGCGCCCGTTCGTGTGGACGGTGCCGTTCCGCGTGCCGGTCGGCCTCGGCCTCGCCGGTCTGGCCGTCCTCACGGGCCTGACCGGTCTGCGCTGGCGGCGCACCCTGCCCGCCGCGACGGCGCTGGCCCTGGCCGCGGCCGGTTCCCTCGGCACGACCCTCGCCCGCGGCGTCTCGCCCGGGCAGGTGCCGGCCGCGCGCGCCGGGGACGTGACCGTCCTGGCGGCCAACGTCTACCTCGCCCGCGCCGACCGCGACGGGGTGGCCCGGCTCGCCGTCGACGGCCTCGCCGACGTCGTGTCGCTGCCGGAGTCCACGCGCGAGTACGCCGACGACGTCGCCACCCGCATCGAGACGGCCACCGGCACCGGGGTGCAGGTCTTCTACCGCGACGACCGCGACGACCGGTTCGGCACGGCGCTGCTCGTCTCGGACCGGCTGGGGGAGTACCGCGCGACCGGGGAGCTGACCGGCGGGGTGAAGGCCGTCGTCACCGCCGCGCCCGTCTCCGGTGACGGGCCGGTCCTGGCCGCCGCCCACACCGCCGCGCCCGTCTCCGGGCTGCTCCTGCCGTGGGCCGCCGAGGTGCGGGCCGTCGCCGACTGGTGCGCGCGGACGCCGGGGGCGCTGCTCGCGGGCGACCTCAACGCCACCCTCGACCACCCCGGCCTGCACCTGCGGGGCTCGTGCGTCGACGCCGGTGCGCAGACGGGCACCGGTGCGCGCGGCACCTGGCCGGCCAGGCACCCCGCCCTCCTGGGCGCCACGATCGACCACGCCCTGGCTGACGGGAACCGTTGGCGGGCGGTCGGATCGCGCGTGCAGGAGATCCCCGGCAGCGACCACCGGGCGCTGCTGTCCCGGTGGCGCCCGGTGGGCTGAGCGGTCCTCGCGCTGCTCCGAACGGGCGAATCCCGGCGGCGCTCGCGTCGTGTTCGCGCGATCGGCACCGCGAAGAGGTTGAGAGCCGTAGTGTCGTCCTGGTCGTCGCTCGTCCCCCTGTACGAGAGCGACCCTTGCGTCGCCGTCGGTCCCCCCGCCGGCGGCGACGCGCTCACCCTGGCGGTGCACCGCCCGGGCGGTGCTCCTAGGGTGCTCCCCGGCGCCCCGTCTCCCGCGCGGGTAGCGCGACCGGGCCTAGGAGGATCTGGATGACCACCCTGAACGACCGACCCGTCGGCGCTCCCGAACGCACGATCGGTCAGCTCGTCGCCGACGCGACGAAGGACATGACCGAGCTCGTCCGTTACGAGATCGCCCTCGCGAAGGCCGAGATCACGACCGACGTGAAGCACGGCGCCTTCGGCGGCGGCCTGTTCGCCGTCGCGGCGCTCTTCGGTTTCGTCGCCTTCGTCTTCCTGGGGGTCACCGTCGCGTTCGCCCTGCACGAGGGCGCCGGCTGGCCGATCTGGCTGAGCTTCCTCGTCGTCGCCGCCGCGATGCTCGTCGTCGCCGGCATCGCCGCGGCCATCGGGTTCGGCCGCATCAAGCAGGTCCGCCCGCCCGAGCGCACCATCCGCACCTCCAAGGAGAGCATCGCCGCCATCAAGGCCGCGGCGACCGGCAAGCCCGTCGCCAGGACCATCTCCGGGCGTCCCGACGCCCGCGGCATCGGGCACTGAGCGACCGGGCCGCCGCGCGGGCGACCGCCACCGACGTCTCGGCCGTCCTGGTCGAGGGTCCGTGGCGGCACCGCCTCGTGGCGGCGCACGGGGCGCGCTTCCACGTCGCCGAGACCGGTGACGGGCCGCTCGTCCTGCTGCTGCACGACTTCCCGCAGTTCTGGTGGGCCTGGCGCGCCCAGCTCGTCGCCCTCGCCCCGGCGGGCTACCGAACCGTCGCGATGGACCTGCGCGGCTACGGCGCCTCCGACAAACCCCCGCGCGGGTACGACACCCCGACGTCCGCGGCCGACGTGGCCGCCGTCGTGCGGGCCCTGGGGGAACGCGACGCCGTCGTCGTGGGCCTGGGCATCGGCGGGCGCACCGCGTGGGCCCTGCCCTCCCTGCACCCCGAGCAGGTCCGCGGCGTCGTCGCCGTCGGCGCCGGCCACCCCCTGCTGACGCGGCACGTGCTGCGCGACCGCCTCGGTGAGCGCACGGGCCTGTCCACCACCCGCACCGCCCTGGCCCGGCAGCTGCCCGCCCTGCCCGAGCGTTCCCTCGTCCACGGCGACGGCGTCGCCCGCGTCCTGCGCGAACGCTCCGGCCCCGGCTGGCCCGGTGAGGAGGACGTCGCCCGCTACCGCGAGGCCGTCCGGGTGCCGTTCGTCGCGCACTCGGCGCTGGAGTACCACCGCTGGATCGCGCGCTCGGCCGTGCGCGCCGACGGCCGCCGCTTCGCCGCCGCCCTGCGCGCCGGCACCGACGTGCCCGTCCTGCAGGTGCGCGGCGAGCTCGACCCCACCGTCTCCCGCGCGACGCTGGAGGCCGGCGCCCGCTTCGCCCACGGCCCGCACCGCCTCGAGGAGGTGCCGGGCGCGGGCCACTACGTGCCCGAGGAGGCCCCCGCCCGCCTCACCTCCCTGCTCGCGGGGTGGCTCGCGCGCTGGTGACCTCGCGCCGGGCGCCCCCGCCGGGCGGGCGCGCGGGCTACTCCCGCGCGCAGCCCCCGGTGCCCACGGCCTCGGTCCGCGACCCCGCCGCGGCCAGCACCGCGTCCAGCTCGCGCGGCGTCAGCGCGTACCCGGTCTGCGCGTCGTCGAGCGACTTCGCGAACACCACGCCCGCGACCCGTCCGTCCTCGGTGAGCAGCGGCCCGCCGGAGTTGCCCGGCTGCACCGTGGCGTACACGGAGTAGACCTCGCGCAGCACGTCGGTGGTGTCGAAGATGTCGCGGCCCTGGGCCTGCAGCACCTGCCGGACGCGGGCCGGTTCGGCGCGGTAGGGGCCGTCGAGCGGGTAGCCCGCGACGACGGCCGCGTCCCCGGCGGTCAGCTCGTCCGCCCGCGGCAGGGGCGCGACGTCGAGGCCGGGCACGTCGAGGACGGCCAGGTCGCGGCCGGCGTCGAAGGCGACGACGGTCGCGGGGTAGCGGCGGGAGGAGCCGCCGGGCTGCACGAGCGGGTCGGCGACCCCCGCGAGGACGTGCGCGTTCGTCACCACGCGGGCGGCGCCGTCGAGGCGGGCGGCGACGAACCCGCTGCCCTCCAGCCCGCGCCGGCAGCTCGGCGCGACACCGGTGATCTTCACGACGGCCGCGAGCGGCTGCTGCAGCGCGGGCGGGACCTCGCTGGAGGGCGCCTCGACGGGGGCGATGGGCTCGGGGTCCAGCCCCGTGAAGACGCGCGGGAACCCGTTGGCCTGCGCGGCGGACCAGAACCGGGTGAGCAGGTCGTCGGCTTCGGGCGGCACGACCTCGTCGACGGTCGCGACGACGCGCGAGCCCGTCACGGCCTGCACGACGGACGGCAGCGGCGCCTGCCGGGCCGCTCCCGCGACGACCCACACGACGAGCAGGGTCGCGACGGCGGACGCCACCGCCCCCAGCAGGGCGTCCAGCACCCGCGCGAGCTCCCACCGCACGACGGAGCGGACCCGCGCGGCCACCAGCCCCAGCACGACCCGCCCGACCACGGCCAGCGCGACCGTCCCCAGCACGACGGCCAGGCTCCGCTGCACCCCGGTGTCCCAGCCGGTGACGAGGGGCGGCAGCGCCACCACCCCGAGCGCGGCCCCGCCGACGAGACCGACGAGGCCGGCGACGCCGATGAGGAACCCCTCGCGGTAGCCCGCCACGACCTGGGCGAGCAGGAGCAGGAGCAGGACGAGGTCCAGGACGTCGGAGCTGCTCACGCGCCCGCCCCCGCCCACCGCAGCGCCTCGTCGAGCTCGATCGTCGCGAGCCGGGCCGGGGGAGGTGGCCGCAGCCCGCCCAGGCCCAGGACCCGCACGAGCACCTCTGCGGTGAACCCCCACACGAGCAGCCCGCGGACGGCGAACGCCGGACCGGTGTACCCGCCGGGGCCGGTCAGCGAGCGCTCGGCGGCGAACAGCTCGGCCAGCGGGACGCTCTCGACGCGGGCGACCTCGGAGGGGTCGACGACCCCGACGGGGCCGCGTTCGCGCCAGTGCGCGACGACGGGGCTCACGCGGTGCCCGGAGTGCGCCAGACCCAGCGGCGGCAGCTCACCCAGGACGTCCACGCCGGCCGGGTCCAGGCCGGTCTCCTCGGTGGCCTCCCGCAGCGCCGTGGCCGCGGCGTCCGCGTCGCCGGGATCGGCCCGGCCACCGGGGAACGCCACCTGGCCCGAGTGCTGGCGCAGCGTCCCGGCCCGCTCGGTGAGCAGGACCTCCGGGCCGGCCGCACCGTCGCCCAGGAGCACGAGCACCGCGGCGGGTGTGGAGCGCTGGTCCGGGCGCCGGTCCTCCCGCCAGCGCAGGTCGGCGACCGTGACGTCCGGCAGCCGGGCCGCGAGCGGACCCAGCCAGTCCGGCAGCGCGTTCACGCGAGCGCCGGTCGCTTGACGAGGGCGGCGGCCCCGACGGGGTCCATCTCCCCGATGCCCGCCGACGGGCACAGCCGCAGGACCGGGCACGCCCCGCAGGCCGGCCGGCGGCTGTGGCAGGTGCGGCGGCCGTGGAAGATCACCCGGTGGTTGAACATCGTCCAGTCCTTGCGGGGGATGAGCGCCGCCAGGTCGGTCTCCACCTTCACGGGGTCCTCGTGGGTGGTGAACCCGAGCCGGCGCGAGAGCCGCCCCACGTGGGTGTCCACGGTCAGCCCCGGCACGCCGAAGGCGTCGCCCAGCACGACGTTCGCGGTCTTGCGGCCCACCCCGGCGAGCCGGACGAGGTCGTGCTGGCGGGGCGGGACGAGCCCGTCGTGCTCGGCGACCAGCTGGGCGGCCAGCTTGAGGAGGTTGTCCGCCTTGGCCCGGAAGAAACCCGTCGGCTGGACCAGCGCCTCCAGCTCGGCGCGGTCGGCGGCGGCCAGCGCGGTCGCGGTCGGGAACCGCGCGAACAGCGCGGGGGTGACCTGGTTGACGCGCGCGTCCGTGCACTGCGCCGACAGCACGGTCGCCACGAGCAGCTCGAACGGCGTGGTGAAGTCGAGCTCGCAGTGGGCGTCGGGGTAGCGCTGGGCGAGCAGGCGGTGGACGCGACGGGCACGGCGGGTGCGGGCCAGCTGCGTCTCCACCTGCGTGCTCACCGTGGCGAGCCTACGGTCGGTCCGCGCTGCGCGCCGTCACGGGGGACCCCGGGCGGACTCCCGACGGGTGACGGCACACCACCGGGAGGGTGATGGCCCGTCAAGGGCCCCCCGACCTGCGACGACACGCCTGTCATGGCACCGCGCGACCCCGACCCCACCGAGCCTGCCCGCGACCTCCCCCGGGACGTCCTGGAGAGCCGCCTGGAACCCGTCCTGTCGGGGGTGCTGGCGGCGGCCGACGAGCTGAGCTGCCGGCAGGCGGTCCGCGTCGAGCTGGCCGAGCTGCCGCTGCCGGCGTTGCGCCGACGGCGCTCGCTGCTGCAGGGGGAGGTCCGCCGGGTCCAGCACTGGTACCGCCTCGTCCGGGCCCGCCGGGACCTGCTCGTCGCCACGGCCTGCGGGCCCGAGGAGCTGCACGTCCCGCTCGAGGCCGCCACGCACGGGGGGCCGCTGGAGCACCACCTCGACCCCGCGCTGGACGCGCTGGACCCGGCCGGGGGGTTGCGCGGTCTGCTGCTGCTGGACCGCCCCATCCGCGGCGGGGGCCTGCCCGAGCAGCTCCACGAGTTGGCCGACGCCCAGATCAGGTTGACCGACTACGAGGACGCGCTGCTGGCCGAGCTGGCCGTCGCCACGGACGTGCTGGCCGAGCGGTGCCGGGTGCTGCTCGGGGTCGCGGCCCCCTGACGGGGGACGGCCTCGACGGTCGCTTCCGGGCGCGGTGGGGCAGACTGTCTCCGCGCGCGTCCGCAGTGACGCGCGTCACTGGTCTGCAGGACGCGGTACGGGAGGTCGTCGGTGGAGCACGAGGTCGAGCGCGGGACGGACGCCGACCGTCCCCTCGAACGTGCCGGCGACCGGCTCGGGGACGTCGTGCGCCGCGCGCCGCTGTTCGCCGCCCTCGACGACGAGGCCGCCGGTGAGCTGCTGGAGTCCATGGCCTCGGTCCACGTCGACCGCGGGCAGCAGCTCTTCGGCGAGGGGGAGGCGGGCGACCGCGTCTACGTCGTCCGCACCGGCAAGATCAAGCTCGTCCGCAGCTGGCCCGACGGCCGGGAGAACCTCCTCGCGGTCCTGGGGCCGGGGGAGATGTTCGGGGAGCTGTCCCTGTTCGACCCCGGCCCGCGCACCAGCTCGGCCCGCGCCGTGTCCGAGTCCGAGCTGATCGCCCTCGGGCACGACGACATGCTGCGCTGGCTCGCCCGCCGTCCAGAGGTCGCCCGCCACCTGCTGCGCGCCCTGGCCCAGCGGCTGCGGCGGACCAACGTCGCCCTGGCCGACCTCGTCTTCACCGACGTCCCGGGCCGCGTCGCCAAGGCCCTGCTCGACCTCTCGCGCCGCTTCGGCCGCCCCATCGCCGACGGGTTGCTCGTCGCGCACGACCTCACGCAGGAGGAACTGGCCCAGCTCGTCGGCGCCTCCCGCGAGACGGTCAACAAGGCCCTGGCCGACTTCGCCTCCCGCGGCTGGCTGCGGCTGGAGGCGCGGGCCGTCGTCCTGCACGACGTCGAGCGGCTGGCCAAGCGCGCCCGCTGACCCGCCTCAGGGCTGCCGGGCCAGGTAGTCCAACTGGGCCCGGATCGACTGCGCCGCAGCCCACCTCAGCGTCCCCTCGACGCCGCCGTCGAGATCGCCGTGGACGGCGGTGACGATCTCGTCGACGTCCCGGTGCCCGGCCGCGAGCGCCCGCCGCACCTGCTCCAGCCGGGCCAGGCGGTGCTCGCGCTGCCGCGTCAGCGCCGCCCGCGGGTCCTGCACCACCGGCCCGTGACCGGGCAGGACGACGTCCACGTCCAGCGACAGCAGCAGGTCCAGGGAGCGCAGGTGGTCACCGACGTCACCGCCCTGCTCGACGCCCTGCTCGACGCCCGTCGCGATGACGGTGCTGCCCCGGCCCAGCAGCGTGTCGCCCGTCAGCAGCTCCCCGGTGTCCAGGAGCACGCAGACGGAGTCCGACGTGTGGCCGGGGGTGGCCAGGACCCGCAGGTGCAGCCCCGCCGCCCGGTGCTCGCCCGCAGCGCGGGCGACGGGGGCGGGGTGGCGGGCGAGGAAGGCGTCGAGGCCGCCGACGTGGTCGCGGTGGCGGTGGGTGCCGACGACGAGGGCCACGCGCCGCCCGGCGAGGACCGCCGCGACCGCGGCCCGGTGGGCCCGGTCGTCCTCGCCGGGGTCGATGACGACGGCCTCGTCCGACCCCGGCGCGGCCAGCACCCAGGTGTTCGTGCCGTCCAGCGTCATGGGGCCGGCGTTGCCCTCCAGGACGCAGGTGGCCCGGTCGGTGACCGGGCCACCCGCCCACACCTGGCGAGCAGGCACGTCAGGACCGGACACGCACCGTGATCTCGACCTCGACGGGGGAGTCCAGCGGCAGGACCGCCACCCCGACGGCGCTGCGGGCGTGCTGCCCGGCGTCGCCGAAGACGTCGCGCAGCAGGTTCGAGGCGCCGTTGACCACCGCGGGCTGGCCCGTGAAGGACGGGTCGCTGGCGACGAAGCCGACGACCTTGACGACGCGCTCGATGGCGTCGACCCCGCCCGCGACGATCGCGGCGGCCGCGATCGCGTTGAGCGCGCACGTCGCGGCGAGCCGCTGGGCGATCTCGGGGTCGACGTCCGCACCGACCTTGCCCGTGACGGCCAGCTCGCCGTCGACGAACGGGAGCTGGCCCGACGTCAGGACGAGGTCGCCGTCGCGCGTGGCCGGCACGTACGAGGCCACCGGGGCGGCCACCTCCGGCAGGGTCAGCCCCAGCTCGGCGAGACGGTCGGACGCGCTCACTGCTCGGGCCGCTTCAGGTAGGCGACGAGGCCGTTGCCGTCGGGACCGGTGAGGACTTGGACGAGCTCCCAGCCGTCGCTGCCCCACTGGTCCAGGATCTGCTTCGTCGCGTGGACGATCAGCGGGACGGTGGCGTACTCCCAGGTGGTCATGGCGGCCACCGTAGTGGCCCGCCACGACACGACCGGGGGTGGCGGCGTCGGACCGTCGCGTCAGACGGCGGCGACGGCCGGCGCGTCCGCCGACGCGCCCGCGGGGACCGTGGTCCCCGAACCGGTGACCTCACCGGCGGCCGCGCTGAGCGCGGCGTCGCGGGCGGTCTCCAGGAGGCGGCGCCACGACTGCACGTTCGGGCGGCGCTTGAGCAGCGCGCGGCGCTCGCGCTCGGTCATCCCGCCCCAGACGCCGAACTCGACCCGGCTGTCCAGCGCGTCGGCCAGGCACTCGGTGCGCACGGGGCACCCCCCGCAGATCTGCTTGGCGCGGTTCTGCGCCGAACCCTGCACGAACAGGTCGTCCGCCGTGCTCGCCTTGCAGGCTCCACGACTCGCCCATTCCAACGTCCACGCCATCGACGGCCCCTCCCGTCAGCGTCCTCGCCGGCCTGGGGCCGCAGCGGCCCCGGTTCCCCCCGGTTCGGAACGATCCCTGTGAATCTTCCCGTGTGCCCACGAGTGGGCACACCCGCAGCGTATGGTCGAGGGTGCGGGGAGCTCCAGAGCCTCTTGTGAGGAACCGGGGTAGTCACTTCGGGCCACCCCCTCGTCACCCGGACGGCGGAACGCCGCGGAGGGTCGCGGTCCGGTCACGATCCTGCGCGCAGACCGCGGAGGACGTGTGGACGCACCCGGTCCCCCGCGGACTCCGCTTACGCTGGCCGCATGGCCCCTCGCTCCACGCAGCACGCCCGGCGCCCGGTCTTCCGCCTGCTCGCCGCGTTCGCCGCCGTCAGCGCCGCCGGTGGCGTGCTGAGCGCGGGACTCGTCGTCCCCGCCGTCGCCGCCACGGGCAGCCTCACCAGCGAGGGTGTCGACATCTTCAACGAGCTCCCGGGCGACCTGGGGGACAGGACGCTGTCGGAGGCCTCGACGATCCTGTACGCCGACGGCTCGCCGATGGCGAAGGTCTACGACCAGAACCGCTCGGTGGTCTCGTTCGACCAGATCGCGCCCGTCATGCGCGACGCGATCACCTCGATCGAGGACGACCGCTTCTACAGCCACGGCGCGGTGGACATGAAGGGCATCGTCCGCGCGCTGGTGTCCAACGCCGGTGGCGGCAGCACCCAGGGCGCCTCGACCCTGACGCAGCAGTTCGTCAAGAACGTCCTCGTCCAGCAGGCCGTGCAGGAGGGCGACTCCGAGGCCGCCGCCGCCGCCGTCGAGCACGAGGGCGTGGACGGCTACGCGCGCAAGCTGCGCGAGATGAAGCTCGCCGTCGGCGTCGAGAAGGAGATGTCGAAGGACGAGATCCTCGCCGGCTACCTCAACGTGTCCTACTTCCAGAACAACGTCTACGGTGTCGAGGCCGCGGCGCAGTACTACTTCTCGAAGTCCGCGGCGGACCTCACGCTGCCCGAGGCGGCGCTACTGGCGGGCATGGTGCAGAACCCGGCCGCCTACAACCCGGTGAAGTACCCCGAGGCCTCGGTGAAGCGGCGCAACGTGGTGCTGGCCCGGATGCTCGAGCTCGGCAGGATCGACCAGCCCACCTACGACGCCGCCGTGGCCTCACCGCTGGAACTGCGGGAGAACCCCAGCCGGCAGGGCTGCCTGTCGGCCGGGACCGCGGCCTACTTCTGCGACTACGTCGTCCGCGTCGTCGAGAGCGACCCGACGTTCGGCGCGACCCCGGAGGACCGGCGCAACCTGCTGCGCCGCGGGGGGCTGACGATCACGACGACGCTGAACCCGGTCATCCAGAACATCACCCAGCAGGCCGTCAACGACGGGGTGAACCCCGGCCAGGAGGTGCGCTCGGCGGCCTCGTTCGTCCAGCCGGGCACCGGTCACATCCTCGCCATGGCGCAGGACACGACGTACTCCCCGGACGATGACCAGATCGGCGTCACCGTCCAGAACTACAACGTATCTCTTGCCATGGGCGGCACCAATGGCTTCCAGCAGGGGTCGACGTTCAAGCCGTTCACCCTCGCGACGTGGCTGAAGTCCGGCCGGTCGCTGAACTCCACTGTCGCCGCCCCCAGCTCGGGTGACGACCCGTTCAGCGCCTTCACCGCCTGCGGTCAGAAGCTGCGCGGCGGCCGCTACCCCTACAGCAATTCCGAGGGCGGCGGGAACGGGGGTTCGATGACCGTCCGACAGGCCACCGCGAACTCGGTGAACACCGCGTTCATGTCGATGGAGAAGCAGCTTGACCTGTGCGACATTGCGAACACCGCGCAGTCGCTGGGGGTCTACAAGGCGGCTCCGACCCCGCTCGACACCGTGAAGTCGAACCCGCCGACCCTCGAACTCGACCGACTCCCGTCGATGACGCTGGGCACCAACCTCGTGTACCCGCTGGAAATCGCCGGCGCCTACGCGGCGTTCGCCGCGGAGGGCAACTTCTGCAAGCCGACGGCAATCCTGCAGGCGGTGGACACCAACGGCAATCCGCTGCAGGTGCCGTCGGCGGACTGCAAGCAGGTCCTGGACGTTAACGTCGCCCGCAACGTCACCGAGGCGCTGCGGCAGGGGTGGACGAGCGGGACCGCCGCCGGTGTCACCAAGGCGCCGCTGGATGGCCGGCAGGTGGCGTCCAAGACGGGAACCACGAACAAAAGCAGGGACACCTGGTTCGCCGCCTACACCCCGCGACTGGCCGGCGCCGTCTGGGTTGGTCACGCCTCGGAGGTGAAGTCGCTGAACGGCGCGCGCATCAACGGCCGCCGCATCAGCAGGGTGTACGGGTCGACCATCGCCGGCCCGATCTGGGCGAACGCCGCCGGGGACTCCCTCGACGCCCTCAACGCGCCGAAGTTCACCTTCACCGACGGCACCAACGACGGGCTGAAGACGGTCGCCCCGAACGGCAAGCTGCGCGTCCCGAGCGTGGTGGGCCGCAGCGTCTCCTCGGCCACGGCCGCCCTGGAGGCCGCCGGGTTCGACGTGCAGGTCTCCCGCAGCCGGGTGTCGTCGTCCAAGATCAGCGCGGGGCTGGTGGCCGCGCAGAGCGCCCGGACCGCCGCGGCCGGGGCGACCATCACCCTCACCCGCAGCTCGGGTGCGCCGCCCGCGCCGAGCCCGAGCCCGACGCCCACCCAGACGTCGGAGGCCCCGTCGCCCTCGCCGTCCTCGGAGGCCCCGGAGGACTCGCCCGAGACGGCTGACGACGAGTGACCCCCTGACGGGGTGACGAAGGGCCCGGTTCCCCTGTGGGGGAGCCGGGCCCTTCGTCGTGCTGCGGGGGGTGTCAGGCCTGCAGGCGGGCCTTCACGGCTCCGGAGAGGCGCTTGCCGTCGGCGCGGCCGGCGACCTTCGGCTTGAGCTGGGACATGACCGCCCCCATCGCGCCCATGCCCGTCAGGCCCTCCCCGGTGGCGACGAGGACGGCCTCGTCGACGAGCTCGTCCAGCTCCTCGTCGGTCAGCGGCGTCGGCAGGTACGTCTCGATGACGCCCAGCTCGCCGCGCTCGCGCTCGGCCTGCTCGGCGCGTCCGGCGCCGTCGTAGGCCTCGGCGGCCTCGCGGCGCTTCTTCGCCTCGCGCTGCAGGACGGTGACGACCTCCTCGTCGGACAGGGTGCGCGCGGACTTCCCGGCGACCTCCTCGCCGCGGACGGCGGTGAGCACCATGCGCAGGGTGGCCGACCGCAGCTCGTCGCGAGCCTTCATGGCGGTGGTCAGGTCGGTCTGCAGGGTGTCCTTGAGGGTGTCGCTCATGCCGGCGATCCTCCCACCCTCGTCGAGCCGTTTCCCGGTCGCGCGGCAGGATGGCCGGATGCCGACCGCTGCCGGAGTCCTCAAGGCCACCGCCGGAACCGTCGGGCTGGCCGCCCTCGCCGCCGGTGCGGGGCTGGGCTACGCGGCCGGGTACGAGGTGCGGGCCTTCGCGCTGCGGCACGCCGTCGTCCCCGTCCTGCCCGTGGGGACCCGTCCGCTGCGGGTGCTGCACCTGTCCGACCTGCACCTCGTGCCGCGCCAGCACCGCAAGCGGGAGTGGGTCGCGGCCCTGGCCGACCTGCGGCCGGACCTCGTCGTCAGCACGGGCGACAACCTCGCCTCCCTGGACGCCGTCCCGGCCGTGCTGGAGACGTACGCGGGGCTGCTGGCCCGGCCCGGGGTGTTCGTGCTGGGCTCCAACGACTACTGGGCGCCGCGGCCCCGCAACTGGGCCCGCTACCTCGCGGGGCCCTCGAAGATCCCGATGCCCGAGGAGATCCCGCGCCTGCCCACCGACGACCTCGTGCGCGGCTTCACCGACGCCGGCTGGGTCGACCTCGACAACGTGCGGACCCGCTTGACCGTGGCCGGGCTGGACCTGGAGCTCGTCGGCGTCGACGACCCCCACCTGCGCTACGACCGGTACCACGACGTCGCCGGCAAGGCCGCCTCCGACGCCGACCTCACCGTCGGCGTCACCCACGCCCCCTACCGCCGCACCCTCGACGCCATGACGGCCGACGAGGCGGGCCTCATCCTCGCCGGCCACACCCACGGCGGGCAGCTCTGCGTCCCCGGTTTCGGGGCGCTCGTGACGAACTGCGACCTGCCCCGGAAGCAGGTCTCCGGGCTGTCCCGCTGGTCCGCCGCCGGTCACGACGCCTGGCTGCACGTCTCCGCGGGCCTGGGGACCTCCCCGTACGCACCCGTCCGCTTCGCCTGCCGCCCCGAGGCGACGCTGTTGGAGCTCGTGCCGATGCGCTGACCCCGGCCGGGCCGGTACTGGTTCGGAGCACGGCCCCGCGTGGGCTACTCTTGTCGAGGTCGTTCACGCGGCCATCGGGGTGTGGCGCAGCTTGGTAGCGCGCTTCGTTCGGGACGAAGAGGCCGCAGGTTCAAATCCTGTCACCCCGACCAGCAAGATCGCAGGTCAGAGGCCTGGAACCGCGAGAGCGGGTCCGGGCCTTTGACGTTGGGGGTGACTGACTGCGTGACTACCGCTTGGAATGATGCAGCGAGTCAACAGTTGGTGGTGGTGACTGGTCGATGCTGGACAGTCGAGGTAGATACCGTAGGAGAGTCGGGGCATGCCCGGCATCTGCGGCATGACCATCCGGACGAGGGCATGACTGAGCGCCCGCGTGCACTGCGGCATGCCAGCAGTGCTAGTCCTATGATTGGGCCGACCTGACACGGCGACGTGCATCGGAGAATCCTCATGGCCAGCTCGGTCTTCTATAGCTTCCACTACACCCGTGACGTCAACCGTATCCAGCTCGTGCGCAACTTCGATGCCCTAGAAGGGCAGCCGATCTTGAACGCGCAGGAGTGGGAAGAGGTGCAGGAACAAGGGCCCGCAGCCATCGAAAAGTGGATCAAGGATCAGATGGCCTACAAGAAGGCCGTCATCGTCCTCATTGGCCAGGAAACGGCCAACCGCCCCTGGGTGCAGTACGAGGTCGACAAGGCGTGGGCGGACAAGAAGCCCCTGCTGGGCATCCGAATCCACGGCCTGGCCTCCTTTGGGGGCGGAGCGGACATGCCCGGACCCAACCCGTTCGACCGTCTAGACGGCGGCTACCTCGTACCGGTTTTCGACCCCACGGTCAAAGAGTGGACCGGCTCCATCGACACCAAGGCCACCTACAACACCTTGCACGACAGCATCGTGTCCTGGTCTACGCAGGGTGTGACGCGCTCCTGATGACCACTTCGCCGTCGTGTCCTTTCTGCGCCATCGTCGACGGCACCGCCCCACGCGCTCGTGTGCTCTACCGCGATGAGCGCGTGGTGGCCTTCTTCCCGCTGGACCCGGCCACCCGCGGGCACACCCTCGTCGTGCCGCACCGACATGTCCCTGACGTCCGCGGACTGAGCCGGGCCGAGGCGCACGACCTGGCCGAAGCCGTCCAGCGAGTCGCGGCCACGATCTGGGCCGGGGTGCAGCCGCAAGGGCTGAACATCATTCAGTCCAACGGGCCCGCAGCCACGCAGACGGTGGCCCACCTACACGTCCATCTTGTCCCCCGCTGGGACGAGGACCGGATGGGCCTGATCTGGCCCGAGGGCGCCGCTGAGGACGACGATGCTCAGGACCGCACCCTTCTGCAGCTTCAAGCTGCTCTGCCCACCGCGGAGTCCACTGTGACACCTGAAGACCGCCGTCAGCACCTGACCCTCATCCAGGCTGTCATTACCCGCATGTCCACGGCCTCCTCCTCGGCCAAGACGTGGTCCTTGGCGGTCCTGACCCTCACCTATGGCTTCGCTCTCAACCAGCACGCCGCCCTTGGGGCACTGCTCGGCGTGGCAGCTGTTGCCATCTTCGGGCTGCTTGACGCGAATTACCTCAAGAACGAGCGTGCCTTTCGCGCCCTGTACGACAAGGTCGCCCGCGGGGACGTCGTCGAGCCGTTCGCTCTTACGCCGGCGTTGCCCTCCTCGGAGAACCGCCGTAGACGGGACTACTGGCCTGCGTGGCAGGATTTTAGGTCTTGGGCTATCGCTCCGGTATACGGTCCCCTGCTGCTGATCGGCCTTGGGTTGGCCACTTACCTACACTTCACCAAGTAGTCGACCGGCCAGCTCGTCGAGCCCTCGGGGAGCAGACCAGCGCCCACCGCGCGCCACAGGGATCCTCTTCGGCTTCAGTGTCTATAATTTCATCGCGTGAGGCCCTAGCGACGTCATTAGGCGCATCATGATCGGTAGTACGTGCCACTTGAAGCTTGCGTTCGATCAGCCACATGTCAAGCATGACCGCGAGATCGAAACTCGGTTTTCGCGGCTAAGGTTCTTTGCCTACCCGTGAATCCGAAGAGCCCCAATGGCGGGGCAGTCATGGGTGCAAAGGGTCATGTCTTGGCTTGCTCGACGTTCATACGATCACGATGGCGGGTAATGACCCGTAAACGCTGCTCGCCCAGTGTGGTATCGCGTAAGGCGCATAGATTTTTAATCGAGCAATGCCTCGTCGGGCATTAGCTGAGACTCGCCTGGACCGGTATGCCGCCGCCGTAATGATCCCTCGTCAGCGCAGATCAATATTGGGCGAGTTGCTTCCCCCATCCTCGATCTCATGGCCATCCGCTTCAATCACAAGTGGACCACTGAATGCCTTAGACAACCTCCGAAAATCGAGGCGGGCTACAACTTCTACGCCGTGATCGACGCAAAAGTGATGAGATGCGCATTGCACCGCATAGTAGGCAATCTTTGTTGCATCGCGTCTTTGTGGAGCATCTGGAGACCAAAAGCTAAGGAGAAGGTCGCGATCGTCGCTCTGAAGTTCACCCTCATCCGGCCTGTGAATTGGGTCCCGAACGACTACCTTAAGATTCAAGCTGCGTACCGCCCTTAGGTGGTCAAGTAGTTCTGCTTGTGGCATTTTAGTCACCCTGCACAAGAAAGAAAGACTGAGGTGGACCCCCTGAGGAAGTTCGCCAACGCATCCAAAAGCAAGAATACCCGCTATCGCGCGCCGCTCCTCCATATTCATGCGCTGCATGGCGCCATAAAAAGAGCGTGCAACGCGTTGAGTCTCCTTCCGTTCCTGCTTTTTTGCGCTTTTATCTCCCTTTATGCTTAGTGCACTCCAAAGACGGTCAGTCTTTGGAGGGAAGCCGGGCTCTAGCCGCGGGGGCCCCAACTTCTCGCGAATATTTGCAGCAAGCTCTGCGGGCCCAAGGCTAGCGAGGTCAAGGTAGCCCACTGTGGGTGGTAGACCAGGGAGGTCTGTCTCATCGAAACGGGCTGGCAAAAGATACTCGCTATTCTCCTGAATAGCTCGTCCCTGTGCGCTCCTTCTTTCGTGGTTAGTCCAAACCTTTTTTGCGTAATCCGCGGATACAAATATGACGCAGTAACGCGAAGCCTTCCGGTAGACCCAGTCGAGATGAGCATAAAGATCTTTTCCCCACAATTCAACCTTTTCGTAGTCGTCATAGAATACCTTTACGCTAGCTTCTTTTAACGACGAAGCCACAGCGTCAACATACGCGCGTTGCTCCCCGGCAAATGAAAGGGCCACGTCATATTTCGGTTCCTGCGAATCCATGCCCACACGCTACAGGTTGCACAAGCAACAGGAGCCGAACCTGCTCACTTCACCTCCTTGTGTGAGCCGCTCACGAAAATTTGATCCATGACCACCGCGCCTGACTGCAAGACCGGACGAATTTGCTTGCGGTAGACAAGCTCGGTAACTGCTGTGCTGCTGTGTCCAACCAGGCGGGAGATCTCTTCCAGCGGGACGCCGCTGTCCGATAGCAGTGACACGAAGCTGTGCCGCAACTCTCGTGGCGTCCACTCGGCGGGGTCAACGCCCTCGGCGGTAGCGATAGCGATGCGGAAGTCCCGGCGGACGTGCGCAGGGTCGAGCGAGGTGCCGACCTTAGAGGTGAAAACGAGGCCGGTTTCGACCCAGCGTGGTCCGGCGTTGAGCTGGTCCTGTTTCTGCTGAACCCGTTGAGCGTGCAGGGCTTCGACACACCGCTGGGGGAGTGCGAGAGTACGGCGGGACTTGCGAGTCTTCGTGTCACCGCCAGCGCGAACGGAGCGCCACACCGCGACGTGCGCCGGGACCGGCGGTACGGCGTCCGGACGGCCAGTGAGGTCGACGTGGTCCCAGCGCAGCGCCCGCAGCTCTTCGGTGCGCGCCCCAGTCAGCATCGACAGCACGACGTATCCCCGGAGCCGGGTCGACTCCACTGCCCGCAGCACGGCGTCGGCCTGCGCCATGGTGAGCGCTTTCGACGGCCGGCCGGCCTTGCCCTGCGGCACGCTGCACAACGCCACGACGTTGCGCTTCACCTTGTCCCGGGCCATAGCCCGCTTCACCGAACGGTTGAGCACTGAGTGGATGCCCTGCAACGTGCGGGTACTGAGCGTCTGTGTCTTGCGAGCCAACCAACGGTCGACGTCCTCCGCGCTGAGATCACGCAGCCATCGCGCGCCCATGTCCGGGATGACGTGTGTACGGGCGAGGATCCTGTTCGTGGTGACGGTCGTCTCCGACCGCCCGTGCAGGCCGTAGGCGAGCCAGTCCTCGACGGCCTGGGCCACGGTGTAGTCGTTCGGGGCGATGGCCAGACCGTCGTCCTGGTCGCGCAGCACTTCCTTGAGCTTGGTGCGGGCTTCAGTCTTCGTCCGGCCGCTGCCACGCTTGACGATGCGCTTCCCCGCGGGGGTGAAGCCCAGACTCACGCTGGCGATCCAACGCTGCCGTTTCTCGTCCCAGTGCAGACCGCCCTCACCCCGACCACGACGGGTGGGCATCAGGCCGCGTCCTCAAGGGAGGCGATGTACTCCACCAGCGCCTCGTAGGGGATGAGGCGGGTGCGCCCCTCATGCACCGAACGGAGACGACCGGAACGCAAGAGTTCGAAGATGACGCTGCGGCTCAAGCTGAGCGCGTCCGCGGCGTCCTGCACGCGGTAGAGGAGCCGGGTGGGCGCGGTGCGCTGCTCGGGGTTCATCGTGGGCCCTTCGGGTCGTTGAGGTAGGGGTCAGAGCTGAGAGGCGCGGCGGGCACGGGCGCGGTCGTCGGCCCACTCACGGGCTTGCGCGGCGGCGGTGGCGGCGAGGGCGGCGTCCCCAGCGGTCAACCAGCCGATGCCGTCCAAGGACCAGGAGCTGACGACCAACGTCGAGTCCTCCACCTCGGGCGGCTCCACGGTGGCGTCGTGATCCAGCGACGAGGTGGTGCGGCCGGTGAGGCGGTCGCGCAGCTGCTGCACCGACCACCGTTTCCGCGCTGACCGCAGCCGGCCGAGGGTGGTGGAGTAGCGGCGGGACTTCGTCGAGAAGTGCCCCCGGAAACCGAGCATCGCCGCCCACTTCGCCAGCGGCAGGTACTTCGGCCCGCCCGTCCGGGCGAGGTGCTGCACCTCAGCGAGCAATCGGCAGACGTGCTCGACGATGCCCATCCGCCGCGCCGCCTCGGCATCACGCAGACCCGGCGGAAGGCCGAAGTCGTCACACGCCTTCGTTGCGTACTTCGCGATGTACGCCGCGACGGTCTCAGGGTGCAGCCCGTCGTCGGGGTGGTCGGCACGCCCGGCCTCGCGGGTCGCTGCGGTCGTTACGGCGCGGGCATCGACCTGCGTCCCGAACCGCAACCGGCGCAGCTCCCCGCGGGCTTCGGTGGCGGGGGCGTCGAACCATACTCGCGCGGCGGCGACGTGGACGAGTTCGCACAACTGCTGCGCGCTTACCGCCGTCAACGGGGCAGGGAACGCGTCGTTATCAGTAGGAGGACCGTCCAGGCGGATGAGGGCGTGGAAGTGCACCACCCCGCGGCGTTGGAACTCCGCCACCTTCGCGAACGACACCCGCAGCAGCGCGTGAGTGTCCTTCTGCGTCAACCCTAGGAAAGCGGCCAGAGCCCGGCGCAGGGCGATGGTGAAGCGACGCCACAACTCCGGAGACCACCACTGCCACACCACGTGCCCGGTGTAGTCGTAGCACTCCGCGCACAACGGCTGCCCCAGCCGACGGTCGCCCTCGGCGTGCACGGCGCGGCAGCCAGCAGGGTTGCCGTGCTCGCACACCGCGTTCGTCGAGCGCGGCCGGCACATGCTCGGACGACCGTTCCTGCGACGCAGCCCGTGGACGGCACCGAACGACGGCGCGGTGAGAGTGGCGAACACCAGCGGATGCGTAGCCACCGACTCCGGAACACCCTTCATCCCTCCCGCAGCACCGGCAGCGAGCAGGTGCCACATGTCGCCCTTGTACTCGTGGGAGCACGACGGGCAGACGCTGGCGCGGCGGTTGCCGCAGCGGGTGTACAGGACTCCGTCCGGTTCGTTCGCGGAGTCGTACGTCGACAACACCTGGCCGGTGGTGCGGTCGATGGTAGTGGCCTGCCCACGCAGGCGGATGGGGCGGGCGCAGTGCCCGCAGTTCGCGGCCTGCTCGGCCCAGCGGTCGAAGGTGGGCGACAGCAGCCGACGACCGAGCTCAGCCTCTGCGCTGGGGGACAGGGTGTTCACGCCGCACCCGCCTGACGGAGGTGGTCGCCCGTCTCGGGGTGGGAGTCGTCGACGACGGAGAACACCGGCCGGAACCCCGGCGCCTTGCTCGGTGCGTGAGTGCGGGCGAGTTCTCCGATGGCGTGGTCGTCGTAGTAGGCCGCGCGGACCCGGACGGGCTCACGGACGCCGTCGACCTTGACGTAGGCGACACCAGGGGAGGTGTCAGGGATCTGGTGGCACAGCGCCCCGGACTCCCGCGCTCCCTCACCGAGGACCATGTCGACCTGGGCCTTCTCGTCCAGCCGCATCGCGACCTTGGTCGGGAACAGGTTGCGCAGGCCGAGGACTTCCTTGCGGGGGTCCTGCAACGCTGCGACCAAGACGACACCCGGTGCCCGTCCCTGGGTGGCGATCGCGGCCAGTGCCTTTTCCGCGCGGTCGCGGAGCTTGCGGTCCGGGGTGTACGCGGTGAGGAGAGCGACTTCATCGACCAGGACCACCAGTAGCGGTTCCCGGGTGCTGGGTTCGTGGCGGCGGGAGGTGCCGGCCATCCGGGCAGCCCGCTCCGTCATGAGCACTGCGGCGTCTTCGAGCAGCTGCACGCTGTCCTCGACGGTGGTCGCGAATCGGGTGAACAGGTCCCGGCCCGGCTGCAATTCCATCCCGGCCTTGCCGTCCACGGCCCACACCTGCACCAGCCCCTCGTGGATGCCTCCGGCGATGCCGCCGAGCAGGGACCAGACGACGGAGCCCTTTCCGGCGCCGGTGACCCCCACGATGAGGACGTGGGTGGCGGCCAGGCGCAGCAGCCACGGCTGACCGTCCTCGCACAGACCCACCGGGACCGCGGAGGCGTCGAGGACGTCGGGGATGGGCAGTGGGGTGACGACCTGGGCGAGGGGGTCGCCGTAGAGCCAGGTGATGGTGGCCGTGCGGGGGCCGGTCTTGCGGACCCGGCACGACCAGGCGCCGCACGCCGCGCCCATGGTCTCCGCCGCCGTTGCCAGGTCGTCGACGGTCTGCCCGGCCACGACCTGCACCCTCCCGGTTAGGACCAGGTGCTCGCGGGAGGCCCACCGCAGCCGCGACAGACCCGGTGTCCAGGACTCGCGCTGACCCGAGCGGCGGTCGGTGACGGCCATCGCGAGGCCAACCCTTTCGCACAGTCCCGGCCAGTTGCGGCGGATGGCCCGCTGCTTGCGCCGTCGCCATGCAGGCTGAGCCAGGAGGCGGTCGAAGGACACCGGCCACGTGAGCCGCCACACCACCAGCGCCCCCACGAGGATTGCAACGACGATGCCGACCAGCAGGAGGTGGTCGCTGCTGTACGCCCACCACCCCGCGACCAGGACGGCCGCGACGAGCGGGAAACGCCACGCGAGCTGTATGGCCGTCTTGACCATCCACCAGACCAGGGACAGCAACGAGACGATCAGCTCGGCGATCCAGTCGTCAGACCCAGAGTTGGCCTGCGAGGTGCTCTGCTGGGACGGCTGGTGGGTCACGACACCTTGCGGACGGCCACCCATCACGCCACCTCCGACGCGCGCAGCCGGGCACGGCCTGCCGGGTGGCGCGACAAAGAGCGCAGCCGGGCGGCCTGTTCAGCGGCGACGGTGGCCAGGTAGCGGCACTCCGCTGCTTCCTGGGGGTCGATCGGCCCGTAGTGCTCGGCGAGCCGTCCGAAGAGTTCGGCCTTGCGCTCGATCCACGCCGCCCGCTCCCGCAACGGGGCCTGCGAGCCGGGGCGGGAGCGCAACAGCGCCCCGAGCTGCCCGGTGATGCTGTTCCGCTCGTTCCGCTCCGCCTGGAGCTGGTCGGCGCGCATCAGGCAGCCCGCCCGGTCTCGGTCTTCTGGTCCACCTTCACGGCGGTCTTGCCGGGTGCGGACATCCCCGTCGCCTTCAACGACCACGCCAGGCGGGGACGGGCGCGGTTAGTGTCCACGTACGGGGTGGCGGTGAGCCCGTCGAAGACGACGGGACGGAAGGGCAAGCCCGGGAGTGTGGCCGGGGGAACGGGCTGGTGTTCGGCCATGACCTTGACCACGACCTCGGCCTGTCCACGGCGGGCTTCGGGGTCGGCATCGACGACGCGGACCGCCCAGAGCCGTTCACCGGTGTTCTTGTCGCGGGACTGGAAGTCGACCTCCCCGGCCTGGCGGCGGTCGAAGTCCTGGACCTGCTCGACCTCACCCACCACGTACGCACCGTGCGGGAACACCAAGTCCTGCCCCAGCGGGATCGCACCCTGAATTGCCATGTCGTCCTCCTCATTCCAGCAGCGCGGTTGCGCCGATGAGACGAGCGAAGCGGAGGCGTGCGCGGCGAAGAAGATGACGACCGTTAACAGGGGTTGAGTCAACCCCTGTCCTCATGTCAGTGGGTTCGGGCACTCTGTCCGCCAGTACCTTGGCGAGACCGCAGAGATCCATGGGAGTGAGCAGTGACACGCATTCAGGACGTGCGTTTGGCGCGAGGGTGGTCCTAGACCGCCCTGGCGATGAAGCTGCGACAGCGGGGACAGCAGCTCGGCACACCCGTCGGCAGCACTGAGAGTCTCAAGACGCAGATCTCCCGCTGGGAGAACGGCAAGGTGGCCCCGGGCGACTTCCACCGCCAGCTGCTGCGAGAAGTCCTCAATGTTTCCGACGAAGGCCTGGGCTTTGCTGCGGCAGGGGGGTCCACGGCTCTTACCAGTCCTCCGAGCCTGACGCAGGCATTGGGCCGAGCGGCGCTCTTCGAAGCGGGAAGCGCGGCTCACCTGCACCACCAGGTCGAGGCCATCCGGAAGGCCGACGGGCAGTCCGGCGCGGCCGACGTGCTGGAGTACGCCCGCAAGCTCCTGAACGACACCACGCAGCAACGGCGCTACCTGGTCCAGACAGGAGCCCGACGAGAGCTTGCGGCCGTCACCGCGGACCTCGCATCGCTGGTGGGTTGGCAGTCCTTGGACGTCGGAGACCTCGACCGAGCGTGGACCGCCTTCGAGGAGGCCAAGTCCGCCGCTCGTGAGGCGGAGGACAACGCGCTGCTCGCTCACGCGACGGGGGAGCAGTCCTTCGCTTTGCTCGACCTCGGACGTGGAAGTGATGGCGCAGACATGGTCGCCGAGGCCCGCCAGCTGCACGGGCTACCGCCTCGCCTCACGGCCTGGCTCCACGCAGCAGAGGCCGAGAACCGCGCTGCCGCGGGTGACGGTGAGGCAGCACGTAGGTCTCTCGCCGCCGCTGAGGCGCTTCTGCCGAGCAGTGATGAGGACGCCGCCCTCACGCCGTACCTCCGCCTGGACGCGGCCAACCTCACCCGCTGGCGCGGCCACTGCCTCGGTCGGCTGCACGATCCTGGTGCCGTCGCTGAGCTCCTGGAGGGCTTGGCCAGCGTTCGTGGCCGGTACAGCCGAGCCGAAGCCAGCGTGCTAGTCGATCTGGCCGCTGCTGAGTTGCACCGTAACGACCGCGATCAGGCGCAGCACTACCTGCGTCAGGCCACGTCCCTGGCCAACCGGATGGGATCGGTGCGTCAGCGCCGCCGCCTGGAGGCGCTGCGTCAGGCAGCGTGAGGGTCAGGTCCGATCTACGAGGAAGCGCAGCAACCCTGTGATGGAACCGGAGCCGAGGATTTCGCCACGGTCGATCAGCTCCACCACATCGTCGAGGGCTACCCAGTCCACGACGCCGGCCTCGACTAGATCCGTGGGCGCTCCGACCTCCTCGGCATGGTCGAAGACGTAGACCTCGTGGGGGGTGTCGACCATCCCCACCATGGGCTGGAACTCAAGCAACTGGCGTCCCCCGGTGGGACGCCAACCGGTCTCCTCCTCGGCTTCCCTGGCGGCGGTCTGCAAGGCCGTCTCGCCTGCGTCCACGATGCCGCCTGGCAGCTCCCAGCCCACCTGATCGGTCAGGAAGCGGTGTCTGCGGAGCATGAGCACTTGGTCACCAGCGGCGTTGAGCACGAGCGCGACGGCCACACGCTGGAGACGCACCACGTGGTGCTCGAACCGCTTCCCGTCCGGGGGCTCCAGGTCGACGAGGACCAGTCGCACCCACGGGTTGTCGTAGATGGTCCGCTCACCGAAGACCTGCCACCGAGGCGGCTCCTGCACGGCGGGCTCATCCATACAGCGAGCCTACTGATCCACGAGGGCGCTGCGGGTGCCCGCACCTCACCCAGTCCAGCTGTGAGAACTTTCTCTACTCCGTCAAGGCGGCGGGCGCGCCCGCCGCCGGCACTGCCCTTCCGTGGCCGCCGTCTGCGCGCGGCCTGCGGCCGTGCTCGCCAACGACCACGAGGGCGGCGCCACGCGGATGCACCATCTGCCTGCCGCTTGGTGTCATAGGCGGTGGCAGCTGAGTAGTACCAGGGGCTCCCGCCCCTGGACCCCGGTTGCGCTGTACATCTGCGCGCGTCGTTCCGAAGTGGCTGGGCTTTGCGACGCGCAGATGCACACCGCCCTGCGAGCGCGGCCCAGTGCAGCGGAGCAGGACGTGCGCGTACCGCCCCCTCGCGTAGTCACCCTCATGCTCGCAACCCTGCGGCATCCCCGATCGTGTCCGAGGGCATCCGTACAGTGGTTAGGTGACTACGACCAGTGCCGCGGCGGCTTCCCCCTCAATCGACGTTGCTGTCGTCGTCGACACTCGGAACATGCACGGGGCGACTGGTCAGGTTCTCGGCATTCCTAACCTTCCTTCTATGGCGTCCGTAAAGTCGGCTCTCTCGCTGTATGACATGAACGTTGTCGACGCAGCCTTCGGTGTCGCCACCGACGCTGGCGGGCGTTCAACGCCGCGACGAGATGCGGCATTGCAGAGAAACGATGCGTACGCACGAAGCCTGGAGGCATCTGGGGCTAGGGTTCTGCGTGGAATGTTGCAAGACTGGAACCAAGCAGACGTCCCTATGCAGGAAAAAAAGGTGGACGTCTTGTGTGCCGTAGAGGTAGTCAAACTAGCCATCCAGATTGCGATTAAACAATCCACATGCCGTGCAATTGTTGTCCTCAGTGCCGATAAGGACCTAGCGCCAGCCATCGACATGGCTCGTCAAGAGCTCGACGTTCCTGTGTATGCGGCGGCGGCCAGGAGTGTCCATCAGAGAGAAGGATCGTGGATTCTCCTAGGAGAGGATGCGGTGCGTCAGCTTGGGGGACCGCCGTCCAATACGGCCCTTCTGGGTGAAGCTCGACGCACCGCTCTCGCTCTCGAGTACCTGTCTCCAAACCCCAGTCCTTGGGTCTGTCACATCGCAGCAAACGGGCAGAAGACGATGCGTTCCGTGGGCAGTGCCTTGAGTGGGGTCATGCAAGGTGGTGGAACCATGCCGGGAACAAACCCACTTTATTGCGTAGGAATCGACACTTCTGAGCTATTCCCTCGGGCCATCCTTTCGACGGCCCCCGCAACCGGTGGTCAGGTTCTTTCGGGTCGCGTTCATAGACGAAAGAACGTCGAAGAGGTAACGGTCCAGGTTCCAGGAATTTCTAAGAACCTGACCGTGAAGACGCCGGTGGGCTACCCAGTACCCCAGGCCGATGTGCTGCTCGTCGAAGATTCGCGGAACCCGTCTCGGCACATTTATGTAGGAACAGTTGCGCAGTCACCGGGACTGGCAGCAAGCAATATCGGTTTGGTTACTCTGATCGGTAAGACCAGGAAAGGCGACGGCTACGCCTCTCTCGAAGGAACGCCCGATAAGGTCATTGTAAAACTACCACTTGAGGAAGTTGACACTGCGATACCCGGTGATAGATTTGCGGTAGTTCTTGCTGAGCGCCTCAATAATAGTCAGCGGCTCACTTGGGCAGTGAGCTCGAAGTTGCCCAAGCGGTGAAAATGTGAAAGGGATGACCTATATAGGTCATCCCTTTCAAGACTGTCGGCCCACAAGTCCGACGCGGTGTTGGTATGAGTCTCGGACGTACGTGACCTGGAGTCAAGTCCACAGAGAGTGACATACTCCACACTCAAGGTCACGACGGTGCTGGGTCTGGGACGAGCGGGTCACCACGCCCGACAGCGCTGACCACGGCGTTCGCGACCCGGCCGTGCGCGCCGCCTAGCAGAACCTGCTGTTCCCTCAGTCCGGCCCCGCCAGCCCATGTGGTCGATCTGGGGTGCGGGACCAGACGCTGTCGCTGCTGCTGGCCGAGGCCGACCGTCTGGCGTCAGCACCGGGAGCGCTCTCATCCCTGGCCTCTGGGGCGACGGTGAGTGTCAATCTGCGTGACAACGGACTGGGACGACCGGGGACGCCGACGGCCGAGATTGGATACGGCAGTAAGGCTACCGGGGCCTAACCCGTACACCCTCGAAGCTTCGGGACGAAGAGGCCGCAGGTTCAAGTCCTGTCACCCCGACCAGCAAGACCGCAGGCCAGGGCCTTCGTCGTGTGGGTGGCCGGGTGCGGAACCGTCCGGGCATCTCCGTTCGCCTCGCTGGATCCCGGTCGGGGCACGATGGATCCTGCATCCCGTGCCACCAGCCGAGGGAGAGGTCATGTCTGTCACCGTTCCTGACGCCCGAGCACGCCTCGTCGCACTCATCGAGCAGGTCAACGACGACCAGGCCGCTGTGGAGATCACTTCCGAGAAGGGGACGGCCTACCTCGTCTCCGAGGATGAGTACCTGTCCCTGCGCGAAACGGTCCACCTCTTGCGGTCCCCGCGCAACGCGGAGCGGTTGCGCGAAAGCCTCGCCGAGGCCCAAACCGGTGGTGGCCGGCCCCGTCACCATCGCTGACCGGCGGTCGGGCGGCCCGAGGCGGTGTCCTGGTGGTGCGGTGAGAACTCCCTCTCCTTGTCGAGCCGGCGGGCCGAGCCCACCGCAGGCATGCGCTCCCGAGTCCGTCGTCCGCACACCTCGCCGCCTGGCGATCTTCCTGGGGGCCGCCGCTGCGTGGGGGCGGGGGCGATGACCCCTGGTGTCAGCAGCGGCTCGGCCGATCGAGTGGGACCACCTCAGGTCAGCGAAGCGGTGCCCGATCAGTGGGTAGGAAGCTGGGTAGATCTGAGGGTAGAATACAACCCGCGAAGGAGGCAACGACATGAAGATCGACACCAGTGCCCTGGTCTCCGTCAGCGAGGCGAGCCGCAAGGGCGTCTCCTGGCTGGTCAGCGAGGCTGCCGAGGGCAGGACTCCCGTGGTGCTCTCCCACAACCGGCCTGTGGCCGCCGTCGTGGGGCTGGAGACCATGGAGCGCCTTCAGCGACTGGACGAGATGGAGAGCGACCTGCGCCTGTGGGTCGCCACGATCGTCCGCGAGGTCAGCGACAACGGCGTTCGCCACAGTCTCGACGACGTCGCGGCCATGCTCGGAGTCGACCTGGATGACGAGGACGACGACGAGGACGACCGCTGATCCATGGCGAGAGTCGAACTGACCGATGACGCTCTGGAGGACCTGAAGGGTTTCGACGGTAGTGCTCAGCGACAGATCCTGAAGGGCATCAAGAAGCTCGAGGATTCTCCTGAGCAGCGCGGCGCCCCTCTGGGGTCCAGGCAGTCCGGAAACCTGACGAGCTACAGGAAGCTCGTCGTCGGAAACCGGCAGTACCGGATCGTCTACAGCGTCCACGAGGACGGGACGATCTGCATCGTCTGGGTGATCGGGCCTCGGAGCGACGACGAGGTGTACGAGATGGCCACAGCTCGACTGTCCGTGATGGGTGACCGGGAACTGGCCGAGCGGCTGCGGTCGATGCTCGATCAGATTAACGGCCGCTGAGCCGGAGTCCACCGGCTGGTGATCCAGCGTGAGTGGTCGACGGGTCGTGGTGCTGATCGATGCGGCAGACCCCAGCAGCCCTGCCGGGCTCCGCGTCGCTGGTCTCGATGCGCGCTGGGAGCGGGAGAGATGCCGGAACTGCTGGAGGAACGTCTGGTGCCGTGACGCGGAGAGCGCCTCCGACCCACCCACCGGCGACGTCCACCGCAGCCGCGTCGGGCCGGTCAGGCCGTGGGTACCGTCGCCCGTTCCCGCGCACCCCCGACCTTCGCCAGCAGCGCCGGCACCAGGTACGCGTAGCTCGCCGGGGTCAGCGGTTTCGTCCACTGCCCGCGCCGCACCGCGGCCGGCAGCGGCAGCCCCAGGTCGTCGAGCATCTGGTCCAGCACCGCGAACGACCCGCTCGGCACCTGCTGCTCGCGGTGCGCGGCGGCCTGCCGGTGGGTCAGGTGGAACCGGTGCCCCTCGTGGCGCACGTCGTCGGGGGAGGGGGCGGGCACGACCCCGGCGAGGTGACCGGCCAGCCACACCGCGCCCACCTCCGCGGACAACGGGCTGCGGTACGTGTTCCCCCACCCGGCGAACGCGAGCCGGGGGACGGCGGCGGGCAGGACCCGCCGGTGCAGCGCGAGGACCCCGTCGGTGTCGAGCAACCGCTCGCGCACGGAGACGGCCAGCAGGGACAGGTCCTGCTCGAAACCCGTCGCGGCGACCACGACGTCGGCGGGCAGGCGGGAACCGTCGGACAACTGCACGTCACCCGCGCCGAGGGCGCTGATGGAGCGTTCCCGCCGCACCGCGATGCGACCGGCGCGGACGGCCTCGAAGAACCCGTCGGTGACGAGGCTGTCCGAGTACGGCAGGGGGGTCGTCGGGACGAGACCGACCGACCGCAGGCCGGTGCGGCGGGCGACGTGCTGCGCGAGCGACCACAACGCCGCCCGCCGCAGCGGGGCGTCGGCGGCGGCGAGCAACCGCTGCGCCGGCGTCGTCCGTTCGGGGGCCATGAGGTGTTCCCCGAGGCGCGTCAGCAGCAGGTGGCGGAACGACAGCGGCCCGGCGAGCCGCTTGGGCACCTTCCACCGCACGGCCCGCGCGACCACGGTCGTGGACCGCGCCGCCCGGGACGCGGCGACCGCCACGTCGCAGGCGGTCTTGCCCCAGCCCACCACCACGACGTCGCGACCGGCGAACACGGCCCCGTCCCCGAGCTGGGTGGGTTCGACGACCTGACCGCCGGTGGCGTCGAACACGTCGCGGCCCGGCCAGTCCGGCACGTGGGGGGTGGAGAACACGCCGTTCGCGAGCACCACCCAGTCCACGTCGAGGACGGAGGGACCGTCGGCGTCCGCGACCTCCACGGACCAGCCGTCCCCGGACGGGACGGCGCGGGTCACCGTCGTGCCGAGACGGACCCGGTCACGGATCCCCTTCACGTCGGCGTAGTGCTCCAGGTAGGCGCGGACGTGGTTCCCGGTGGGGTGGACGGGGAAGTCCGCCGGCATCGGCACGTCGGAGAACGCGTACGACACCCGGTCGTCCTGGGTGGACACGTCGGGGTAGCGGCGGGTCGCGCTCCACACCCCGCCGAGGTCGGGTGCCTTCTCCAGCACCGTGACCTCGTGGCCAAACCGGCTCAGCACGGCGGCGGTGACCAGCCCGGACGGCCCGGCCCCCACGACAGCGATCCTCATGCCGACCAGCGTCGGGGCGCGTCGTCGCGCACGGGAACCGCGCTCACCCGTTCGCCCGGGAACCCCCTGCGCCGAACCGGTGGTTCGTCGCCCGATCGGCCGCCCCCGGGCACTTCAGGTCGTGGACCGGACCCTCCCGGTCGCGGAGCATCGGGGGAGACCACCGCAGACCAGGGGGACGCGCGGAACATGGACCTGCAGATCACCGAGCACCGGCAGCTGACGGGGGTGCAGAAGCTCGCCCACGACTGGCAGGGGCTGCACGACGCCGCCGGCGAGGCGAACCCCTTCACCGGCCCCGACTGGGCCCTGACGTGGCTGGACCACTTCGCCGGGGACCCGCGGCACGAACCCCTCGTCCTGGAGGTCCGCGACGGGGAACGCCTCGTCGGCGTCGCCCCCCTCTACCGCCGCTCGGTGCTGCGGGGTCTGGCGACGCTCGTGCAGCCCGTCGGCACCGGCAGCCTGTGGATCGGGCCGTACGAGCAACCCGCCCTGCTCACCGACCCGGCCTGCGCCCGGGACGTGGCCCGCGCCGTCGTCGGCCACCTGTGCGCCGACCCGGCGGGCTGGGACGTCGCCCGGTTCGCGCTCGGGGAGAACGTCCCGTGGTTCGAGCCGGAGTGGCTGCCGGACTGGTCGTTCACCCTCCTGCAGCGCCGCACCCGGCCCTCGGCGGTGCTGCGGCTGGAAGGCGTGGAGAACGTCTACACCGGCCGCCGAAACCTCAAGGAGTCCCTGCGCCGGGCCCGCAACCGCCTCACCCGCGACGTCGGCGCCGACGGGTGGTCCGTCCGCCGCGTCACCGACCCCGCCGAACTGCCCGCCGCGTTCGACCGGCTCGCCGCCCTGCACTCCGAACGCGCGCAGTTGCGCGACGGCCGGCCCGTGCACGCCGACACCTACGCCGACCCGCGCGTCCGGGCCTACCTGCGCGACGTCGTGACCCGCTCCGGGATGCACGGCGGGGCCAGCGTCTACGAACTCCTCGTCGGCGACACCGTGGAGGCCGGCCAGCTCGTCCTGCACACCCGGACGGCGAGCTACTCCTCGACGTCGGGGGTCTCGGAACGGGCGTGGCCGTACTCGGCCGTCACCTACCTGCTGTCCCTGGCCGTCAAGGACGCCCAGGACGCCGGGCACCGCCTGCTGAACCTGTCGACGGGCCCGAACCAGGCCAAGCTGCGCTGGACAGACGAGGTCCGCACCTCGACGGAGTTCGCCGTCGTCGGACCCCGGCGGCGGTCCAGGGCGCTGGTGCTCGCCCTGGACGCGCACGCCGTCCTCGCCGGGTTCGCCGAAGCGCGGCGCGCCCACCGCGTCTGACTCACTCCCGGGCAGCCTTGACCCGGTTCTCCACGACACCGAGCACCATGTCGCTCGCCTTGCCCAGCAGCGCCAGCAGGACGATCGCCAGCAGCATCTGGTCGGTGCGGGACGTGTTCTGCCCGTTCGTCATCTGGAACCCCAGGCCGATCGAGGACGAGATCAGCTCGGCGGCGACGAGGAACAGCCAGCTCTGCGCCAGCGCCAACCGCAGCCCCGACAGCAGCGAAGGAGCGGTGGCGGGCAGCAGGATCGAGGTGAACAGCCCGACCCCGCGCCGGCCGTAGGCGCGGCCGACCTCGACGAGTCCGGGGTCGAGGTGCGTCAGCGAGGACAGGACGGTCGTGTAGACGGGGAAGAACGCCCCGATCGCGACCAGGGTGATCTTCGGGGGTTCCCCCAGGCCGATCCACAACCCCAGCAGGGGGACCCACGCCAGCGACGGCACCGCGCGCAACGCCGCGAGCGTGGGGGCGATCAGGTCGTGCACGAACCGGGACGACCCCGTCAGCCCACCGAGCACGAGACCGGCGGCGGTGCCGACCAGGAACCCGGTGAGGACCCGCTGCACGCTGATGGCGACGTTGACCTGGAGCTGCCCGGTGCCCCACAACTGCGTCGCTGCGGTCCACACGTCGACCGGCGGCGGCAACTGGCTGCGGCCGAACACCCCCGCGGCCGTCGAGGCCCACCAGGCGGCGAACAGCGCGACGGGCAGGAGCGCCCCGACCCACCAGCGCGACGCGCGCCGCGGGACCTGCGGGCTGTCCGCAGTCACCGGCGCGGCCGCGCCGGTGTCCGTCACGCTCACGACGCGGTCGCCTTCTGCGCGAACTCCGGCACCAGCAGCGTGTCCAGCGCCTCGTTCGCCGCGTCCTCCGACGGCACGTCGCCGGTCGCGACCATGAGCGGGACGATCCCCGACAGCACCGTGCGCTGCGCGTCGCCGGGAACCCCGTCGAAGTCGAGCGTGGTGCGTTCCAGCACGCGGGCGGCGACCTCGGGCGACAACTGCGCGGCCGTGCCGTACAGGGTCGCCAGGTCGGCCGGGTTCGCCAGCGCCCACGCGCGGGCCGTCGCGTAGGCGTCGACGACCTGCTGCACGAGGTCGGGGGAGTTCTGGATGAAGTCCTCCCGCGCGTTCAGGACGCCGTAGGTGTTGAAGTCCACGTTGCGGTAGAGCAGCTTCGACCCCGACTGGATCTCGGTGGCCGCCATGTTCGGGTCCAGGCCCGCCCACGCGTCGACGTCACCGCGTTCGAGGGCGGCGCGACCGTCGGCGTGCTGGATGTTGAGGATCTCCACGTCCGCCCCCGACAGACCCGCCTGCGCGAGCGCCTGCTGCAGGAAGAAGTACGGGTCGGTGCCCGTGGTGGCCGCGATCTTCCTGCCGCGCAACCCGGCCACGTCGGTCACCGTGGAGTCCCCGCGCACGACCAGGGCGGTCCACTCCGGCTGGGAGTACACCTCGACCGTCTGCACGGGGGAGCCGTTGGTGCGGGCCTGCAGGACGGCCGAGCCCGCGGTGGAGGCCAGGTCGAGGTTGTCGTTGCGCAGGAATTCGTTCGCCTTGTTGCTGCCCAGGGACTGCTCCCACTGCACGGTCAGACCCGCGTTCTCCAGGATCTTCTGCTCCCGGATCACCAGGCTGAGCGGGTTGTAGAGGGCGTAGTCGAGGCGGACCCGGTCGCCGCCGGAGGACCCGCCGGACGACGAGGCCCCGGCGGCCGGGGCGACGCCGCCGGAGGAGGACTCACCCTGCACGCACCCGGCGGCGGTCAGGGCGAACGCCCCCAGACCGAGGCCCAGGAGGGCGCGACGGGTGGTGCGGGACGTGGACGAGGGCAGCGTGGACACAGTTCTCCAGGGAGTGGTGAGCGGGGTGTTCGAGGGAGGGGTCGGGGTGCGCGGGTCAGGCCGAACGCGGGACGCCGAGCAGGTCGAGCAGTTCGACGCGCAACCGCGCCGTGGCCGCGTCGGCGCGGTCGCGCGGGCGGGGGGCCTCGACGGCGAGGTCGCGGACGATGCGCGCGCCGTCCTCGTCCTGCCCGTCCTTCCCGAGCACGAGGACGCGGTCGGCCAGGTGCAGGGCCTCGTCGACGTCGTGGGTGACGAAGACGACGGTCGCGCCGGTGCTGCGCTGGACCTCGTCGAGCAGGTCCTGCATCTTCAGCCGGGTCAGGGCGTCGAGGGCGGCGAACGGCTCGTCCAGCAGCAGGACGCCGGGACGGCGGACGAGAGCGCGGGCCAGGGCGGTGCGCTGGGCCATGCCCCCCGACACCCGCCGCGGGCGGTGCCCGGCGAACTCCTCCAGGCCGACGACCTCCAGCCAGCGCAGCACCTCGGCGCGGCCGTCGGCGCGGCTCGTGCCGCGGGGCAGGCCGAAGGCGACGTTCCCGGCCAGGTCGCGCCACGGCAGCAGGCGCGGTTCCTGGAAGACGACGGCCGTGCGCGGGTGGACACCGCGGACGGGTTCCCCGGCGACCGTCACCGCGCCCGTCGAGGGGGTGTCGAGCCCGGCGATCAGCCGCAGCAGCGTGGACTTCCCGCTGCCGGAGGCCCCGACCAGGGCGACGGTGCCGCCCGCGGCGAGGTCCAGGTCGAGGGGGGCGAGGACGCGGTGGTCCCCGAACGTCCGGCCGACCCCGCGCAGGACGACCCCCGCCGCGTCGACGCGGGTGCCGGGCAGCACGGCGGCGGGGGTGGTGGGTGCGGTCGTCACGATCTCCTCCATCGGTCCCGGCATGAGCACCACACCTCACGAGGAGGCGGTTGCTGCGGCGTCGTCGAGCCAGGTCTCTCGGCCGCTCTGGATGGTGGAAGAACCATACGTCACCTGTGGACCGGGTGACGAACGCCCGGCTCTCGTGCCCGGGCCGCCTCAGCTCCCTCGTGCTCGCCGGCCCGCGGTGTTCGCCGCGCGCCGCGGAGGAGCGCCCGGGCACCCGAGGTCACCCGGGGTGCTGAGTCGCGCCGCCCGCGCCACCCTGTGCTCGTGGTCGACCGCCTGCCCTCGCCCGAGGCCGTGGCCCTGTCCGGGCCGGTGATGATGCACCAGCACTGGGACGACCTCGCGTTCCTGCACTGGGCCGTCGACCCCGCCCGCGTCGCGCCGTTCCTGCCGCGCGGGGTCCGCCCCGACGTCCTCGACGGGGCCACCTACGTCGGGCTCATCCCGTTCACGCTGCGCGGCGCCGGGCCGGGGCGGCGGGGGAGCGTGCCGTACGCGGGCACGTTCCTGGAGACCAACGTGCGCTTCTACTCCGTCGACGACGAGGGCCGGCGCGGTGTCGTGTTCGCGAGCCTGGACGCCAGCCGGCTCGCCGTCGTCCTCGGCGCGCAGGCGGCGTTCGGGCTGCCCTACCGCTGGTCGCTCCTGCGCCACGCGGTCCGGGTGCGGGACGGGGCGCGCGAGCTGCTGTGGACGTGCCGCACCCGCTCCGGGGTCTCCAGCCGCGTCGCCGTCCGCGAGGGCGGGCCGGCCGTCGACGACCTCGGGGTCTTCCTCACCTCCCGGTTCGGCCTGCACGCCGGGCACCTCGGCCGGACCTGGTGGATCGCCAACGAGCACGAGCGGTGGGCGCTGCGGTCGGCGGAGCTGCTGGAGCTCGACGACGGGCTGGTCGCCGCCGCGGGGCTGGAGGTGGGCGGGCCGCCGGACCACGTCGCGTTCGCCCGCCGCGTGAGCACCCGGTTCGTCCTCCCGCGACCCCTGTGACGGGGTGCCCTGTGACGAGGTGCCGCGGGAACCGCGGCGCGCCGTGCTCCGTTGACCACCCGGTAGACCCGTCCCCGGACCAGGAGAGGACCGCCGCCGCCGATGCGCGACGACGATCATGCCGACGATCCTTCAAGTCCCTGCGCGCCTGCGTCCGGCCACGGTGAGGTGACCCCGTGACCGACGTGCTCGCCCTGCTCCTCGGCGTCGTGGTGGTCTTCGCCATCACCGCCGCCACGGCCTGGTTCGTGGCCCAGGAGTTCGCCTACATGTCGGTGGACCGCTCGGGCCTGGGCGCCCGCGCCGAGTCCGGTGACGCCGGGGCGCGCCGCGCGCTCGACGTCACGCGCCGCACCTCGTTCATGCTGTCCGGTGCCCAGCTCGGCATCACCGTCACGGGCCTGCTCGTCGGGTACGTCGCCGAACCCCTCATCGGGGAGTCCCTCGGCGCGCTGCTCGGCGGCGTCGGCGTCCCCAGCGGCGTCGGCATCGGCGTCGGGGCCGTCGCGGCCCTCGTGTTCTCCACGGTCGTGCAGATGCTGTTCGGCGAGCTGTTCCCGAAGAACCTCGCCATCGCCCAGCCCGAACCCGTGGCGACGGGGCTGAGCCGCTCCACGCTGGCCTACCTGCGGCTGTTCGGCTGGCTCATCTGGTTCTTCGACCAGTCCTCCAACGCCCTGCTGCGCGCGCTGAGGATCGAACCCGTCCACGACGTCGAGCACGCCGCCACCCCGAAGGACCTCGAGGCGATCGTCGAGGAGTCCCGCGAGAGCGGGGACCTGCCCGACGACCTGGCCGTGCTGCTGGACCGCATCCTCGACTTCCCGCAGCGCGACGTGGAGCACGCGATGATCCCGCGCTCGCGCGTCGACACCGTCGAGGAGACCGCCGACCTGGGTCTGGTCCGCGCGCTCATGGCCGTCGGCCACTCCCGCTACCCGGTGCTGGCCACCGGGTCCGGTGACGTCCTCGGCGTCGTCCACCTCGCCGACCTGCTCGCCACGGCCGAGGAGGACTCCGCCCGCGTGACCCGCATCATGCGGCCCGCGCTCGTCGTCTCGACGCTCACGCTGCTGCCGGACGTGCTGCGGCAGCTGGGGGAGTCGAAGAACCAGCTCGCCTGCGTCGTCGACGAGTACGGCGGGTTCTCCGGTGTCGTCACGGTCGAGGACCTCGCCGAGGAACTCGTCGGCGAGATCACCGACGAGCACGACGAGGAGAACCCCACGTACATCCCCCTCGAGGGGGACGGGGTCTGGGAGATGTCCGGGGAGGTGCACGTCGACGAGGTCGAACGTTCCCTGGGCGTGGACCTGCCGCGGGGGGACTACGAGACGATCGCCGGTCTCGTCATCGCCGCCCACGGCGGCCTGCCCGAGAAGGGCACCGAACTGGACGTCGAGCTGCCACCGGACCCCGGGGAGCTCGACCCCGAACCCCGGACCCTGCACGTCCGGGTCCTGTCCGTCGAACGGCACGTGCCCGGCCGGGTGCGGCTGGAACTCCTCGACGCCGCGACCCCCGGCGACGCGCCCGAGAACCCCGCCCAGGAGGTGACCCGTGACTGACGACCCCGTCGTCGTCCTCGTCGCGACCGTCGTCATCGTCGCCGCCAGCGCCTTCTTCGTCGCCGTCGAGTTCGCCCTCCTGGGCGCCAAGCGGCACCGGCTGGAGGACGCGGCCGGCACCGTCTCCGGGCGGGCCGCGCTGCGCAGCTCGCACGAGCTGACCGTCCTGCTGGCCGGGTCGCAGCTCGGGATCACCGCCTGCGTCCTGCTGCTGGGGGCCATCAGCAAACCCGCCGTCCACCACTGGCTGACCCCGCTGTTCCAGGCCGCGGGGCTGCCGCTCGTGGCGGCCGACGTGCTCGGCTTCGTCATCGCGCTGTTCGTCGTCACGTTCGTCCACCTCGTCGTGGGGGAGATGGCGCCGAAGTCGTGGGCGATCGCGCACCCCGAACGGTCCGCCCTGCTGCTGGCCGTGCCGATGCGCGGGTTCATGTGGGTGTTCCGGCCCGTCCTGAGGCTGCTCAACGAGGCCGCCAACGTCCTCGTCCGCAAGGCCGGCGCGAACCCCACCGAGGAGGTCGTCGTCGGCCACAGCCCGGACTCGCTGCGGCACCTGCTGGAGCACTCCACGAACGTCGGGGCGCTCGACGCGCGGTTCTCCGCGCAGCTGTCGGGGGCGCTGGACCTGCAGCGCCTGACGGTGCGGGACCTGCTGCGCCCCGGTGCGACCCCGGCCGGCGTGCCCGTGGGCGCGACCGTCCAGCAGGTGCGCGAGCTGTCCCGCAGCACTGGTCACCTGCGGATCCTCGTGGGGTCGGCCGAGGACCTGCGCGGGCTCGTCCACGTCCGGGACACCCTCACCGAACCCGACGAGGCCCCGACGGAGGAGTTCGTCCGGCCCGTGTTCACCCTCGACGGCGGCACGACGCTGCACGTCGCGCTGACCCGGATGCGGGAGACGAGCAACCACCTCGCCGTCGTCACCGACGACGGCCGGGTGCAGGGGGTCGTGACCCTGTCCGACGTCCTGCGGCGGATCTTCCCGGCCCCCGCCGGCGCCTGAACCACCCGCGCCCGAGCGCCCGGCGAGTGGCACGATCGGTCGGGTGAGCGAACCTGAGGTGCCCGTCTGGGAGAAGCGGTTCCGGGCCGGTCGCGTCGGCCTGCCGGAGTGGGCGCAGGACGCCCCCGACCGGTGCGTCGTCGTCGCCAGCGTCGCGGGGGTGCTCGAGGTGCACTCCTTCGACGCCGGCACCGGTGCCCTGACCCGGCTGACCGACCGGCCCGAGGGCACCTCGGGCGCCACGATCGACGACGCCGGCGAGTTCGTGTGGTGGTTCGACGACACCGCCGGCGACGAGCACGGCGTGTGGCGCCGGCAGCCGTTCGGCGCCGCACCCGGCGAGGGGGTGCAGGACCCCCTGGGCCTGCCCGCCGCCTACCCGGCCGGGTTGTCGATCGGGCGCAGCGGCACCGTCGTCGTCGGGTCGCAGGACGACGAGTACGGCACCCGCATCGACGTCGTCACGTCCGGCGGGTCGCGCCGGCTCTACGAGCACCGCGAGGACGCCTGGGCCGGGGACCTGTCCCCGGACGAGCAGTGGGTCGCGATCGCCCACTCCGAGCACGGCGACTCCCGCCACCCCGACCTGCGCGTCCTGGCGCTGGCCGACGGGGCGACCGTCGCGGAACTGTCCGACGGCCCCGGCAAGGGCGTGTCCCCGATCGGGTTCTCGCCCGTGCGCGGCGACGCGCGGCTGCTCGTCGAGCACGAACGCGCCGGCCGCGCCGAACTGCTCGTCCTGGACCTGCGGACCGGGCGTGAGGTGCAGATCGCGCTCGGCGTCCCCGGTGAGGTCGCCGGGGCGGAGTGGACCCGCGACGGCACCGGGCTCGTCGTCCTGCTCGACCACGAGGCCCGGACCCTGGCCTACCGCCTCGACCTGGGGACCGGTGTCGTCACGCCGATCGGCCCGACGACGGGCAGCGTCGGGAACGCGACCGCCCGCCCCGACGGCGACGTGTGGCTCACCTGGTCCTCGGCGGCCCAGCCCCCGACGGTGCGCCGCCTCGACGGTTCCGTGCTGCTGCGCGCCCCGGGCGAACCCGCGCCCCCCTCGGTGGAGGTGTCCGACGTGCGGGTCGACGGCCCCGGTGGCCGCGTCCACGCGCTGCTGCGGGTGCCGGCCGGGGCGTCGGGACCGCTGCCGACGGTCGTGGAGGTGCACGGCGGGCCGACCGCGCACGACACCGACGCGTTCCGCGCCTACTGCGCGACGTGGGTGGACGAGGGGTTCGCCGTCGTGCAGGTGAACTACCGCGGCTCGACGGGGTACGGGTCGGCCTGGCGGGACGCCCTGGAGGCGCGCGTCGGGCACGTCGAGCTGGAGGACGTCGCCGCGGTCGCCGACCACCTCGTCGCCACCGGCGTCGCCGATCCTGCGCGACTCGTGCTGGCCGGCGCCTCGTGGGGCGGGTTCCTCACGCTCCTGGGCCTGGGGACGCAGCCGGACCGGTGGGCCGTGGGGCTCGCGGGCGTCCCCGTCGCCGACTACGTCGCCGCGTACGAGGACGAGATGGAGGGGCTCAAGGCGTTCGACCGGTCGCTGTTCGGCGGCTCGCCCACCGACGTGCCGGGCAAGTACGCCGACTCCTCGCCCATCACGTACGTCGACGCCGTGCGCGCCCCGGTGCTCGTGCTCGCGGGCCGCAACGACCCGCGCTGCCCGATCCGGCAGATCGACAACTACCTCGACCGGCTCGCCGCCCGCGGCGCGGCGCACGAGGTGTACCGGTACGACGCCGGGCACGGGTCGCTGCTCGACGACGAGCGGGTGCGGCAGATGCGCGTCGAGCTCGACTTCGTGCGGCGGCACCTGCCGGGCTGAGCTTCCGCGGGCCGCGAGGGTCGGCCTCGTTGCCTCCCCGGAGTCGATCATCGGCCTTGGGGAGGCAACGAGGTCTCCCGGTGGCCTCGGGGAGGCAACGAGGTCTCCTGGTGGCCTCCGGGAGGCAACGAGGTCTCCTGGTGGCCTCCGGGAGGCAACGAGGTCTCCCGGTGGCCTCCGGGAGGCAACGAGGCCGTCCCCGGCGGCGCCCTCACCCCGCGAACGTCAGGTACAGCAGCGCCACGTTGAGCGCGACGACGAGCGCCACCGCGACGGTCGCGAGCGCCCGCGTCAGCGGCCGGTTGACGTGCTCGCCCATGAGGTCGCGCGAGCTGGTGAGCCGCACCAGCGGGACGAGGGCGAAGGGGATGCCGAAGCTCAGGACGACCTGGGAGACGACGAGGGCGCGGGTGGGGTCGACCCCGATCCCCAGGCACACCAGGGCCGGGACGAGGGTGACGGCCCGGCGCAGCAGCAGCGGCACCTCGATGCGCAGCAGCCCCTGCATGATGACGGCGCCCGCGTAGGCGCCGACGGAGGTGGAGGCCAGGCCGGAGGCGAGCAGGCCGATCGCGAACAGCAGGGCGGCGCCGACGCCCAGGTGCGCGGCGACGGCCGCGTGCGCGCCCTCGAGGGTGTCGGTGCCCTCGACGCCGCGCAGGGCCGAGGCGGCCAGCAGCAGCATCGAGATGTTGACGAGCCCGGCCACGACGAGGGCCGCGACGACGTCGACGCGGGTGGCACCGAGGACGCGGCGGGTGTCGCGGGCGGGGACGGTCCCGTGGTGGTCGCGGGCCATGGCCGAGTGCAGGTAGACCGCGTGCGGCATGACGGTCGCCCCGAGCATGCTCGCGGCGAGCAGGACGGTCTCGGCTCCGTCGAAGCGGGGGACGAGACCAGCGAGGGCCTCGCCCGGGTCCGGCGGGGACAGCACGACCCCGGAGACGAACCCGACGACGATGATGAGCAGGAACCCCACGATGACGGCTTCGAACCGGCGCACGCCGGCGCGGTTCTGCAGCGCCAGCACGAGCAGCGAGACCACGCCCGTGACGACCCCGCCGACCAGCAGGTCCCAGCCGAAGAGGAGGTGCAGGGCGACGGCGCCGCCGATGACCTCGGCGAGGTCGGTGGCGATGGCGACGAGCTCGGCCTGCGCCCAGTACGCCAGGCGGGACCGGCGGCCGAGGCGTTCGCGGAGCAGCTCGGGCAGGGTGCGGCCGCTGACGACGGCGAGCTTGGCCGACAGGTACTGCACGAGGACGGCCATGCCGTTGGCCGCCACGAGCACCCACAGCAGCAGGTAGCCGTAGCCGGCGCCGGCGGTGAGGTTGGCGGCGACGTTGCCGGGGTCGACGTAGGCGATGGCCGCGACGAAGGCGGGGCCGAGCAGGCGGAGCAGGGCGCGCCGGCCGGGGCGGGCGGGCGCGGGGGTGCGGGCGTCCATCGTCACCCGGACATCATGCACGAGAGTTCGGGACGCCGAACTCTCGTGTTCGGCGTGTCAGAGATTCTTGGCGTAGCAGACCGACAGCGGGCTGTCGGCCCACGGCCCGAAGTTCGCCGTCCGCGCGTACCCCAGCGCCTCGTACAGGGCCATCGCCTCCGGCTGGCGCGTCCCCGTCTCCAGCCGCACCCGACGGGCCCCGGCCTCGCGGGCCGCGACCTCGAACGCCGCCACGAGCGCCGTGGCGACACCCCGGCCGCGGAACCGCTCCTGCACGAAGACGCGCTTCATCTCCGCGGTGCGCGTCCAGCCGGGCTCGTCGACGGCCACGCGCGCGATGCACCCGGCGGGCACCCCGTCGACCGTGGCGACGTGGAAGGAGACCTCCCCGGTGAGCGGGTAGTCCTCCCACGGGTCGCCCGGGTCGCGGTAGCGGCGGTTCAGCTCGGCCACCGCCGCGGTCACGAGCGCGTCGAGGTCGGGGTCGCCGGCCTTGCGCTCCTGCACCCGCACCCCGCTCACCGCCCCGCTCACCGGGACACGCCCGCCCGCACCCGGCGGCGGCGCTGCGCGGGAACGGCCGCGACGAGCGGGTCGATCGGCGCACGCCCGCTCTTGTCCGCGCGCGTGGCCTCACCGAGGATCGCCAGGCCCAGCAGCGCCAGGACGAGCGCGACGAGGGCGGGGGAGGCGAAGCCGTAGCCGGCGTCGATCGCCAGACCGCCGAGGAAGGCGCCCATCGCGTTGCCGACGTTGAACGAGGCCTGCATCGCCGCGGAGACCATCGAGGCCCCGCCGCCTGCGGCGAGGATGCCGCGCGTCTGGATCGGGGCGGACATGACGAACCCGACGAACGCGAAGGCGAACACCCCGGCGGCCGCGACCCAGGCGTGGTCGGCGAGAGCGAACAGCAGCCCGAACACGACGGCCTGGGCGACGAACCCCACGGCCAGCGTCCGGTAGGGGCGCCAGTCGGCCAGCCGGCCGCCGAGGACGTTGCCGAACGTCGCGCCGAGGCCGAACAGCACGAGCACCCAGCTCACCGAGCCCTCGGAGAACCCGGCGACCTCGGTGAGCAGCGGCGCGACGTAGCTGAGGACGGTGAACAGGCTGGCGAACCCGACGGTCGTGATGAGCAGCGTCCACCACACCTGGCGGCGGCGGAACGCGGCGAACTCCGAGCGCAACGACCCGGTGCGGGTCTCCACCTCCGGCACGATCGCGGCGATCGCGGCGATCGTCACCAGCCCGATGATCCCGACGAGGGCGAACGTGAGCCGCCAGCCGAGCTGCTGCCCGACGTAGGTGCCGGCCGGGACGCCGACGACGTTCGCGACGGTCAGGCCGGTGAAGACGAGGGCGAGGGCCTGGCCCTGCCGTCCGGGCGGGGCGATCTTGCGGGCCACCACGGCGCTGGCGCCGAAGAACGCGCCGTGCGAGAGGCCGGAGAGGAACCGGGCGCCCACGAGCGCCTCGAACCCGGGGGCCAGGGCCGTCGCCGCGTGCCCGAGGACGAACAGCCCCATGAGCCCGCCGAGGACGCGCTTGCGCGGCCACGAGTGCGTCAGGGCCGTCAACGTCGGGGCGCCGACGACGACGCCGAGGGCGTACGCGGAGATCAGCCAGCCGGCGGTGGCGATGGAGACGTCGAAGCTGGCGGCCATCTGGGGCAGCAGCCCCATGGCGACGAACTCGGTCGTCCCGATGCCGAAGGCGCCGACGGCGAGGGCCAGGATGGCGAGAGGCACGGGCAGGTCTTCCTCGGGGGGTTCGCAGGGGGTTCGCGGGGAGTCTGGACGACGATCCGTCCCCTCAGATCATCGCGTCCCGGGGCACCGGTGTTCCACCCGGCCGGTACCGCGTCCCGGAACCGTTGGCGGGCAGCGCGTCCCGGGCGTGGCGGGTCGAGGACGGCGAACCCCTCGGTCGCCGGGCCGGCGCGCGTGGGCAGGATGGGCCCGTGACGACCCCCGGGACGCCCCCCACGACGCCGTGGTCCCCGCACGAGATCGTGCTCACCGCCGACCGCGACCACCCCGACCCCTACGCCGGGGTCGAGGCGTGGGCGACGTTCACCCACGAGACCGGCCGCGAGCTGCGCCGCCCCGCGTTCTGGGACGGCGGGCGGACCTGGCGGGTGCGGTTCGCCTCCCCGGGGCTGACCGGCCGCTGGACCTGGCGCAGCGCCGCCTCGGTCGAGGACCCGGGGCTGGCGGGGGTGACCGGCGCGCTCGACGTCGCCGGCGAGGGCGCGGGCGTCTTCGGCCGGCACGGGTTCTGGCGGATGTCCGAGCGGGGCCGCCACCTCGTGCACGCCGACGGCACCCCCGCCTTCCTCGCCGCCGACACCGCGTGGGCGTTCCCGTGGCGGGCCACGCCCGAGCAGGCCGAGACCTACGCCGCCGACCGCGCCGCCAAGGGCTTCAACGCCGTCCTGCTCATGAGCGTCCAGCCCGACTCCGGCGCGCGCGGGCCGGCCGACCGGACCGCCGACGAGGGGTTCGCCGTCGCCTTCGAGGACCTGCCCGACCTCACGCTGCGCCGGCTGCGCCCGGAGTACTTCGCCGAGCTGGACGTCCTGGCGGCCACGCTGGCCCGGCACGGGATCGTCCCCGTCTGGCAGCCGGTGTTCCAGGGGTTCGGGTGGAAGGGGCTGCGGACCGCCGGCGCGCAGGTCCCGCCGGGGGACTACGCGCGCTACTGCCGGTACCTGCTCGCCCGGTACGGCGCCGCACCGGCCGTGTGGCTCGTGGGGGCCGACGGCCGGGGGGACGAACCCCAGGTCGCCGCGGGTGGGGCGGAGGTCCACGCCTGGGACGCCTACGCCCAGCCCACCGGTGTCCACTACGCCCCGTTCGGCAGCAACCGCGAGCACCAGGACGCCGACTGGCTGGACTTCCAGTGGTGCCAGACCGGTCACCTCGGCGACCACGTGCCCGAACGCGTCGCGGACATGGCCCGCAACCGGCCCGCCAAGGCCGTCGCCAACGGCGAACCCTCCTACGAGGGCACCCGGCGCGCCGACTTCGCGAGCGGCTGGTGGCAGGGCCACGAGGCGTGGAGCAACCTGTGCGCCGGTGCCGCCATGGGCGTCGTCTACGGCGCGGGCAGCCTGTGGCAGTGGAAGCTGCACCCCGAGGAGGCGGGGCAGGCCCCGTACTTCTCCGCCCCCGGGGCGGGGTGGCGCGAGGCCCTGGACTTCGAGGGGTCCCGCTACCCGGGGGTGCTGGCCCGCGTGCTGCACGGGCTGCCGTTCACCGACGCGGTCCCGGACTGGACCCGCACCGCCAACCCCCGCAACCTCCTCGTCCCGGGGGTCTTCCTGCTCTCCTACCTGCCCGACGGCGGGAACCTGCGGGTCGTGGCCCCCGCCGACGTCCCCCGCACCTACCGGGCTCACGACGCCCGGACGGGGGAGGTCGTCGCCCGGGGCGTGCTGCCCGAGGACGGGATCGTCCCCGGCCCCGACGGCGAACCCCGCGTCGTCGTGTTCTGCCACGACGGCGCGGGGTCCTCCGGGGGGTGAGGGACGGTCAGCCGACGGGGACCTGCGCCTCGCGGGTCAGCGTCCCGTCGGCGCGCTTGGCGAGGTAGTCGCGCACCTCGGCCTTGACGACGGGGGCCAGCAGGTACAGACCGAGGATGTTCACCAGGGCGCAGACGAACAGCATCGCGTCGGCGAGGTTCAGCACCGAGGAGAACGTCAGCACCGTGCCGAGCACGGTGAACAGGCAGTAGACGATCTTGAACGTCAGCTCGCTGGCCGCGCTGCGACCGAAGAAGTGGCACCACGCCTTCAGGCTGTAGTACGACCACGTGATGAGCGTCGAGAACGCGAACAGGGCGACGGCGAACGCCAGGACGTAGGGGAACCACGGGATGACCGAGGCGAACGCGTCGGAGGTCAGGACGACCCCGTCGGCGCCGGTCGACCCCGTCGAGGCCACCTCGGCGCGGGCGTCGAGCCAGCTCTGCGGCGAGGCGATGATGATGGTCAGCGCGGTCATGGTGCAGATGACGACGGTGTCGCAGAACGGTTCGAGCAGGGCGACGAAACCCTCGGACACGGGGTGCTTCGTCTTGACCGCCGAGTGGGCGGTCGCCGCCGAGCCGACCCCGGCCTCGTTGGAGAACGCGGCCCGCTGGAACCCGACGATGAGGGCGCCGATGACGCCGCCGGCCACGCCCTCGGGGGCGAAGGCGCCGGTGACGATCGAGCCCACGGCCGCCGGGACGAGGCCGGCGTTGCCGACGATGACGACGAGGCAGGCGGCGACGTAGACGATCGCCATGGCCGGGACCAGCTTCGACGTCACCTTCCCGATGGAGGAGATCCCGCCGAGGATGACCGCGCCGACCAGGACGGCCAGGACGAGGCCGAACACGAACGCCGCGCCGGAGGAGGCCAGCGGGCTGTCGTCCCCACCGGTGATGTTCACGAACTGGGCGTAGGTCTGGTTGGCCTGGAACATGTTCCCGCCGGCGACGCCGAAGAAGAAGATCGCGACCGCGAACACGGCGGTGAGCACGGCCCCGACCCACGTGACCCGCAGCCTGGCGAAGGCCACCTTGAGGTAGCGGAACGGCCCGCCGGTGACGGTCCCGTCCTCGTGGATCTCGCGGTACTTCACCCCGAGCGTGCACTCGGTGAACTTGGTCGCCATCCCCAGCAACCCGCAGCAGATCATCCAGAACGTCGCCCCCGGGCCGCCGATGCTGACGGCGACGGCCACCCCGGCGATGTTCCCCAGCCCGACGGTCCCCGACAGGGCGCTCGTCAGCGCCTGGAAGTGGCTGACCTCACCGGGGTCGTCGGCGCGGCCGTACCGGCCGCGCACGACCTGCAGCGCGACCTTGAAGCCGCGGAACTGCATGAACCCGAAGTAGACGGTGAACACGATCCCGGCCAGCACGAGCCAGCCGACGATGAGGGGGAAGGAGGCGCCCCCGATGTCGACGCTGTAGAAGACGACGTCCGAGACGACCGTGGTGACGGGGTTGACGACGCCGTCGATGGCGTCCTCGATCCCGGACAGGGTCCCGTTCTCCGTTTCGACCGTCGCGGCCGGCAACGCGGCTAGGGCGTGACTGAGCATCCCCGATGGGTAGCGCTTCTGCGCCCGGCAGGCAAGTGCTTCCCGCGGTCCCGGGCGCAGATGTCACACAAGCGCAACGTTCACAGCTCCTGCACGACCCCGTCGGCCACCACCAGCCGGCGCGTGACGTGGACGGCGTCCAGCAGCCGGCGGTCGTGGCTGACGAGCAGCAGCGTCCCGGCGTAGCTCGCGAGCGCCTGCTCGAGCTGCTCGATGGCGGGCAGGTCGAGGTGGTTGGTGGGCTCGTCCAGGACCAGCAGGTTCACCCCGCGCGCCTGCAGCAGGGCCAGGGCGGCGCGGGTGCGCTCACCCGGGGACAGGCTCACGGCGGTCCGGCCGACGTGGTGGGCGCCGAGACCGAACTTGGCCAGCAGCGTCCGCACGTCGGCGTCGGGCTGGTCGGGCACCTCGTCGCCGAACGCGCGGGCCAGGGTGCGCTCGTCGCCGAACGCGCCGCGGGCCTGGTCGATCTCCCCGACCCGCACGCCCGAGCCCAGGGCGGCGGACCCGGTGCCGGGGGCCACGCGCCCGAGGAGGAGGTTCAGCAGGGTCGACTTCCCGGCCCCGTTCGGGCCCGTCACGGCGATCCGGTCGCCGGCGTCGACGGCGAGGGTCACGGGGCCGAGGGTGAAGTCCCCGCGCCGCACGACGGCCTCGCGCAGCGTCGCCACGACCGACCCCGACCGCGGGGCCGCCGCGATCGACATCTGCAGCGCCCACTCCTTGCGGGGCTCCTCGACGACCTCGAGGCGCTCGATCATCCGGTCGGTCTGCTTGGCCTTGGCGGCCTGCTTCTCGCTGCCCTCGCGCATCTTGGCGCGGATGTTCTTGTCCGGGTCCCCCTTGCGGACGGCGTTGCGCACGCCCTGCGCCATCCAGCCGCGCTGCATCCGGGCCCGCGCCTCCAGCCCCGACTTCGTGTCGGCGTACTCCTCGTAGGCCTCCCGGGCGTGCCGGCGCTGCACGTCGCGTTCGGCGAGGAACGCCTCGTAGCCGCCGCCGACGACGCGCACGAGCTGCTGGGCGAGGTCGAGCTCGACGACGCGGTCCACGGTGCGGGACAGGAACTCCCGGTCGTGGCTGACGAGGACGGCGGGGGAGCGCAGCTCGGTGACGAACCGTTCCAGGCAGGCCAGGCCGTCGAGGTCGAGGTCGTTGGTGGGTTCGTCGAGCAGGAACACGTCGTAGCGCGACAGCAGCAGCGCGGCCAGCCCGGCGCGCGCGGCCTGCCCGCCGGACAGCGACGCCGTCAGGGCGTCGGCGGACACCGTCAGGCCCAGGTCGGCCAGCACCTCGCCGGTGCGCTCGTCGAGGTCGGCCCCGCCGAGGGCGAGCCAGCGGTCGAGCGCGTCGGCGTACCGGTCGTCGGCGCCGGCGACCCCCTCGCCCAGCGCCGTGGCCGCGGCGTCCATCTCGGCGGTCGCGGCGGCCACGCCGGTGCGGCGGCCCAGGAACTGCGCGACGGTCTCCCCGGGCCGGCGCTCCGGTTCCTGCGGCAGGTAGCCGACCGTGGCGGTGGGCGGGGACAGCGAGACGGTCCCCGTCTCGGGGCGGTCGAGGCCGGCGAGGAGCTTGAGCAGCGTCGACTTGCCCGCCCCGTTCGCCCCGACGAGGCCGACGACGTCGCCGGGCGCGACGACGAGGTCCAGACCGGAGAACAGCGCCCGCGTCCCGTGGGCGGCGCTGAGGTCCTTGGCGACGAGGGTGGCGCTCACGCGCCCCATCTTCCCCCGGAGCAGGATGGGGCCGTGCCCCACGACGATCTCACCGAGCACCCCACCGAGCACCCCACCGCGGACGATGCCGCCGCCCACGCCCGCTCCTTCGGCGCCGCCGCGGACGCCTACGCCCGGGCCCGGCCCGGGTACCCCGACGACGCGGTCGACTTCCTCGTCGGGCCGGCCCGCCGCGTGCTGGACCTCGGGGCCGGCACCGGCAAGTTCACCGCCTCCCTCGTCGCGCGCGGCCTGGACGTCGTGGCCGTCGAACCGTCGACGCGGATGCTGGCGCAGCTGCGGTCCGCCCTCCCCCACGTCGAGGCCCGCGAGGGCAGCGCCGAGGCGACGGGCCTGCCGGACGCCTCGGTCGACGCCGTCGTCGTCGCGCAGGCCTGGCACTGGGTGGACCCGGCGCTCGCGGTCCCGGAGGTGGCGCGGGTGCTGCGCCCGGGCGGGACGCTGGGGCTGGTGTGGAACGTGCGCGACGAGTCGGTCCCGTGGGTCTCGCGGGTCTGGGAGATCGCGCAGCGGGGCTCCGAGCACGAGATGCGGGCCTCGGTCGAGACCGTGGGGGAGCCGTTCGGGGTGCCGGAGCACGTCCGGACGCGGTTCGAGCACGTCACCGACCGGGCCGGGGTCCTGGACCTCGTCGCCTCGCGCAGCTACGTCATCGTGCTCCCGGAGGACGAGCGCGCGGCGGTGCTCGCCGGGGTGGGTCGTGTCCTCGACGAGGAGTTCGGCGAAGGAGGCGCGATCCGGCTCCCCTACGTCACGCACTGCTCGCGCTTCACGCTGAGTCGTGCTGTGTGACAAGCAGTCACATTGACGCGCCGGGACCCGGGCGGATCGCCCGAACGGCTTCGGAACCGGGTCCCGGAGGGGCAGACTCACCCGGGGTGCCGGGGGGCGCCGACCGGACGGACGACCAGCGGGGGGTGCGGCGTGACCGTCGTGAAGTGGGAAGAGACCGGCACGTGGGACGAGAGCGCACCGGCCGCGCCCCCGCCGCGCACCGGCCGGCGGGAGGTGGCCGCCGCCGCCCTGTCGGTGCTGTGGCCGGGGCTGGGCCACGCCTACCTCGGCCGCACCGCCGCCGCCGTCGCGCTCGTGCTGGCCCAGGTGCTGCTCGTCGTGCTCACCGTCCTGCCCGGGGCCTGGCGGGTGACCCTGCCGGCGTGGGTCGCGCTGACGGCGCTCGCCGCCGTCGGGGCGTGGCGGGCGGCCCGCCACGCCCCGGGGGAACAGCCCGGCTGACCGTCACGGCGGCCGGCGGCTCAGCCGCACGCGGCCGGGCACGGCGGACGGCACGCCGTCGGGCAGTCTGCCGGGCGACGGTGCGATCGGGGGCCCGCCCCGGGGCGGCGCGCCCCGTCGCCGGTCGCTCCGAGCACGACAGGTCCTGGTCCGCGCCTCCCCCCCGGAAGGCGCGGACCAGGTGTCCTGGGGGCCGGTCGTCCCGGGGAGGGACTCCGGCCGCGGGAGGGCCGTCAGCCGCCGAAGGCCTGCCGGTACAGCGAGCGCAGCTCCTGGCTGGCCGGTCCGCTGGCCCCGCAGCCGGTGACCACGTCGCCGTCGGTGGTGATCAGGTAGCTGGCTCCCTCGGTGAAGGGTCCGGGGCCGAACTCGGAGAGCTGGTCGGCGGGCTGCTGGGGCACGCTGACCTCGTCGTGGACGTCGCCCTGGTAGCGGTGGGTCACCTCGAGGGTGACGGTGCCGTCGTCGATGGCGGTGACGTCGGCTTCGAAGGCCAGGTCGCTGTCGGCCAAGGACTCCGCGCTGACCGGTGCGCACGCCACGGCCGGTCCGCCGGCGGCGGCGGTCGGGACGGTCAGGGCGGTCACGGCCGATCCTGAGGTTCCGACGGCGATGGCGGCGACGACGCCGGCCGCGGCGGTGCCCAGCCCGGCACCGGCGAACAGACGCCGCCGGCTGCGGGCCGTCTTGGCGGGAGTGGCGGGGGTGGTGGGTGTGCTCATGGTCTGACGCGCCTTCCAGGTGATCCAGGTCGGGTCGATGTCGGGTAGGGACGCTGCGGGATCGATGCGGTGCAGGAGGGCTCGGAGGTCCTCGTCGTCGTGCCCGGGGCCGTGGGGTCGGGTGGAGTCGTTCACCGCCGCGGCCCTCCTTCCTGCTGGTGTTCCTGCTGGTGCGGCTCGCCCCGGTGGGTCGAGCCGGTGGTCCTCACCTGGTTCGTGTCCGCACCCCCGGCGGTTCTTACGGGTCCGGTTCGCTCGAGGGTCATGAGACGGCTTCCAGGTGGGTGCGCAGCTTCTTCTTGGCCCGGTGCAGGCGCACGGTGGCCGCGTTGACGCTGGTGCCGAGGACCACGGCGATCTGGGTGGGGGTCAGCTGCTCCCAGGCCCACAACCGGACCACTTCGGCGTCCTTGGCGTTCAGACGGCTCATCGCCGCTGCGACCGTGGCGGCGGCGTGGTCGGCGGCGTCCTGCTCGGGGGTGGACTGGCCCGGGCCGGGGAGGTGCTGGACCGGAGGGTCGACGGAGGCCACCCGCCGGGCCAGCAGCCCGCGGCGGCGTCCGGCGCGCTCGGCGTTGGCCAGGCACCACCGCGCCACCCCGATCGCCCACGCCACCGCGGCGTCGGCGGGGATGTCACCGGCTCGGCGCCAGCACACCAGCAGCGTCTCGGACAGCACGTCCTCGGCGGTGGCGGAGTCGGTGCGGCGGGCCAGGTAGCGGCGCAGCGGGTCCACCGCCTCGGTGGCCAGGGCCTCGAACCGCGCGCTCAGGTCCTGCTCGCTCGCCTCCGGTGGGGAGGCCGAGGGGGGCGGGGACTGGTGGGGGTCACCAGGAGTCACAGGCGGCACACCCCACCATGTCCACCGACGGGCCCGTCCTTACACGTCGGCGGACGTCGGGCGGACGACGGCGGGCGAAGGACGTCGGCCAAGGGTGCCGCCTTCGTCCTCGCCGCCCGCCGGTGGTGCTCAAGACCCCTGGACGCTGTCGGTGACGACCTGCGGGGCGATGAGCATGTCGTCGCCGTAGGAGTGCTCGGTGGGGGCGATGAGCATGTCGTCGCCGTAGGAGTGCTCGGTGGTGGTGCTGTCGTCGGCGGTGGAGCCGTCAGCGACCACGCCCGAGACCTGCGGGGCGATGAGCATGTCGTCGCCGTAGGACTGCTCGCCGTGGGAGTGCCCGGTGGTGGGGACGGCGGTGTCCTGGCCGGCGAAAGCCACCCCGGTACCGCCGCCGACGACGGCGGCGGTCAACACCAGGGCCAGGGCCCCCCGACGCAGGCGGCGACGGGTGGAGGTGGTCTGAGCGGCGGTGGTGGACATGAGTGCTCCTACGTCGGGGGGCCCTGGTGGGCCCGGAGGTCGAGGGACGAGGATCGGCCCGGGAGCCCGTCGACCGCGCCGCGGTGGTGAGCTCGTTCCCGGCTGACCCTCACCCCTTCATGTCCGGCACCAGCGGTGGTCTTACGACGCGGTCGGTGCGGTCCTGCACCCACCTCGCCGCCGGCTCACCGTCCTGCGCCACCTCGTCGGTGAGGCCCGCGACCGGTACCGCCGACCCGGTCGCCCCACGACCCGGCGGCTGGAGCGAGCGCCTGCTGCCGCTCGCTCGTAGGGTCGGGGCGTGAAGTGGTTGCTGATCCTCATCGTGCTCGCGATCGTCGTCACGATCGCCGTGCGCCGGCTCAAGAGCTCCGGGGGGTCCCTGCGCGACGCCGACCCGCGCCGGCTGCGCGACGAGTTCAGGGACAGCTCGGGCGACTGACCCCTCCGTCCCGCCCACGGCGTCGGCGGGTCGTCAGGAGATCACGGTCCACAGGACCCAGACCAGGCCGAACGCCATGAGACCGATGCCGGTCGACACGACGCTCCACGTCTTGAGCGTCGTGGCGGTGTCCAGGCCCAGGAACCGGCCGACCAGCCAGAACCCCGAGTCGTTGACGTGGGAGAAGCTGATCGCCCCGGCGGTCATGGCCACCGTCAGGCACGCCAGTTGCAGCGCGGAAAGCGAGGGGTCCGCCGCGACCGCGGGGGCCAGCAGCCCCGCGGCGGTGGTCCCGGCCACCGTGGCCGACCCCTGCGCGATGCGCAGGGCCACCGCGATGAGGAACCCGGCGACGATGAGCGGCAGACCGGCCGCGTCGAGCTCCCCGGCCAGCGCGCCCCCGATGCCGGTCTCGGTGAGGACGCGACCGAACATCCCGCCCGCACCGGTGATGAGGATGATCGAGCAGACCGGCGCCAGGGCCGAGTCGACGACCTCCTCCAGGCGACCGCCGACCTTGCCGCGGTTCGGGCGGACCACCAGCAGCAGCATCGCCAGCACGCTGGTGATGAGCAGCGCCACGGGGGTCGCCCCGATGATCTGCAGGACGACGACGAGCGGGTTGTCCTCGTCGACGCCGTAGTTCGTCACCGCCGTGCTCGAGCCCGTGCCCCCGAAGATCAGCACCAGCGGCAGCAGCAGGACGAGCAGGATGACGCCGAAGCGGGGACGGGGCTGATCGCTGCTCTCGCTGGGCCGGCCCAGCAGGTCCGGGACGGGCAGGAAGTCGGCCCGCTTGGCCAGCGCGAGCGCCAGCCGGTAACCCATGACGTACCAGGTGGGCAGCGCCACCAGCATCCCGACGACCAGCACCAGCCCGACGTCGGCGCCCAGCAGGCTGGCGGCCGCGACCGGCCCGGGGTGCGGCGGGACGAGGGCGTGCATGACGAGGAACGCGCCCGCCGCGGGCAGCGCGTAGAGCATCAGCGAACCGCCCAGCCGGCGGGCGACGGTGTAGACGACGGGCAGCATGACGACGAAGGCGGCGTCCAGGAAGATCGGGAAGCCGTAGAACAGGGACGCGACCGACAGCGCCAGCGGCGCCCTGGACTCCCCGAACCGGGCGACGAGCGTGTCCGCCAGGACCCGCGCACCCCCGGAGACCTCGACGATGCGGCCCAGGACGGCGCCGAAACCCACGAGGAGGGCCACCGTGGACAGGGTGTTCCCGAAACCGCTCGTCAAGGTGCTCACGAGGTCAGCGGCGGGGATCCCGGCGACGACCGCCGTCAGCAGGCTGACGATGACGAGCGCGTAGAACGCGTGCAGCTTGACCTTGATGATGAGGACCAGCAGCACCGCGATCGCCACCACCGCGGTCAGCAGCAGGAAGGTCGTGGAGCGGGTGGCCCCGGCGGTCGTCGTGGCGGCGGAGAACCCGGCCACCAGTCCGGGGGATGTGGGCAGCACGGTGCACCTCTTCGTCGGTCGGCCTCGTCCGGCGAGCGTAGCTGTGGGCCCGCTGTGCCGATCCCCGGGACGGTCCGGGCAGCGTGCCGGGGACGGTTAGCCTTCGCTCGGCCCGGCGCCCGGCCGGACCACGAGGGAGGACGCACGTGGCGAGGACAGGTTGGCGACTGCACGGTGACGGGCGGTCGGTCTCCCCGGGTGAGGTCGTCGCCCCCGACGAGCGGCTCGCGTGGGGGCGGACCGTGGGCATCGGGCTGCAGCACGTCGTCGCGATGTTCGGCTCGACGGTCCTCGTCCCGGCCATCACCGGGTTCCCCGTCGCCACGACGCTGTTCTTCTCCGCCGTCGGCACCGCGCTGTTCCTGCTGCTGACCCGCAACCGGCTGCCCAGCTACCTCGGGTCCTCGTTCGCCTTCATCGCCCCGATCCTGGCCGGCTCGGCCGGGACGGCGGGCGGGGGGATCCTCGTCACGGGTCTGCTCCTGGCCGTCGTCGGCCTCGTCGTCCACGTCGTGGGCTCGCGGTGGATTGACGTCGTCATGCCGCCCGTCGTCACCGGCACGATCGTGGCGCTCATCGGCCTGAACCTCGCGCCGGCGGCGTGGGGGACGACGGAGGACTCCGGGTTCCGCGCCGACCCCGTCGGCGGGATCGTGACGCTGCTGGCGATCGCCCTGACCAGCGTCCTGTTCCGCGGGTTGCTGGGCCGGCTCGCGATCCTGCTCGGGGTCGCCGTCGGGTACGTCGTCGCGGCCGCCCGCGGGCTGGTGGACTTCACCGCCGTCGAGCAGGCCGCCTGGATCGGGCTGCCGGAGTTCCGGGCGCCGCGGTTCGACGCCGGTGACCTCGCGCTGTTCCTGCCCGTCGTCTTCGTCCTCGTCGCCGAGAACGTCGGGCACGTGAAGTCCGTCGCGGCCATGACCGGCCGGGACCTGGACCCCCTCGCCGGGCGGGCGCTGCTCGCCGACGGGCTCGCCACGAGCCTGGCCGGGCTGGGCGGCGGGTCCGGGACCACCACGTACGCGGAGAACATCGGCGTCATGGCGGCCTCGAAGGTCTACTCCACGGCGGCCTACTGGGTCGCGGCGGCCGGTGCGCTCGTCCTGTCGTTCTCGCCGAAGTTCGGGGCGCTCATCGGCTCCGTCCCGCCCGGTGTCCTCGGCGGCGCCGCGACCCTGCTCTACGGGATGATCGGCGTCCTCGGGGCGCGGATCTGGGTGCAGAACAAGGTCGACTTCTCCGACCCGGTCAACCTCACGACCGCGGCCGTCGCGCTCGTCGTCGGCATCGCGAACTACACGCTGACCACCTCCGGCGGCCTGACGTTCGAGGGCATCGCCCTCGGCACCGTCGCCGCCATCGGCCTGCACCACCTCATGCGGGCCGTGGGCCGGGCGCGCGGGACGGTCAGCGCGGGCTGACGTCCCCCTGGCCGGTGACCTGCAGCAGCCGGTCACCGGCCTGCAGCACCTGCACCTGGTGGTAGAGCAGGGTCCGGCCCTCGCGCAGCACCGCGAGGACGGGGACGTCCAGGTCGCCCGGGCGCCGCCCCACGTCCTGCGGCCGCACGGGCTCCTCGACGAGGTCCAGGCCCGTCCCGAAGGACGCCAGGTCCTCCACCACGGACACCGCCGCCGGGCTGCCCGCGGCCAACCCGAGCAGGCGACCGCTCGTCTCCGACGTCACCACGACGGAGTCGGCGCCGGACTGGCGCATGAGCCCCACGTGCTCGGCCTCCCGGGCCGTCACCACGACGGTGGCGCGCTCGTTGAGGCGCCGCAGCGCGAGCGTGGCGAGGATCGCGGTGTCGTCCTTGTCCACCGCGACGAGGACGGTGCGGGCGCGGTCGGCCAGGGCGGTGGCGAACGTCTCCGGGCGGGTCACGTCCCCGGTCACGCACAGGTAGCCGTCCCGGGCGGCGTCGGCCGTCGCGATCGGGCTGCGGTCCACCACGAGCACGCGGTCGGCGGGGGTCCCGCTGGAGCGCAGCTCGCGCACCGCGTTGCGGCCCTTCGTGCCGTAGCCCAGGACGATGACGTGGTCGCGCATGCGGGCCCTCCACCGCGCGAGGCGGATCTCGGTGCGGGAGCGCTCGGTGAGCGCCGACAGGGTCGTGCCGACGAGCAGGACGACGAAGACGATCCGCACCGGCGTGATGAACACGGCGTTGACCAGCCGGGCCTCGTCGGTGACGGGCACGATGTCGCCGTAGCCCGTCGTGGTCAGGGTGACGGTCGTGTAGTAGAGGACGTCGAGGGCGGACAGCTGCCCGTCGAGGTTGTCGCTGTACCCGTCGCGCTCGACGTAGACGACGGCCCAGCACAGCGCCACCAGCCCCAGCGCGAGCGCGATCCGGCGCAGGATGGCCAGGACCGGGGGCGTGGGGCGCCGCACCGGCAGGCGCAGGCGGGAGACGGTCGCGGCCACCCCCGCAGTCTGGGGCACGACGCGGTCGCCGTCGCGCCGGTGATCACCCCGGAGCGGCGGACACGGTGGTCGGCGGCTGCCACGATGGGACTCCGACGAACGGGGGCGCGACGTGAGCGGGTACCAGCGGGGTCCGCAGGACGGCCGGGCGTGGCAGGACAGGGACCCGGAGCAGGAGCGGTGGGCGGGGCAGCCGCAGCCGCCACCGGCCGGGCCGCTGCAGCCGTACGGGCAGGCACCCCGGCCGGTGGTGCTCGTCCCGGCCAAGGCCCCGGGGCTGGCGGTGCTGTTCTCGTTCCTGTGGCTGGGGGTGGGGAACTGCTACGCCGGGCAGGTCGGGCTGGGCGTGACGTTCATCGTCGCCCAAGGCGTGTGCGCGCCCATCGCCGCGTTCCTCGCGGCCCTCACGGCGGGGTTCTCGCTCTTCCTCACCGTGCCGGTGTGGCTCGCGGCGTTCGCCGTCTCCGCCGCCACGGGGTACGCCCGGTGCACGGCCCACAACGCGGCCCTGGGGATCCGGAGGTTCTGACCCGTCGACGACGAGGGCCCCGTCCGCGGGTGCGGACGGGGCCCTCGTGGCGGGTCGTGGATCAGGCGGTGAGCTCGGCCGCCACCAGCTCGGCGATCTGCGCGGTGTTCAGCGCGGCACCCTTGCGGAGGTTGTCGCCGCAGACGAACAGGTCGAGCGTGTTCGGGAAGTCCAGCGCCTGCCGGAGGCGGCCCACGACGGTCGGGTCCCCGCCGACGGTGCGCGCCGGCGTCGGGAACACGCCGTTCGCGAGGTCGTCCTGCACCTCGACGCTGGGCGCGGCTTCCAGCGCCGCGGTCGCCTCGGCCACCGTGACCGGCCGCGCGAAGGTCGCGTGGACGGCGAGGGAGTGCGTCGTCTGCACCGGCACGCGCACGCAGGTCGCGGACACCTTCAGGTCCGGGATGCCCAGGATCTTGCGGGACTCGTTGCGGACCTTGAGCTCCTCGCTCGTCCAGCCGTCGTCCTTGGGCGAGCCCGCGACGGGGATGACGTTGAGGGCGAGGTGGGTCTGGAACGGGGAGTCGTCGCCGAGCTTCTCGGAGACGACCTTCGCGGTGTCGCCCGCGGTCGAGCCGAGCGTGCGCTGCCCCGCGACGACCTCGATCTCGTCGTGCAGCCGGTCCACGCCGGGCTGCCCCGCGCCGGAGGCCGCCTGGTAGCTGGCGACGACGAGCTCGGTGAGCTGCCACTGCTCGTGCAGGGCGCCGAGGGCGTCCATCATCGTCAGCGTCGTGCAGTTCGGGTTCGCGATGATGCCCTTGGGGCGGTGGCGCGCCGCGGCGCCGTTGACCTCGGGCACGACGAGGGGGACCTCGTCGTCCATGCGGAACGCGCCGGAGTTGTCGACGGCCACCGCGCCGCGCTCGGCGGCGATCGGCGCCCACACCGCGGAGACCTCGTCGGGCACGTCGAACATCGCGACGTCGACGCCGTCGAAGACCTCGGGCGTCAGCTCGCGCACGACGACGTCCTCGCCGCGGACCTGCAGGACCTTGCCGGCCGAGCGGGCGGAGGCGACGAGACGGATCTCGCCCCACACGTCGGGGCGCTGCGACAGGATGCCGAGCATCACGGTGCCGACGGCGCCGGTGGCGCCGACGACCGCGAGGGTGGGTTTGCGGGTCGCGGTCTGGTTCGCGTTCTCGCTCATCGTCCGGTTCCTCCGTAGACCACGGCTTCACCTTCGGCGTCCAGGCCGAAGGCGGTGTGCACAGCGCGGACGGCGTCGTCGAGCTGGTCGGCGCGCGTCACGACGGAGATGCGGATCTCCGAGGTGGAGATCATCTCCAGGTTGATCCCCTTCGTGCCCAGCGCGTCGAAGAACGTCGCCGAGACCCCCGGGTGCGAGCGCATCCCGACGCCGATGAGGGAGACCTTGCCGATCTGGTCGTCGTACTCCAGGCGCTCGAACCCGATGGCCGGCTTGACCTTGTCCAGGGCGGCCGTGGCGGTCGCGCCCTCGGACTTGGGCAGCGTGAACGAGACGTCGGTGCGGCCCGAGGCCCCCACCGAGACGTTCTGCACGATCATGTCGATGTTGATCTCGGCCTCGGCGACGGCCGTGAAGATCGCGGCCGCGGTGCCGGGGTTGTCCGGTACACCCACGACGGTGATCTTGGCCTCGCTGCGGTCGTGCGCGACACCGGAGATGATCGGCTGCTCCACGGGTTCCTCCCCGGTCTGGTCGGTCTTGAAGGCGGCGGGGATCGGGGAGTCGGTGACCCACGTCCCCTCGTGCGGGCTGAACGAGCTGCGGACGTGGATCGGCAGGTCGTAGTTCCTGGCGTACTCCACGCAGCGCAGCATGAGGATCTTGGCCCCGCACGCCGCCATCTCCAGCATCTCCTCGCTGGCGATGCGGCTGATCTTGCGGGCCGTCGGGACGATGCGCGGGTCGGCGGTGAACACGCCGTCGACGTCGGTGTAGATCTCGCAGACGTCGGCCTTGAGGGCTGCGGCCAGCGCGACGGCCGTCGTGTCCGACCCGCCGCGGCCGAGCGTGGTGATGTCCTTGGTGTCCTGGCTGACGCCCTGGAAACCCGCCACGATCGCGATGGCGCCCTCGTCGAGCGCGGAGCGGATGCGCCCCGGCGTGACGTCGATGATGCGGGCCCGGCCGTGGGAGGAGTCGGTGATGACCCCGGCCTGCGAACCGGTGAACGAGCGCGCCTCCAGGCCCAGGTTCGAGATCGCCATGGCGAGGACGGCCATCGAGATCCGCTCGCCCGACGTCAGCAGCATGTCCAGCTCACGGGCCGGGGGCATGGGGCTGACCTGCTCGGCGAGGTCGATGAGCTCGTCCGTGGTGTCCCCCATCGCCGAGACCACGACGACGACCTCGTGACCGGCCCGCTTCGTCGCGGCGATGCGCTTCGCGACGCGCTTGACGCCGTCGGCGTCAGCGACCGAGGAACCGCCGAACTTCTGCACCACGAGAGCCACGAGCAGGGAGTCTACGGAACCGCTCACGGTGCTCCGGGCCGTGCTCAACCACGTCCCGACCCGCTGTGCAGAGTGTCCAGCGGACTCACAGGTGCCGTGTCGCCAGGCAGCGGTGATGCTCCCGCGACACGACACCGGTGACGTTCCCGGCCTCCGTGGCGGTGACCCTCCCCGGCCCGCTCCACGACCTCGCGCTCGCCGCGAACGGCGCGGTGCCCGCCCTCGGCCGGTCCCGCCGCCGGTCCGACCCGGCGCTCACCCCGCGGGGGTGGGCGGGTGAGCGCCGTCGACGACGTGGCGGTCGTGGTGAAGAGCGGGGGGCTCCGCGCAGAGATCAGGGGATGGCAGGGTTCTCCCGGAGTCATGGAGTCGACCCGACGGCGATCGTGGCGAGGGCTGCCCGACGAAGGAGAACGCTGGTGGACCAACACCTCGACGATGGAGCCGTGCCGAACCTGCTCGTGCCCTTCGACCTGGACTGCGGGGAAGTGGTGCCCGGCCGCCATCTGTGGCTGCGGGGACTGCTCGACGACGGGACCTGGCCCGACGCCGACGGCAACCGACTCCCGGATGCCGCCGGTGACTCGACGCAGATGGTGTCGCTGGCGTGGGAGGTCGTGCCGCCCGTGGGACCTGACGATCCCGATGCCGAGACCTGGTACCAGAGCGACCTCGCGAGCGTGCGGTACGAGGTCGAACCACCGCTGTCCTGGGACATCGACACGGCCCAAGGCGTGGGGGGCGGCTCCATGGACACCCCGCCGGGCCGGCCTGCCTCTCGGGGGTCCGAGGGTCCCTACCCGTTGTCGCCGGAGGCACGACGCGTCACCTTCACCGTGACCCCGTACACGCACCGTCGTCGAGGTGAGGGTGGCCCTGGTGGTGTCAGCTGGGTGGTCCAGTCCGCAGGAGAGCCGGCGGGGCGCGCCGTGATCGATCTCGACGCCCGCGAAGCCTCGTAAATCCCCACGCGCAGCACCCACTGACCAGCTCGCCGCCGCAACGCTGGTGGCGGGTGGTCGTGCCGCGTCGTACGACGTCGCGGTCACCCCGCGAGCCGGCACGTCGCTCTTCTCACCATCTCGTCGACGAGCGAACCGGGCACTGTTCCCGAACCTCCCAGTGTCGATGCAGCACTCGACACCTCAGCTCACACCGCCTCCAGCGCCCGAGTGCTCCAGTTCGAGCAGTCCACGACCTGCGGCCCCTCGTCCGTGAGCAGGACGAGCACCTTGCCACTGTCCATCGTCACGACGTCGCGGAAGGGACTGCAAGGTCGATGCTCCAGGACCTCCGCATCGTGGGTGAGGCGCAGCAGCGACGTCTGGCCGTCATCCCACACCTGCACCAGAACCCACGTCGCGGTCACCGGGTCGTGGACGACGTGTCCGAAGTGGCCAGCCCCAGCCACCCTCGCGCGCTCCCGGCCCTCGAGGTCGAGGAGGCGCAGTGGGCCACCGATCTCGCTGACCGCCAAGTGCTCCCCGTCGCCGGCCGCGAGCCAGACCGGGTTCAAACCTGTCGGGATCCGGGGCCCCAGCGGATCCAGCGAACCGTCCAGCAGTCGGAACCAGCCGCTGCCGACCGCCAGCGAGAGGTCCGGAGTCAGCGCGATCACCTGCAGCACGCCCCGCAGCGAACCCACCTCCTCCCCGGTGGCGGCGTCCAGGACCCGGGTGGGGCCCCGGTTGCAGCTGACGGCGACACGGCCTCCCGCCAGGGCGGTCAGGACCTGCACGTTGGTGCGGCTGCGGTCCTGCCACAACCGTTCACCGCTCAGGTCGTAGCCGCACACGCCGTGACGCGTGTACGCCCCGGCGACCACCACCGGCCGCTTCCCAGGGACCAACGCCACCCGACGGCCACCGAAGTCGTAGACCGTCTCGAACGTGGCGCAGCGCGCAGCCCGTTCGCGCGACCACACGTGCACGACCTGCTCGAACTCGGCTGTGACCAGCAGGTCTTCTGCCCACGGCAGCGCGGCGACCTCCCGCAGGTCGCTCACCGGCGAACACCTCCCACGAGCTCGTCGAAGATCGTGCCGGGGAGTCTGGCCGATGCCTCCGACACAGTCGACGTCACGGTCATCCCGCGATGCGGGCACGGCCACGGCCGGCTGCGACCTCGCGGTCGTGCCGACGCGGTGAACCCCGGTCATGCCTCTTGGCAGCTGTCCAGGTCCTCGACCGCAGCAACGACGTCGACACAGCGCACGTGGGTCCATCCCCGGGACCCGAAGGAGTCCGCGGTGGCGTCGGTGAAGACCTCCAAGCCTTCACCGGGTAGCGCTCGGTAGTACGTCTCGATCGGGTCCCCCTCCACGGTGTGAGACGTCACGAGGACCTCAGCCCCCTCGCGCCGCCCGTCCGAGCTGAGCAGGCAGTCCTGCAGAGCCGCCGGATCGACCTGCCCCTGGCCGACGGTGACCGGGGCGCACCGCGGGAGGGCCGAACGTTCCCGGAACGCCGTCGGAGCTCCCTCAGGAGCGGGGATCTCAACGGTGGCACTCTGCTCCGGGGTCGTCGCTGCCGGGCTCGTGCTGGTCGGCGCTGACGACGCAGTCGGTGCCGAAGCATCGTCACACAGCTCGCACCTGCCAGGAGACCCACAGCGGCCATGAGGGCCAGACAGCCAGAGCGCACAGCAGCCACACCACCAGTGAAGCAGCGGCAAGCTCTCGAAGGCCTGTTCAGGCGACCAGCGGAGGACACGGGAGACGTCACGGTCTTCCAGCAGTGCGCGCTGCCGCTGGCGACTGTCGGCGCCGCGGTCACGGCGATGGCCGCGTGGTCGATGGCAACGGGCTGCCTGGTCACGGTCGATGACTCGCGTCCCTGCTTGCTGCCCAGCAGACTCCCAGCGTGGACGACCCGCAGGAAGGCGCCACCCCCGCCAGGATCGAGGTGCTCATCGGCGCAGCAGCCGTCGTCGGCGCCTCCGGCGTGATGTACCTGCTCAACGTCCTGGCAAGCAGCTCGACGTGCGACACGCTCACCAGAAGTGCTGGAGCCGCCGTGATCACACTGATCGGACTCCTCGCTGCGGGCCCCACCAGTCGTCGTACCGAGGCGATGCGACGACGTACCCCTCCCAGCGGTTGAGGCCCCGACCAGAGGCCCGGTCATCCCACCGTCCGCGTGCTCAGGATGAGGAGGATGACTGGGACCGCAGAGCCGCCGTGACTCTCTCCTGGAGCCGCAGGAACGGCTGTTCCCCAGATCCCCCGGAGTTTCGCCTGGTCGTGACCCGGCGCACGTTGGTCAGTGACTCACCAGGGCTGAACTGGTCTCGGGTGAGGTCGAGCTCGATGCCCCCAGCGGTCACGTTCCAGTAGTGCACCCCGGCCACGCGGCCGTCGTGCTCGACGTCGGCGACCATCAGGTCACCGCCCAGCAGTCCTTGCAGGACCAGAGCGGTCGTTCCGCACTGCCCTCGTGAGGGCTGTCCGTTGCCACGGGCCATGTAGTCAGCTGACGCGAACGTGGTGTCGGGCCCCCACGACGAGCGCACTGCAGCTTCGATCGTGTTCAGGGTCAACGTCGGCATGGGGGCATCGTGCCGCACGAGGATGACGGTTCGCCTCCGGCTCGGGCGACCCCGGCCGATGTCGACCGCACGGTCTTCCTGTCGTCCGGGCGGTCATCTCGCGAGGCGGCCGGCCACCGGTCACACGCACCGCCCGAACAACGATCCGACCACGAAGATCCCGCCCCGGACAACGGTGACCAGCCGGGTGCGGCGGCCATCCGCCAAGACCACCACCGCCTCGCCCGAGCAGTCCACGTCGGCTCCGAGGAGACCAACCCCACGGGGTCGTTCAGGCACCAGACACCGGTGAGCATCGCCCAGATCAACCATCCAGAGACCTGGTTGGCGCGGTTGCGCGGGACCTGCGCCGAGTCATCACCACGCCGGCTACCCATCCGTCGATTCTCCTCGCCCGTCGGTGCTCGCTGCCATGCTGCGGTCATGAGCGAGATCACCCGTCTGCGTCCCGAGGGGCTCGTGCACTCCCCGGCCTTCACCCACGTCGCCGTCGTGCCGCCTGGGGCGACCACGATCCACGTCGGCGGCCAGAACGCCGTCGACGCCCAGGGCGTGATCGTCGGCGGTGACGACGTCGCGGCCCAGACTCGACGCGTCATGGAGAACCTGCGCACCGCCCTGGCCGCCGCCGGCGCGGGCGTGCACGACCTGGTGTCGGTCACCATCCTGATCCTGGACACCGCCGACCTCGCAGCCGCCTACCCGGCCGCGGCCGCCGGCCTGGAGGGTGCCGCGCCGTTGGTGCAGGTCGCCCGGGTGGCCGGGCTCAGCGTGCCCGGCGCGCTGCTGGAGGTCAGCGCTGTGGCCGCCCTCGTCGCAACACCGGCAGGGGCCGCAGACCCCGGGTAGTTCCCCGCTGTTCCTGCCGTGGATCTCACGGGTGTCCCGCGGTGCGTGCGCTGTCGTGAGCGGCGCGCAACGGATCGGCCCCGGCACTGGCGCCGGGGTCCTGACGCACCGCCGGTCGCCGACGTCGCGGGACACCGCGCAGCAGGGCTCGGGGGTTGCGGGCGGGTCAGGGGTGCAGGGCGTCGAACTCCGCCTCGGCGACCGTCTCGGCGTCGACGTCGAGGCGCAGGTGGGCCAGCAGCGACTGCAGCACCCGCAGCGCCGCCGTCGCCCGCGGCCCCCAGGAGGACAGGTAGGAGAACTGCCACCACCACAGCGCCTCGGTGAGGTCCCCGCGCTCGTGGTGGCGCAGCCCGTGCTCGAGGTCGGCCGCGACGGAGGCGAGGTCGTCGGACAGCGCCCCGCGCACGAGCTCGGCGTCGGTCAGGGGGTCGACGACGTCGGCGTAGTCGTCCAGGCCCTCCAGGACGTTGGCCAGGCTCGTCCGCACCGGGTCGACGTCGGGGTCCGGGCCGGCGTCGGGCTCGAAGCGCCGCGCGGGCACCACGTCGTCCACCGCGCCCAGCCGGGCCCCGGTGAGGAGCATCTGGCTGACCGCGAGGAGCAGGACCGACAGGGCGGCGGAGTCCAGCCGGCCCGTGGCGACCTCCGTGACGCTGGACAGGAACGCGCGGGCGTCGGCGGCCGTGGCGTCCGCGAGCGCGGTGAGGTCCGCGGAGAGGGCAGGGGTCGGGTCAGCCATCGAGGGACCTCCGTCCGGCGAACGCCCGTCCGAGCGTCACCTCGTCCGCGTACTCCAGGTCGCCGCCGACCGGGAGGCCGGAGGCCAGGCGGGTCACCCGGATCCCCATCGGCTTCAGCAGCCGCGCCAGGTACGTCGCGGTCGCCTCGCCCTCGAGGTTCGGGTCCGTCGCGATGATCGTCTCGGTCACCTCGCCGTCGGACAAGCGGGACAGCAGCTCGCGCATCCGCAGGTCGTCCGGGCCGATGCCCTCCATCGGGCTGATCGCGCCGCCGAGGACGTGGTACCGGCCGCGGAACTCGCGCGTCTTCTCGATGGCCACGACGTCCTTGGCCTCCTCGACGACGCAGATGACGCCCGGGTCGCGCCGCGGGTCCCGGCACACCCGGCACAGCTCCTCCTGCGCCACGTTGCCGCACACCGCGCAGAACCGGACGCGGCTCTTGACCTCGGTGAGCACCTCGGCGAGGCGCTTGACGTCCTCCGCGTCGGCCGCGAGCAGGTGGAACGCGATGCGCTGGGCGCTCTTGGGTCCCACGCCGGGGAGCCGACCGAGCTCGTCGATCAGGTCCTGGACGACTCCTTCGTACACACGGCGAGCCTACGGGGCCGTCCGGACACGGCCGGACCGGACGGCACCGGGGGCCGCCGGGCCCTCACGCGTCGTCGCTGAGCACCCGGCCGCCGAGGATCTGCTCCACGACCGCGATGCCCACGAGCCCGGCGTCCTCGGCGTCCTCGTCGTCCCGGCTGGGGGTGTCGTCCTCGGGTGCCACCGGGTTCGCCGGCGCCGCGACCGCCGCCGCGGCGGGCTCGGACCGGCGCGGCCGGGACAGCTGCTCCTCGCCGGGGTCGTCGATGGGCTCCTCCGGCGGGGGAGCGTCGGCGTAGTAGTCGTTGCCGGCGGGGGCGGGCGCCTGAGCGGCAGGCCGGGCTGCCTGCTGCTGCGGGGCCTGCTGCTGCGGGGCCCGCGGGGGCGGGGAGACCTGCTGACCCGGTGCGGGGGCGGGGCCGCGCGCGGGCTGCGCCGCCGCGGGGGCGGAGGGGCGGGCGGGGCTCGACCAGCCCCCGCGGGACGGCCGCTGCCCGCCCCCCCGGCCGCCACCACCGCCGCTGGACGCCTCGCCGCCGACGGCCTGGACCTTGGCCTCGATGCCCGTCACCTGGAACAGCGCCTCGGCGACGAAACCCGCGTCGTTGCCGCGCGCGAAACGGGCCGCGAGCTGCGGGGAGCGGAACTGCAGGCTCAGCACCCCGCCGCGGAGGTCCGCGACGGTCGCGTTCTCGGCCACGAGGGACCAGGTGAGCCGCTTGACGGTGAAGAGGGCGCCGAGCACCTCGGTCCACAGGCGGCGGACCGTCTCGGCGTCACCCCCGGGCGCGGGCGCCGACGGCGGCGGTGCGTCGACCGGGACCGGCGTCGGGGCGGGTGCGCCGGACGGCCCGTCGGCGGGCGCGGTGGCGGTGGGTGCGGTGGCCGTGGGCGCGGGGCTCGCCTCGGGCGCGGGGGAGCCCGGGGTGCGGGCAGCCGGCCAGCCGCCACCGGTGGGCGCCGGGTCCGGCGCGGGCACCGGGTCGGTCGGCGTGGGCGTGGGGGCGGGGGTCGGTTCAGGGCGGGTGGCCGGTGCCGCGGCGGGGACGAGCGCGGGTGCCGGCGCCCCGCCCGCGGCGGAGAGGCGGCGTTCGAGCCGGTCCAGGCGCGTCCCGAGCCCGCCGTCGGCGTCCGCCCCGGGCAGCAGCAGGCGCGCGCACAGCAGTTCCAGCTGCAGCCGCGGCGACGTCGCGCCCGTCATCTGCTCCAGCCCGGCGGCCACGACGTCGGCCGCGCGCGACAGCTCGGCCCGGCCCAGGTGGGCGGCCTGCGCCCGCAGCCGCTCCAGCGCGTCCTCGGGCACCGCCAGGGCGTCCCCGGCCGCGTCGCCCACGGCGGCCACGATGACGAGGTCGCGCAGGCGCTGCAGCAGGTCGTCGGCGAACCGGCGCGGTTCCTGGCCCGTGTCGACGACGCGTTCGACGGCCCGGAAGACGGTCGCGGCGTCGCCGGCGGCGACCGCCTCGACGACGTCGTCGAGCAGGGACGCGTGGGTGTACCCCAGGAGCGCGACCGCGATGTCGTAGGTGACGCCGTCGTCGCCGGCCCCGGCGATGAGCTGGTCGAGGACGGAGAGGGTGTCGCGGACGGACCCCCCGCCGGCGCGCACGACGAGGGGGAGCACGCCCTTGCCGATCTGGACGCCCTCCCGCTCGGCCAGCTCCCCGAGGTACGTCGTGAGCTGGGCCGGGGGCACGAGCCGGAACGGGTAGTGGTGCGTGCGCGAGCGGATCGTCGTCAGGACCTTGTCCGGCTCCGTCGTCGCGAAGACGAACTTCACGTGCGGCGGCGGTTCCTCGACCGTCTTCAGCAGCGCGTTGAAACCGGCCGGCGTGACCATGTGGGCCTCGTCGAGGATGTACACCTTGAACCGGTCGCGCGCCGGGGCGAAGGAGACCCGCTCGCGCAGGTCGCGGGCGTCGTCGACACCGTTGTGCGAGGCCGCGTCGATCTCGACGACGTCGATGCTGCCCGGGCCGCCGTTGGCCAGGTCGCGGCAGGAGTCGCACGTCCCGCACGGCGTCGGGGTGGGGCCCTGCGCGCAGTTCAGGCAGCGGGCCAGGATGCGGGCGCTCGTCGTCTTGCCGCACCCGCGGGGACCGGAGAAGAGGTAGGCGTGCGTCACGCGGCCCTTGGACAGCGCGTGCACCAGCGGGGTCGTGACGTGCTCCTGGCCGATGACCTCGGAGAAGGTCTCGGGCCGGTACCGGCGGTAGAGCGCTGTCGTCACGGGTCCGAGGCTAACCCGCCCCGGCGACACGCCCGCGGGCCGCGGCGACGGGCTGTGGACGGGGCCGGAGGGGAACGAAGGGACCCCCCGCACACCCGCCAGAGCCCATCTACCCTTGCTGCCTTCCGGCCCTGGGGGGGTTTGACGGGGTGACGCCGCACGAGGGGTCTGCGACCACCGTACGACAGCCCCCGGCCCCGGGTCCAACCGCCTCCCCGGGCACCCCGTCGGTGCGAGGGCCGTCACGAGCACCCGTCACGGCGCGCTACGCTGGAGGCACTGGAGGATTCGCCTAGTGGCCTATGGCGCACGCTTGGAAAGCGTGTTGGGTTAACGCCCTCGCGGGTTCAAATCCCGCATCCTCCGCCGCACGAGGCCCGTCCCGGACACGTTCCGGGGCGGGCCTCGCTGTTTCCCCACCGGTCCCGCAGCGGTCTTCGGCGCGGTGCCGCAGCGCCCTCCCGCCCGGCCCCTAGACTCCTGCACCGTGATCTTCCAGGCCGTCGGCGAAGGACGCCCGTACCCCGACCACGGGTACGAGACGGTCACGCAGTGGTCCGACGTGCCGCCCCGGCAGGTCAGGTTGGACGAGCTCACGACGACGAAGCGGACGCTGGACCTCGACGCGCTGCTCGCGGAGGACTCCACCTTCTTCGGCGACCTGTTCGCGCACGTCGTGTCCTGGCGCGGCCGCCTGTACCTCGAGGACGGTCTGCACCGCGCCGTGCGGGCCGCGCTGCACCAGCGTCAGGTGCTGCACGCCAGGGTCCTGACGCTGCCGGACTGAGACCGCGCCGGGCCGGGACCGGCGCGCGGCACGCGAGGGACGTCGGGGACGAGGGGGAGCGGTGGCACCGGAACGGGACGAGCGGGGACGGGACGAGCGGGTCCTGCCCGAGGTGGACGACGACCTGGACGTCGAGTCGTACGAGCGGCTGACGGGGCGGCGGCGGGCGAGGCTGCTGCGCCAGCGGATCGTCTTCGTCGTCGTCGTCGTGCTGGTGCTCGCCGTCGGCGGTGGCGCCTACCTGGTGTGGAGCGACCGCTGGCAGCCCGGCCGCGCGGCCACGCCGTCCGCGGCGCCGACGCCGAGCTGCACGCCCGCCGCCCCGCCGGCGCTCCTGGCACCCGGTGAGGTCACGGTCGACGTCCTGAACGGCACGGACCGCCGGGGCCTGGCGGCGTCGGTCGCGGGGGAGCTGCGCGCCCGCGGTTTCGTCGTGGCGAGCGTCGGCAACGCCCCCACCCCGGTGGGCCCGGGCACGGCGGTCGTCACCTACCCGGAGGGGTCCGTCCAGCAGGCCGTCACCGTCGCGGCCCGGTTCGCCGACGTCCAGCTCGTGGCCGACCCCGCGGCCACGGCCGTCACCGTCAGCCTGGGGGACGGTTACCAGCAGGTGCTGGGCGAGGACGCCCTCGTGGTGCCGCTGCCGCCGGGGTCGCCGACCTGCTGAGCGCCCGCGGAGACGACGAAGGGCCCCGGAACCGAGGTTCCGGGGCCCTTCGCGCGACGCGGTGACGGTGGGATTTGAACCCACGGAGGAGTTGCCCCCTCACACGCTTTCGAGGCGTGCTCCTTAGGCCGCTCGGACACATCACCCTGTCCGCTCCGCGGACCGCTGGTGCGGGCACCGGCGATCGCGTCGCGGGACCACCCTACACGCCGTGACGGGTCGTCGGTCACGCCCGCCGTCGCGCGAAGAAGTCGTCCAGCAGCGCCCGGCACTCCTGCTCGCGGACCCCGCCGGCCACCTCGACGACGTGGTTCAGCCGCGGGTCGCGCACGACGTCGCGCAACGACCCCGCCGCGCCGAACCGGGGGTCCCAGGCGCCGAAGACGAGCCGGTCGACCCGCGACAGGATCGTCGCCCCCGCGCACATGACGCACGGCTCCAGCGTGACGACGAGGGTGCAGCCGGACAGCCGCCACTCCCCCCGGGCCCGGGCGGCCGCGCGCAGCGCCAGCACCTCGGCGTGCGCGGTGGGGTCGGCGGCCGCCTCGCGCTCGTTGCGCCCCCGGCCGAGCACCTGCCCGGTGGCCTCGTCCACGACGAGGGCGCCCACCGGGACGTCCCCGGTGCTCAGGCACCGGCGGGCCTCCTCCAGGGCGGTCCCGACCCACGACGCCCAGGCCGGGGGCACGGCCGGCCCGCTCAGCGCAGCGACTCCAGCAGGTCGGCGCAGCCGAGGAGCTCCCCGACCCGGACGGTGGCCTCGGCCGGGTCGGTGCTGGAGGTGGCCAACCGCACCAGGACGTCCGCGGAGCACCCGAGGTCGGTCAGGAGGTCCGGGTCACCGGCCCACACGTCCTCGGCCACCCCGGACCCCCCGCGCGAGCCGGTGTCCCCGGCCGCGTCCCCGGTGTCGTCCTGGCCGTCCGCGTCGTCGTCGGCGGCGTCGGCGGCGTCGCTGTCCTCGGGGGTCGGCACCGGCTGACCCGTCGCGGCGGGGAGCTCGGCGAACAGCGGCGCGTAGGCGCTCTCGGTCGCCGCGACCGCGTCGGAGACGAACACCCGCACCTCGAGGGCGCCCTCGGTGCGCACGAGGGCGAACCACTCGTCCTCGCGCTCCAGGACGGCCAGCACGGGACGGTCGTCGTCGACGGCGCCGCGCAGGGCGTCGCCGAGCTCGTCGGGGGAACCCGCTTCGAGGTCGATGTCGACCGACCGCCAGTCGCGGTCGTCGCCGGAACCCTCGGGGGCGAGCACTGCGGTGAAGTACGCCACGTCCCCATCGTGGCAGGAGCAGGTGGGCGCGGGCCACCGCTCGGCGGGTACCCGCGCCGCCGGCCCGCCCGCGGCTCGTCGCGCGGGGCCCGGGCCGCGTACTTTGTGGCCTCATGCGCCTGTCCGTCATCGACCACCCCCTCGTCGCCCACAAACTGACCGCCCTGCGCGACCGGGGCACCGATTCCCCGACGTTCCGCCGCCTCGCCGACGAACTGGTGACGCTCCTGGCCTACGAGGCCACCCGGGACGTCGCGGTGGAACCGCACCCGATCACCACGCCGGTGGGGCCCACGACGGGAGTGCGCATCCGGTCCCCGAAACCCATCGTGGTGCCCATCCTGCGGGCGGGCCTGGGGATGCTGGACGGGATGGTGCGGTTGCTGCCGACCGCCGAGGTCGGCTTCCTCGGAATGATCCGGGACGAGGAGACGCTGCAGGCCACCACGTACGCCAACCGGCTCCCGGACGACCTCACCGGCCGGCACTGCTTCGTCCTGGACCCGATGCTGGCCACCGGGGGAACCCTGGTCGCCTCCATCACCTACCTCCTGGAGCGCGGTGCGCAGGACGTGACGGCGCTGTGCCTGCTCGCCGCCCCGGAGGGGTTGGAGGTCGTGCGGACGGCGTTCGACGAGCACGCGCAGGTGACGGTCGTCACGGCCGCCGTCGACGACCGGCTCGACGAGAACGGGTACATCGTGCCCGGCCTGGGGGACGCGGGGGACCGCCTGTACGGCGTCGTCTGACGGGTCCGGGCGAGCCCCCGGGCCGTTCCGGTGCCCCCCGAGCCCCGTGCCGCGCGTTCCGCGGCGCGGGGCTTCGTGCTGCCGCGCCCTTTCCGGCAGGATGTCCCCCGATCAGCGCAGTCGTGTCCTCGATCGGTGAGCAGCAGGGCGTTCTCGCAGAACGCCGGAAGGGAGCCGGCCCATGAAGTGGCGCCGAGTTCTGTGGTGGGTCCTGGTCGTCTTCGCCCTGTACGCGGTGTACCGCGCACCCGACCAGGCGGCGAACTTCGTCCGCAACGTCGGGGAATGGCTGGGGACGGCCGTCACCAGCATCGGCGACTTCTTCGACGGGCTGCTCAGCTGAAGCACGGGCGGCGCCGCGACGAGCCGGACCTGGAGGAGCAGGGCCGGGAACTCGTCATGTTCTCCGGCACCCGGTTGCGCAGGTCCCGGCGGGACGGCGCGTGGCGCGTCGTGGGCGCGGACGAGGACGGGGACGGGGACGGGACGCACCGGCTGCCGGAACTGGACCTCGACCCCCTGCCGGTGGGGGAGCCCCCCGACGAGGACGGGGACGAGGACGGGGACGGGGGCGTCGGCCGCGCGGGGGACCCGTTGTGGGAACGACCGCCGCGGCGGGTGCGGCGGTACGTGCTCAGCACCGAGAAGCGCCTGGTCTGCCTGCGGCGCCACCTCGTCGTGCTCGCCGAACCGGTGCTGAGCTGCGTCGCCGGGCTCGCGGGCTGGTGGTGGCTGGTCGTCCGCGCCGGTGACGTGCCCTACCTGCCGAACGTCACGTTCCTCGCCTGGCTGGTCCTGCTCGGCCGGGCCGTCTGGAAGTGGCTGCAGTGGCGGGGGGACTGGTTCATCGCCACGGACAAGCGGTTGCTGCTGACGTACGGCGTGGTGAAGCGGCAGGTGGCGATGATGCCGCTGTCGAAGGTGACCGACATGAGTTACAGGCGGTCCCTGCCCGGGCGCTTCCTCGGGTACGGCGAACTCGTCATGGAATCGGCCGGCCAGGACCAGGCGCTGAGCGACGTCGACCGGTTGCCGATGCCCGACCAGGTGTACGTGCGCATCTGCGAGCAGTTGTTCGGGGAGGTGGGCGCGGCGGACGGCCGGCGGCGCGGGGGCCTGGTGCGACGGGTGCTCCGCAGGGCGCTGCGGCTCCGCTGAGGTCGTCCGGGCGCACCGGGCGTGCAGGTGCGTGAGGGGGCGGTATCCCCGCGGAACCCGCCCCCTCTCGCGTCCAGGAGGAACTCAGCTCACTGAGCGGCCTTGTACTGGTCGATGATGCTGGAGGAGATCGGGCCGCGCGGCGCGACGGCGATCCCGTTCGAGGCGGCCCACTCGCGCACGGCGCGGGCGTCCACGGCGGCCGAGGAGGACGCCGGGGCCGACTTCTTGGCGGCGGCCTTCTTCGTGGTGGCCGAGGTGGCCGCCGGGGCGGCGGCCGACTTCGCGGTCGTCGACTTGGCGGCGGACTTGCTCGTCGCCTTCTTCGCCGGGGTGGCGGCGGGGGCCGGGGTCTCGACCTCGGGGGCGGGGGTTTCCTCGACCGGGGCGGGGGCGGCCTTCTTGGCGGTCGCCTTCTTCGCGGCGGCCTTCTTGGCCGGGGCGGCCTTCTTCGCCGGTGCGGCGGCGGCCGGGGTGGAGGCGGGGGTGCCGGCCAGCGCGGCGGGGAGGTCCTCCCACGCCACGGTGGTGGCGGCCTTCGCGGTCGCCGGGTTCCACGAGACACCGTTCGCGTTCACCGTGAAGGTGCCGATCTTGCGACCGTTCCGCTTGACGGGGATCTCGAGGTCGACGGCACCGACGGGCAGTTCGGTGGCCACCTTCAGTGCGACGTCGTGACTTGCCATGCTGGTCTCCCGGGGGAAGTGGCTGGAATCAGGCGTATGCAATGAAACCACAGTTCTGCGGGGGTTCGCGCATCGAACGAGTGATTACCGCCGTAGTTCCCGGTTCTCCCGACAAGCACCGTCAACGGTCCGGTGAACACCTTCGGCGGCAGTTGTGCCGACCGGTCCGAGAGGGAACTGCCGGGCCGCAACAGCGCCGGTCGGCAACGGTCCTCCGGTGCTCGGCGGTCCCCGGGGGTTGTTCGGCGGCGGGGTTCCCCGTGCGGGTTCCACGGCCTCTCGCGGGGTGTTCTGCGCGGGGACCACCGAGGTGGGGAAGTGCCGGTCACCGGGTGCCGGAGAGCGTTGCGGGGACGGCGGCGGGGAATGCCGCGCCGATTCTCCGGCACCACCGGGACGGGAACGGGATCCGGTGTCCCCGCTCGCGCCGATCGCATTTCCGGGTGGTCCGGTCATCGCGGGGCAGCCCGGTCGCCGGGTGGTCGGCGGGCGCGGGCCCGGAGGAGACCGTCGGGTCCGGCGAGGGCCCGGGGGGCGGGGTGCGTGGGCCGGGGTGGTGGGCCGGGGTGGGTGCGCCGGGGTGGGTGCGCCGGGGTGGGGACGACACGCCCGGGAACGACGAGAGGCCCCCGGGGCGTCCCGGGGGCCTCTCGTCCTGCCTGTGCGCCCGAAGGGATTCGAACCCCTAACCTTCTGATCCGTAGTCAGATGCTCTATCCGTTGAGCTACGGGCGCATCCAGCGCGCCGTGGCGCGCTGACTGGACCTACTGTAGCGGGCTTCCGTCGTGCTCACCAATCGACTGCCCCGCAACGGATCCCGCGGTGGTCGTCGGTGCGGCGGGGCGGTGGGGGCCCCGCCGGGCCGGGCCCCGGGACGAGCGAAGGCCCCGGTCGCGTGCTGCGACCGGGGCCCTCGGCCCTGGCGGAGGCGGCGGGATTTGAACCCGCGAGGGGGTGTTAGCCCCCAACCCGCTTAGCAGGCGGGCGCACTAGGCCACTATGCGACGCCTCCAACGCCTTGAAGGCTAGCAGCCCGCGACGTGCGAGCATCACCGACGATGACCGACGACGCACCCGACCCCGAGTCCACGCCGCGCGAGCCCGCCGGGCCCCCCGCCGAGGGGGAGCCGCGCCACCTCGGCCGCCGGGCCGTCGTCGTCGCCGCGTCGGGGGTCCTCGTCGCCGGGGCCGGTGTCGGCACCTGGTGGTTCGTCTCCGGCCGCGACGACCCCGCCGACGGCCTGCGGGCGGCGGCCGACGGCCTCGCCGCGGACTGGTCCGCCGGCAGGCTCGACCGGGTCCGGTTCCAGGCGGCCCCCGGCGGGCAGCTGCCCGCCGACGTGGCCACCGAGTACGCGCGGCTGGCCGGGAACCTCGCGCAGCCGGCGCCCGCGGTGTCCGTCACGGCGACGACCCTGGACGCGCAGGACCCGCGGTCGGCCACCGCGACCCTCGAGGTGGTCTTCGACCTCACCACCTCCCACGGCGCGCCGGCCGGGTCGCGCTTCGCCTACGCCACGACCGCCCGGTTCGCCCGCTCGGAGGACACCTGGCGACCGGTGTGGGAACCGGCCCTCGTCCACCCCGCGCTGGCGGGGGGCTCGACGTTCCAGGTGGACCGCACGGTCCCGGCGCGCGCCGACGTCCTGGGCCGTGACGGTTCGGCCGTCGTGACCTCCACCCCCGTCGTCCGGGTCGGGGTCCAGCCGTCCCGCACGAGCGACCCCGTCGCCACGGCGAACGCCCTCGGTGCGGTCCTCGGCGTCGACGCGGCCGGGCTCGCCACCCGCGTCCAGAAGGCGTCACCCGATGCGTTCGTGGACGTCATCACCCTGCGCCGCAGCGACTACGACGCCCAGCGTGCCGTCCTGCAACCCATCCCGGGCGCCGTCTTCGCCGAGTCCACCCAACCGCTCGCCCCGACCCGGGGTTTCGCCCGGGCACTGCTCGGCAGCGTCGGGCAGGCGACGGCGGAGGTCGTCGAGGCCTCCGGCGGCCGGTACGAGGCCGGTGACCTCGCCGGCCTGTCGGGGTTGCAGCGCACCTACGACGAACGCCTCGCCGGCCGGGTCGGGATCACGGTGCAGGCCACCGGTGGCGCGGGTGCGAGTTCGGCGGAACTGTTCCGCGTCGCCCCGGCTCCCGGCCAGGCCGTCACCACCACCCTCGACGCCGCGGTCCAGCTCGTGGCCGACGACGCGCTCGCCGCCCGCGCCGCGGAGGCCGCCCTCGTCGCGGTGGACGTCGCCACCGGCGCCGTCGTCGCCGCCGCGAACTTCCCCGCCGACGGGGGCGACCGCGCCCTCACGGGACGGTTCCCCCCGGGGTCGACGTTCAAGGTCGTGACGACGCTGGCCCTCCTGCGGAACGGCCTCGACGTCGCCGAGGACGTGCCGTGCACGCCCACCTACACCGTCGACGGCCGGTCGTTCTCGAACTTCGAGGACGAGGCGTTCGGGAACGTGCCGTTCCGCACCGACTTCGCCCGCTCCTGCAACACCGCGTTCGCGAGCCTGAGCCCGCGCCTGGGCGACGACGACCTGCCGGCCGCCGCCGAGGCGCTCGGGGTCGGGGCGCCGTGGGCCACCGGGGTCGAGGCGTTCGCGGGCGACGTGCCCCCCGCGCAGTCCGCCGTCGACCTGGCCGCCGCCAGCTTCGGGCAGGGCCGCACGCTCGCCTCCCCGCTGGCGATGGCGGTCGCCGCCGCCTCCGTGGCGGCCGGGGAGCTGCGCCGGCCCCAGGTGGTCCTCGACCCCGCCCCCGCCGAGCCCTCGGCACCCGCCAGCGTCGCCGAACCGGCCCTGCTCGGCACCGTCGGCGGCCTCATGCGCGACGTCGTCACGAGCGGGACCGCCACGGCGCTCGCCGGGGTGCCGGGCGGGGAGGTCCACGCCAAGACCGGGACGGCCGAGCACGGCACCGCCGTCCCCCCGGCCACCCACGCCTGGACGATCGGGTACCAGGGCGGCCTCGCCTTCGCCGTGTTCGTCGACGACGGGGTCTCGGGCGGGTCCGTCGCCGCTCCGCTGGCGGCCGACTTCCTCACGCGGCTCGCCGCGGCGGGCGGGTACACGGGCGGTTCCTGACCCCTTCCTGTGCAGGTCCGGTGCAGGACCGCGCCCGGTCCGCGCCGGGAACGCGCCGGACCGGCACCGGATCTCCGCCATTCGGCGTGGAGGAATTGCCAACCGCCCCTGCCAGGGGTCAGGATGCTGTCGTACGCCCTGTGGGCTACACACGGGCCCGGCTCATCCCCCCCGAGCCGGACCGTCGACGGCCCCCGCTCCCCCCCAGCGGGGGCCGTCTCCCATTTCCCCCCTCCTCGTGCCCGACGCGCCGTCCACCGGCAGGTGCCGCGGCCCTCGTCGGTGACGTCCCGGTCTCCACAGGCCCGCCGGGGGGGCCTGGGCGTCCACAGGGCGCCCGCGCCCGCCGCCGGTGGGCGCCGCTCGCGACCAGGGTGGTCCTCCCACCGACGCGAGGAGCCACCCGTGCCCATCCACGAGCCCGTCCACGAGCCCGTCCGTCGTCCCGCGGCCCACCCCGCCCGTCGCCCCGACCGGCCCCGCGCCGCGACGCACGGGTCCACCGGCCGCGGCCGGCGGGGGGCCGCCCCCGTCCCGCCGACGGGCCGCGCCGTCCTGCTGACCGGCGACGAGGACCTGGCCGCCGCCCTGGCCCGGTTGGCGGCCGCCGCCGGCGCACCCCTGCACCGGGCCGGACCCGGGGACCCGCCCGCCGACGACGTGGCCCTCGTCCTGGCCGGCGTCGACGCCGACCCCGACCACCTCGCCGCGGCGCGCCGGCCCGGGGTGCCGTTCGTCGTGGTCGGCCGGGCCCCGCTCGAGGCGCCCTGGTGGCAGCGGGCGGCGGGTCTGGAGGCCGACCACGCCGTCGTGCTGCCCGAGGCGCAGGACTGGCTGCTGGAGCGGCTCTCGGACGTGGCCGAGGGTCGCGGTCGCCGCGGGCCGGTGCTCGGCGTGGTCGGCGGGGCCGGCGGGGCGGGGGCGAGCGTCCTCGCCGCGGGCCTGGCCCGCGCGTTCGCCGAGACGCTCGGCGGCTGCCTCCTGCTCGACGCCGACCCGCGCTCCGGCGGGCTCGACCTCCTCGTCGGCGGCGACGCGCTGCCGGGGCTGCGCTGGGGCGACCTCGGCGGCGTGCAGGGGCGGCTCGGACCGCACGTCCTGCGCTCGGCCGTCCACCTCGGGGCCGGGCTGCACGTCCTGCCCGCCGACCGCCGCGGGGGCGGCGGTCCGGACCCGGCCGCGGTGTGGACGGTGCTCGACGCCGCCCGCCGGGCCTTCGCCGCCACCGTCGTGGACCTGCCGCGGGGCGGCCTGGCCGGTCTGGGACCCGTCCTCGGGGCCTGCGACGACCTGCTCGTCGTGACCCCCGCGACCACCCGCGGCGCGGCCGCCGCGTGCGCCGTCCTCGACGAGCTGGGGGCGGCGGGGACGACCGGGGCGCGGCTCGTGGTCCGGGACGTGGGGGCCGGCCTGGACGCCGAGGACGTGGCCGACGCCGCCGGTGCGCCGCTGGCCGGGACCGTCCGGCCCGACCGGGACCTCGACGCCGCCCTCGAACTCGGTGAGGGCGTGCCGGGCGGACGGCGCAGCAGCCTGCGCGTCCTCGCCGCGGCACTGGCCCGGGACTGGGCGCACCGGGCCGAGGCGCCCGCCGCCGGCGGCGCCTGGTGAGGCCCACCGGCCGGGAGTTCGCCGGCGTCGTCGAAGCGGTGCGGGACCGCCTGGCCCGCAGCGGCACCGCACCGGACCCGGCGGCCGTGGCGGCCGCCGCCCGCGCCGAGGGCGTCGTGCTGGGCGCTGCGGACCTGCTGCGGCTCCTGGACGGCGTCGGCGCCGCGCTCGTCGGCGCGGGCCGGTTGCAGCCGTTGCTGGAGGTCCCCGGCACGACCGACGTGCTCGTCAACGGCGGCGGCGAGATCTGGGTCGACGACGGGTCGGGGCTGCGCCGCTCCGAGGTGTCCCTGGCCGGGGAGGACGAGGTGCGGCCGCTGGCCGTGCGGCTGGCCGCTGGGGCGGGGCGCCGCCTCGACGAGGCCAGCCCCTTCGTCGACGCCCGCCTGCCCGACGGGACGCGGCTGCACGCGGTCCTGCCGCCGCTGGCCCCGGCGGGCACCCACCTCAGCCTGCGGGTGCCCGCCCTGCGGCGTCTCGGCTTCGCCGAGCTGGAACGGTCGGGGGCCGTGCCGCCGGGGTGGGGGCCGGTCCTGCGGGCGGTCGTGGCGCAGCGGCTGTCCCTGCTCGTCAGCGGCGGCACCGGCAGCGGCAAGACGACGCTGCTGCAGGCCCTCCTCGGCCTCGTCCCGCCGGACGAGCGGATCGTCCTGGTCGAGGACGCGGGTGAGCTGCGGCCCGAGCACCCGCACGTCGTCCACCTCGAGGCCCGCCACGGCAACGTCGAGGGGCGCGGGGCCGTGGGGCTCGACGACCTCGTCCGGCAGGCGCTGAGGATGCGCCCGGACCGCCTCGTCGTGGGCGAGTGCCGCGGAGCGGAGGTCCGGGACCTGCTCGCCGCGCTCAACACCGGTCACGCCGGGGGAGCGGGCACCGTGCACGCCAACGCCGCCGCGGACGTCCCGGTGCGCCTGCAGGCCCTGGCGGCCACGGCGGGGGTGGCCCCGGCCGTCGTCGACGCGCAGCTGCTGGCCGGGGTCGACGTCGTCGTCCACGTCGACCGGCGCGCGGGGCTGCGCGCTGTGGCCGAGGTCGGCGTCGTCGGTGAGCGGGCCGGGCGGGCCGTGGTCGTGCCCGCCCTCGTCCGCGACGGTGCCGGGGCCCGGACGGGGCCGGGGGCCCAGCGGCTGCGCGAGCGCCTGGGGCCGGGCGCCGCCGCCCTCGACGGGGTGGCCGCGTGACCGGTCCGGAGGGGGCGGCGCCGCTGCTCGTCGGCGGTCTGCTGCTCGCCGCGGGGCTGCTGCGGCCGACCCGCCGCAGCGGTGCCGCAGGGCCCGCGGGGGCCGCCGGGAGGAGGCGCGGGGGCCGCCGTCCCCCGCCGGGCCGCGGCGGGGGCCGCGCGCGGACCGCGGCCCCCGGCCTGGCGGCTGCCGCCGGCGCGGAACAGGCCGCGGCCCTGCTGCGGGCCGGTGTCGCCCCCGTCACGGCCTGGGCGGTGCTCGACGCGGCACCGCGCTCCGGTGAGGCCGGTGACGGGCAGGACGTGCGCGTGGTCCGCGTCGTGCGCCGGCTCGTCGCCGCGACCGGCGCCCCGGCGGCCGAGGCGCTCGACGCCTGCGCGGCCGGTCTGCGGGCGGACGCGGCGGCGCGGGCGGCGGTGCGCACCGCCCTCGCCGGTGCGCGGGTCAGCGCCCGCACCGTCTCCGCCTTGCCGCTGCTCGGGCTCGGGCTGGGAGCGCTGCTGGGGGCTCGCCCCTGGGCGGTGCTGGCCTCCTCGGGCCCCGGCCGCGCGTGCGTCGTGGCCGGGGTGGTCCTGCTCCTGGCCGGGCACCGGTGGAGCAGCCGCCTGGTCCGCCGGGCCGAGGCGGCCGGGCGGTGAGCCCGTCGTGAGCGAGGTCCCCGGCCCGCACGCGGCGGCGGCGCTCGTGGCGGCCCTGCTGGCCGCGGCGGTGCTCGTGCCGGGGCTCGCGCCGCTGCGCGGGGCGGGCCCTGAGCGCGGCGGGGCCCGCCCCGCCGCGCGGTTCCTCTCAGCCGCCCGCCGCCGGGTCCTGCCCGGCCGGGGACGTGAGCGCCGCACCGCACCGGTCGTCGAGGCGCCCCTCGTCGCGGACCTGCTCGCCGCCGCCGTCACCGGCGGTCTGCCGCCCGGTCGCGCCCTCGCGGCCGTCCTCGACGCGCTCGCCCAGGAGGGGTTCGCCCCCGAACCCGCGCTGCAGCGGGCGGCGGCGCGGTGGGCGTGGGGGTCGGACCCCGACGGACCCGCCGCGGCCCTGGCCGAGGACCCCGGCCGCTGGGACGAGCTGGCCGACCCGTTGCTGCTGTCGGCCCGCACCGGCGCCCCCGTGGCCGACCTGCTGCGGTCGGCCGCGTCCTCGGGGCGGGACCGGCGGCGCTGGGAGGCCGAGGCCGCCGCCGCCCGGTTGTCGGCGGCCCTCGTCCTGCCCCTGGGGGCGTGCACGCTACCCGCGTTCCTGCTGCTGGGGGTCGTCCCGGTCGTCCTCAGCCTGGCCGGGGACGTGCTCTCGTGACGTCCCGGTGTCCACAGGGCCCGGCCCGGCCGGTTCCGTCCACAGACCCGCCGGGCGGGGTTCCACCGGTAGCGACCGACGACGAGAGTCGTTGCGGGCCGGGGTTTCCCGGCGACCGACGGACGAGGAGGAACGGTGCGGGAACACGACGCGCAGGACGTGGGGAACACGGTCGGGCGAGGGCCGGACGAGGAACCCGCGCAGACCCCCGAACCCCGGGACGCCGGGATGGCGACGGCGGAGTACGCGATGGCCACGCTGGCCGCGTGCGGTTTCGCGGGGCTGCTCATCGCGGTGCTGCGCAGCGACGAGGTCCGGGGGATGCTCCTCGGCGTCGTCCGGCAGGCGCTGACGCTGGGGTGAGGGCCGGGCAGCGCCGGCGCACCGGTGGGGACCGCGGGTCGGTGACGGCCGAGTTCGCGCTGCTGCTGCCCGCCGTCGTCGTGCTGCTCGCCCTCGCGCTGGGGACGGTGCGGGCCGTCGTGACGCAGGTCCAGTGCGTCGACGCGGCCCGGGCCGCGGCCCGCGCCGCCGCCCGCGGCGAGTCCGGCGACGTCGTGCTGCGGGTGGCCCGCGCCGCCGGCCCGGACGGGGCCGCGGTCCGCGTCCACCGGGCGACGGGCGGGGCGACGGGCGGGGCGACGAGCGGGGGAACGGGGACCGTGACGGTCGAGGTGAGCGCGGCGCAGCGCCTGGCCGGGCCCCTCGGCGGGAACGTCCTGGCCCGGGGAACGGCCACGGCGGCCGTCGAGGCCCCGTGACCGGCCCCGACCCCCGCCGGGGAGCGGACGAGGGGAGCGGTTCCGTCGTGGCCCTCGGGACGTGCGCGGCGCTGCTGTCGCTGCTCCTGCTGGTGCTCGCCCTCGCCAGCGCGGTCCTCGCCCGGCACCGGGCCGAGGCCGCGGCCGACCTGGCGGCGCTCGCGGCCGCCGACGTCGTGGTGGGCCGGGGGACCGGCGACCCGTGCGCCCGGGCCGCCGTCGTCCTCGTCGCCCACCGCGCACGAGCGGACGGGTGCGCGGTGGCGGCGGACGGGGTCGTCACCGTGACGGCGCTCGTGCGCCCGGCGGGCGTCGTGGGCCTGCTCGGCACGGCCCGGGCGACGGCGCGCGCCGGTCAGGCCGGCCCGGGGGAGGCGGCACCGGGTGGGGGTGGAGCCGTCGCGGGTGGGGCCCGGTGACCCTCCACGGCACCGAGCAGCACGTCGAGGACGGCGAGCGCGCCGGCCTTGTCGAGCGGCTCGTTGCCGTTGCCGCACTTGGGGGACTGCACGCACGCCGGGCAGCCGTCCTCGCAGGCGCACGCGCGGACGGCGTCGCGGGTGGCGCTCGTCCACTGCGCGAAGCGCTCGTGACCGCGGTCGGCGAACCCCGCCCCGCCGGGGACGGCGTCGTGGACGAAGACTGTCGGCAGGCCGGTGTCGGGGTGCGAGGCGGTGGACAGCCCGCCGAGGTCCCAGCGGTCGCACGTCGCCAGCAGCGGCAGCAGGCCGATGGCGGCGTGCTCGGCGGCGTGCAGGGCCCCGGGCAGGCGCGCGGCGTCGCCGAGGACGGCCTCGGCGACGTCGACGTCGAGGGTCCACCACACGGCCCGGGTGCGCAGCCGGCGCTCGGGCAGGTCCAGCGGCTGCTCGGACAGGACCGTCCCGGTCCCGGTGCGCCGGCGCAGGAACCCGGTGACGCGGCTGGTCACCTCCACCACGCCGGAGGAGACGGTGACGGGGCCGGCGGTGCGGGTGCCGTCGACGCCGAGGACCCGCACGTCGGAGGCCGAGCGCGCGTGGGTCGTGTACCCGGGGTCGGGTTCGGGGTGGACGACGGCCAGGGAGTCCTCGAGGTCGAGCCGGTCGACGAGGTAGGTGCGGCCCTGGTGGACGTGGACCGCGCCCTCGTGGACGGCGGAGTCGGCCGAGGACGCCTCGACGGTGCCGAGGATGCGGCCGGTGACGGCCTCGACGACCCGGACGCTGCCGCCCGCGCCGCGCAGGTCGGTCAGGTCGACGGCGCGGTCGCGGCGCGTCCAGTACCAGCCGTTCGCCCTGCGCCGCAGCACCCCCCGCTGCACGAGCAGGTCGACGACGTCGGCCGCGGCCGGGCCGAACAGGTCGAGGTCGGCCTCGGTGAGGGGCAGTTCCTGGGCGGCGGCGGCCAGGTGCGGGGCGAGCACGTAGACGTTGTCGGGGTCCAGGACGGTGGCCTCGACGCCGGCGCCGAACAGCGCCTCGGGGTGGTGGGCGAGGTAGGTGTCCAGCGGGTCGTCGCGCGAGACGAGGACGCCCAGGGCCGGTGTCCCGCGGCGTCCGGCCCGGCCGATCTGCTGCCAGAAGGAGGCCCGCGTCCCCGGCCAGCCGGCGACGAGCACGGCGTCCAGGCCCGCGACGTCCACGCCCAGTTCCAGGGCGTTGGTCGTGGCCATCCCCACGACCCGGCCCGAGCGCAGCCCCTCCTCGAGCACGCGGCGGTCCTCGGGCAGGTACCCGCCGCGGTAGGCCAGGACCCGGCCGGCGAGGTCCTCGTCGACGTCGGCGAGCCGGCGGCGGGCCCCGGCGGCGACGGACTCCGCGCCCGTGCGGCTGCGGACGAAGGCGAGGGTCCGCACGCCCGCCAGGACGAGGTCGCCGAGCAGGTCGGACGCCTCGGCGGTGGCGGTGCGCCGTTCCGTCCGCGCGCCCGGGGCGGGAGCGCCGGTGCCGGTGGCGAGGTCGGTGGCGAGGTCGGTGGTGCCCGGGCGCAGCGGCGGCTCCCACAGCGCGACGGAGACGGCGGGGCGGGCCGAGCCGTCCTCGGTGACGGCGTGCACGTCGAGGCCGGTGAGCCGGCGCGCGGTCGTCGCCGGGTCGGCCACCGTGGCCGAGGCGAGCACGAACACCGGCTCGGACCCGTAGCGGGCAGCGAGGCGCCGCAACCGGCGCAGGACGGCGGCCGCGTGGGACCCGAACACGCCGCGGTAGGTGTGCAGCTCGTCGACCACGACGTACCGCAGCCGCCGCAGGAAGCTCGCCCAGTGCTCGTGGCCGGGCAGGACGGAGCGGTGGAGCATGTCGACGTTCGTCAGCACGAGGGCGGCGTGCTCGCGGATCCACCGCCGCACCTCCGGCGGGGTGTCGCCGTCGTACGTGCTGGTCAGCGGCCGGTCCAGCCCGAGCGCGCGCAGCCGGGAGTCCTGGTCGGCGGCCAGCGCCTTCGTCGGCGACAGGTACAGCGCCGTGGCGCCCTTGCCGTTGGGGGAGGTGCGCGCGCTCTCGCGCAGGGCGGTGAGGACGGGCAGCTGGTAGGCCAGCGACTTGCCCGAGGCGGTCCCCGCCGACAGGACGGTGGACCGGCCCGCGCGGACCGCCTCGGCGGCCAGCACCTGGTGCCGCCACGGCCTGCCGCCGGTGCCCCGCTCGAGGGCGCCGACCACCTCGGGGTCGGCCCAGTCGGGCCACGGGAGGCGGACGCCGGGGCGGGCTGCGATCCGTTCGACGTGGCGGACGCGGTCCGAGCGCGACCCGGCGTCGAGCAGCCGCTGCCAGCGGGGGGTCGCGTCGTCCGGGCCCGCCCCCTCCGCACCGCCGTCCACGTCACCAGTGTCCCCCCCGTGCCGGGGGCGGCGCGGGCCGCGGACGCGCCTTGGGCGGGCTCCTCACGCAGCGTGGTGGTTGAATGCGGGGGAGAGGGCGCAGCGGTGCCCTCGCAGTCCACTGCACACACCCGCCACGCACCAGCGGGCAGCAGACCAGCAGCGAGGAGGGGTCCTAGTGGACCTGTCGGTGACCAGCCGCGAGGAGAGCGGCCGGACCGTCGTCGAGGTGTCCGGCGAGATCGACGTGTACACCGCGCCCACCCTGCGCGAACGGCTCAACGAACTCGTGGGTGCGGGCCACCACCACCTCGTCGTGGACATGGAGGGGGTCGAGTTCCTCGACTCCACCGGTCTGGGCGTCCTGGTCGGCGGCCTCAAGCGCGTCCGTTCCCACGACGGCTCCCTGCACCTCGTGTGCCAGCGCGAGAAGATCCTCAAGGTCTTCCGCATCACCGGTCTGACGAAGGTGTTCCCCATCCACGACACGGTGGCCGACGCGATCGCCGCCTCCGCGTCCTCGGACGAGGCCAGCACCACCTCCTGAGACCCGCACGGGGCCGGCGGTCCCGTCCCGACCGACCAGGAAGCACCGAACCGTGCCCACCGTGACCCTGCGCTTCTCACCGATGGCCGAGCACGTGCGCACCGCGCGCCTCGTGGCGGTCTCGGTGGCGCGGCGGGCCGGTTTCGCGGAGGACCAGCTCGACGAGATCCGCATCGCCATCGGCGAGGCGTGCGCGCGGGCCGTGGCCGGCGGGGTCCTCGCGGCCCCGACCGGCCCTCCCGTCTCCCTCGTCGACATGCGGTTGTGCGACGACGAGGACCGCCTCGACGTGACCGTCAACCAGTGCGGTCCCGACGGCGTCCCCGTCCCCGACGGGCCGGGGGCGCTCGCCACCGCCGACCCGTTGTCGTTGGCCCTCATGGCCGGGATGGCCGACTCCAGCGCCGAGACGAGTTCCGCGGGGGGCGTCACGCTGTCGTGGCACCTGCAGCCGGGAACCCCGGTCGCCCGCGCCTTCTGAGGGCCCGCACCCCCTCGCAACCCCCTCGTCCCCGCACGGGACCCTCCACCACGGTGATCGAGTGCGTAGCACTCCGGGGACCGCTGTCCTACGCTGCGTGCAGAGGTCAGCACACGTCGAGGAGGACGGATGCCCGTGCCCGAGGACCTGTCGAGTTCCACCCAGGGGATCGCGGTCGCCGTCGCGGTCGTCTCGCTGCTGGCCCTGGCCGCCGCGTTCGTGTTCCGACGACAGGTGCTCGCCGCGGGTGAGGGCACCGAGCGGATGCGGTCCATCGCCGGGGCCGTGCAGAGCGGGGCCGGCGCCTACCTGCGCCGCCAGTTCCGCACCCTCGCCTGGTTCGCCGTCGCCGTCGTCGTCCTGCTGCTGGCGCTGCCGGCCGACGGCTGGGACCTGCGCACCGCGCGCAGCGTCGCGTTCCTCGTCGGCGCGGGGTTCTCCGCCGCCATCGGCTACCTCGGGATGTCGCTGGCGGTGCGGGCGAACCTGCGGGTCGCCGCCGCGGCGCGGCGACCCGACGGCGGACGCGAGGAGGGGATGCGCATCGCGTTCCGCACCGGTGGCGTCGTCGGCATGACGACCGTCGGCCTGGGGCTGCTCGGCGCCTCGGTCGCCGTGGTCGCGTTCGGCCGCGAGGCCCCCACGGTGCTGGAGGGTTTCGGCTTCGGCGCGGCGCTGCTGGCGATGTTCATGCGCGTCGGCGGCGGCATCTTCACCAAGGCCGCCGACGTCGGCGCCGACCTCGTCGGCAAGATCGAGCAGGGCATCCCGGAGGACGACCCCCGCAACCCCGCGACCATCGCGGACAACGTGGGCGACAACGTCGGTGACTGCGCCGGCATGGCGGCCGACCTGTTCGAGTCCTACGCCGTGACGATCGTCGCGGCCGTCATCCTCGGCAGCGCCGCCATCGGCGAGGACGGTCTCGTCCTGCCGCTGCTCATCCCCGCGATCGGCGCCGTCACGGCCGCCCTCGGCGTCGTGCTCGTCCGCGCCCGGGCCGGCGTCAGCGGGCTGACGTCGATCCAGAACGGTTTCCACCTCTCGGCGGTCATCGCCCTCGCCGGCACCGCGGTCGCGTGCTTCGCGTTCCTGCCGTCCTCGTTCGCGGGGTTCAGCGGAGCCGCCGGCACGGTCGCCTCCCTCGACGGCGACCCGCGCCTCATCGCGTTCGCCGCGGTGTTCCTCGGGATCCTGCTGGCCGTCCTCATCCTGTTCATCACGGGCCACTACACGGGGACCGAGGCGCGACCCACGCGCGACGTCGCCGGGGCCTCGGTCACCGGGCCGGCCACCGTCGTCCTGTCCGGGATCGGTCTGGGCCTGGAGTCGGCCGTCTACACGACCGTCGTCATCGCGGGGGCCGTGTTCCTGGCCTTCGTGCTCGCCGGGGGCGTGCTCGCGCTGGCGATGTTCCTCATCGCCCTCGCCGGCTGCGGGTTGCTGACGACGGTCGGCGTCATCGTCGCCATGGACACGTTCGGCCCGGTCAGCGACAACGCCCAGGGCATCGCCGAGATGAGCGGCGACGTCGACGGGGAGGGCGCCGCCGTCCTCACCGAGCTCGACGCGGTCGGGAACACGACGAAGGCCGTCACGAAGGGCATCGCGATCGCGACGGCGGTCCTGGCCGCCACGGCCCTGTTCGGGTCCTACCAGAACGCGGTCACCGATCGGGTCCAGCAGGTGGCCCTGGGGATCGAGCGGCCCTCGGCGTACGTGCTGGCCACGATCGGCGACTTCCAGATCTCCACCCCCACGACGCTCGTGGGGGTGCTGCTCGGGGCCGCCGTCGTGTTCCTGTTCTCCGGCCTGGCGGTCAACGCCGTGGGTCGGTCCGCCGGTGCCGTCGTCCTGGAGGTGCGCCGGCAGTTCGCCGAGCACCCCGGCATCATGGACGGGACCGAGGAACCCGACCACGGCCGCGTCGTCGACCTCTGCACGCGGGACGCGCTGCGCGAACTCGCCACCCCCGGTCTGCTCGCCGCGTTCGCGCCCATCGCCGTCGGGTTCGGCCTCGGCGTCGCCCCGCTGGCGGGTTTCCTCGGCGGGGCGATCGGCGCCGGGGTCCTCATGGCCGTGTTCCTCGCGAACGCCGGCGGGGCCTGGGACAACGCCAAGAAGCTCGTCGAGGACGGGTCGTACGGCGGCAAGGGGTCCGAGGCGCACGCCGCGACGGTCATCGGCGACACCGTCGGCGACCCGTTCAAGGACACCGCGGGCCCGGCCATCAACCCCCTCATCAAGGTGATGAACCTCGTGGCGCTGCTCGTCGCGCCCGCCGTCGTGACCCTCTCGATCGGGTCGGGCGCCAACCAGTGGCTGCGGTACGGCATCGCGGGGGTGGCGACCGTCGTCATCGTCGTGGCCGTCGTCGTCAGCAAGAACCGCCGGGTCGACGTGGCGGCCCCGACCTCGGGACCGTCCGGGGTGGACCTGCGCGAGGAGGGGGTCGAGCGGCTGCCCTGACGTGGGGCAGACTCGGCGCACGTGACGTCTGACCCCACGCAGGCCCCGGGCCTCGCCGAGAACCCCGCACCCGCCGGCCCGCTCGAACTCCTCGCGGGGTTGCGCGCGGACCTGCGGGCCGCGGACTACACCGTCGAGGGCGTCGCCGCCCTCGTCGGCGACGTCGCCTCCGCGGCCCTGGACCGGGAGCAACCGCTCCCCGCCCTGCGGGCGACGGCCGGTTCGCGCGAACCGGCCGCCGTCCTGCTGCGGTGCGCGACGCTCGGTCGGGCCGTCACGCGCGCCGAGCTCGACGCGGCCCTGCCCCGCACCCGGACCGCGGGGGCGGCGGCCCTCGGGCTCGTCGCCGCGGCCGGGGAGGGACCGGACGACGAGGTCCGTCCGCTGGTGGACCTGCGGCCGTACTCCGTGGACGACGCCGGTGGGGTCGCGCAGTGGTGGCTCGTCAGCGACCTCGGTGAGCTCGCCACCGGCGAGGCGCTGTCGGCGGACCACGTCCTCGGCGTCGGCGGCGCGTCCCTGACGCTGGCCTCGGCGACCGTCCGCACCCCCGTCGGCCGCGTCCTCGACGTCGGCACCGGCTGCGGCATCCAGGCCCTGCACGCCTCCCGGCACGCCCGGCGCGTCACCGCCACCGACACCTCCGAGCGCGCCCTGGACCTCGCGGCCGTCAACGCCGCGCTCAACGAGGTGTCCCTGGACCTGCGGCACGGGTCGCTCTTCGGGCCCGTCCGCGACGGCGAGCTGTTCGACCTCGTCGTGTCGAACCCGCCGTTCGTCATCACCCCGCGCACGTCGGCCGTGCCCACGTACGAGTACCGCGACGGCGGGATGCCCGGGGACTCCCTCGTCGCCCGGATCGTCGCCGAGGTGGGCCCGGTCCTCGCCCCCGGCGGCGTCGCGCAGCTGCTGGGGAACTGGGAGCTGCACGACGGGCAGAGCTGGTCGCAGCGGGTCGAGTCCTGGCTGGAGGGCACGGGGCTGGACGCGTGGGTCGTCCAGCGCGAGGTCGCCGACCCGGCGCTGTACGCCGAGACGTGGATCCGCGACGGCGGGCAGAAAGCCGGGCCGCGCTTCGACGAGCTGTACGCGGCGTGGCTGGACGACTTCGCCGCGCGCGGGGTGACCGGGGTCGGCTTCGGCGTCGTGACGCTGCGCCGCCCGCAACGGCCGGGGACGCCGCTGCGCCGCTTCGAGGAGAACCTCGCCGCCCTCGACGACCCGCTGGGGGAGGTCTTCGCCCGCGGTCTGGCCACCCACGACCGCCTCGCCGGGCTGGACGAGGCGGGCCAGGACCTGGGCGACCTGACGGTCACCGTCGCCGCCGACGTCACCGACGAACGCTTCCACACCCCCGGCGACCCCGACCCCCGCATCGTCCTGCTGCGCCAGGGCGGCGGGCTGCGCCGCGTCGCGCAGGTCGACGGCGACCTCGCCGGCCTCGTCGGCGCGTGCGACGGGGAGCTGACCCTGGGCCAGATCACCGCGGGCCTCGCGGTGCTGGGGGAGGAGGCCGTGGGCGACGTACGCACCCGGCTCTACCCGCGGGTGCGCTCGCTCCTGGAGGACGGGTTTCTCCTCCTGCCCTGACCCGGTGCGACCGCCGCCGTCCGCGGGAACGCCTCGTTGCCTCCCCGAGGCCGATCATCGGCCTCGGGGAGGCAACGAGGCGTTCCCCGGCCCCGCGCGGTGGTGACGCCGAGTGGCGACGGCGGGCCCTCGGCGACCCGCCGGTTGCGTGCCGCGGGTCGCGCCGTGACACATTGGCAGCGCACGTCCAGAGCAGCCCCGGGTGTGCGCAGGGTGCACCCCGCGTCGGCCCGACGTGCGAGAGTGCACAGCGGGACCACCCGGCCCAGGACCGCGGCCGGCGTCCTGCGGGGTGGACAGCGAGTCGAAGGTGAGAGGCAGGACCAGTGGCGGGCAAGTCCCAGGGAACGAAGACGTCCGGTGACGGACTGCGCCGACTGGTGATCGTCGAGTCGCCGGGGAAGATCGACAAGATCGCGAGCTACCTCGGCCCCGGTTACCAGGTCGAGGCGAGCTACGGCCACATCCGCGACCTGCCCCAGCCCTCGCAGCTGCCCGAGGACATGAAGAAGGGCCCGTTCGGCAAGTTCGCGGTCGACGTCGACCACGGGTTCGAGCCGTACTACGTCGTCGACGGCGACAAGAGGAAGCGGGTCTCCGAGCTCAAGCGCGCCCTGAAGGACGTCGACGAGCTCATCCTCGCCACCGACCGCGACCGCGAGGGCGAGGCCATCGCCTGGCACCTCGTGCAGGCGCTGGAACCGCGCGTCCCGTACCGCCGGATGGTCTTCGGCGACGTCACCCGCGAGACGATCCAGCAGGCGATCCGCGACCTGCGCGACATCGACGACCGGATGGTCGACGCGCAGGAGACGCGCCGCATCCTCGACCGCCTCTACGGCTACGAGCTGTCCCCGGTGCTGTGGCGCAAGGTCCGCGCCGGCCTGTCCGCGGGGCGCGTGCAGTCCGTCGCGACCCGGCTGTGCGTGGAGCGCGAGCGCGAGCGCATGGCGTTCGTCGCCGCGGGCTACGCCGACATCACGGGCACCTTCCAGCCCGAGGGCGACTCGGCGTTCAGCGCCAAGCTGTCCACCGTCGAGGGCAGGCGCGTGGCCAGCGGCCGCGACTTCGCCGACGACGGCACCCTGAAGTCGAAGAACGTCGCCCACCTCGACGTGGCCGCGGCCGAGGCGATCGTCGCCGGGCTCGCGCAGTCGGAGTTCGCCGTCCGCGGGGTGGAGGAGAAGCCGTACACGCGGCGCCCGGCCGCGCCGTTCATCACCTCCACCCTGCAGCAGGAGGCCTCCCGCAAGCTGCGCCTCAACGCGCGGCAGACCATGCGCACCGCGCAGGGCCTGTACGAGCGCGGCTACATCACCTACATGCGCACCGACTCCATCCAGCTGTCCTCGCAGGCGCTGGCGGCGGCCCGGGCCCAGGCCCGTGAGCTGTACGGGCCGGAGTACGTGCCGGACTCCCCGCGCAACTACACGTCGAAGACGAAGAACGCGCAGGAGGGCCACGAGGCGATCCGCCCGGCGGGGGAGACGTTCCGCACGCCGGCGCAGGTGTCCGGGGAGCTGCGCGGGGACGACTTCCGCCTCTACGACCTCATCTGGAAGCGGACCGTCGCCTCCCAGATGCACGACGCCCGCGGCACCACCGCGACCGTCCGCCTCGGCGCCACCACGGCCGACGGCCGCGACGTCGAGTTCTCCGCCTCGGGCACGATCATCACGTTCCGCGGGTTCCTCGCCGCCTACGAGGAGGGCCGCGACGCCACCCGCGACGACGAGAGCGGCGCGGACGACGACCGCCGCCTGCCGCAGGTCGCGGCCGGCGACGCGCTGTCGGCGCGCGACCTGGCGGCCGACGGGCACGAGACGTCCCCGCCCGCCCGGTACACCGAGGCCAGCCTCATCAAGACGCTGGAGGAGAAGGAGATCGGGCGTCCCTCGACGTTCCAGTCGATCATCTCGACGATCGTGGACCGCGGGTACGTCTGGTACAAGGGCTCGGCCCTGGTCCCGAGCTGGCTCGCGTTCGCCGTGACGCGGCTGCTGGAGGAGCACTTCCCCAAGCTCGTCGACTACGAGTTCACCGCCGAGATGGAGAACGACCTCGACGCGATCTCGCGCGGCGAGGCCGAGCGCGTCGACTGGCTGACGACGTTCTACTTCGGCGCCGACGGCCCGGCCAACGGTGCGGCCGTGGCCGGTGCCCCGGGCCCCGGCGGGCCCGCCGGCGGCGCGACCGCCGAGCTCGACGGCATCAAGGGGCTGGCCGACGACCTCGGCTCCATCGACGCCCGGGAGATCTCGACCGTCCCGATCGGGGAGGGCATCGTCCTGCGCGTGGGCCGCTACGGCCCCTACCTGGAGGGCCCGGACACCGAGACCGGTGAGCTGCTCAAGGCCTCGGTCCCCGAGGACGTCGCGCCCGACGAGATGACCGTCGCCAAGGCGCGTGAGCTGCTGACCTCCCAGTCCGACGGCGACCGCGTGCTCGGGCAGGACCCGGGGACGGGGCGGACGGTCGTGGCCCGCGTCGGCCGCTACGGGCCGTACGTCACCGAGCTCATCGAGGACGACGCCCCCAAGACCGCCGTGGAGGAGCGCGCCGAGCAGGCCGCGCCGAAGAAGCGGACGGCCAAGAAGGCCGCGAAGGTCAAACCCCGCACCGGCTCGCTGTTCAAGGACATGTCGGTCGAGACCGTCACCCTCGAGCAGGCCCTGCAGCTGCTGTCGCTGCCGCGCGTCGTCGGCGCCGACCCCGAGACCGGCGACGAGATCACCGCGCAGAACGGCCGCTACGGCCCGTACCTGAAGAAGGGCACGGACTCGCGCTCCCTGGAGTCCGAGGACCAGATCTTCTCGATCACGCTGCCCGAGGTGCTGGCGATCTACGCCCAGCCCAAGACGCGGCGCGGTCAGGTCGCCAAGCCGCCGCTGAAGGAGCTGGGGCCCGACCCCGAGTCCGGTCAGCCGATCGTCGTCAAGGACGGCCGTTTCGGCCCGTACGCGACGGACGGCACGACCAACGCCACGCTGCGCAAGGACGACGACCCCGAGACGATCACGGCCGAGCGCGCGGCCGAGCTGCTCGCCGACAAGCGCGCCAAGGGACCGGTGAAGAAGACGGCGAAGAAGGCCGCCGCCAAGAAGACGACCGCGAAGAAGACGACGGCCAAGAAGACCGCCGCGAAGAAGACCGCGGCGCCCTCGCAGTCCTGACACCCGTCGTCCACAGGCCCGCCGCGCGTGCGGCGGGCCCGCGGGGGCGGCCCTCTACCCTGACGTCGTGACCCCCGCCGCAGCTCCCGACCACGACGTGCGGGCCCTGCTGCGCGAGCACCCCGACTTCCGCCGCATGTGGCTCTCGCTCATGCTCTCCAGCTTCGGGGACTGGCTGGGCATGCTCGCCAAGCTCGGGACCGCGGCGGGCCTGACGGTCGGGGACGCCACCCAGACGAGCGTGGCGGTCTCCACCGTCTTCATCCTCCAGCTGGCCCCGGCCGCCCTCCTCGGGCCGCTCGCCGGGGCGCTGGCCGACCGCCTGGACCGCCGCCTGACGATGGTCGTGGGCGACCTGCTGCGGTTCGCGCTGTTCGTCTCCATCCCGGTCGTCGGCAGCCTCACCTGGCTGTTCGTCGCGACGCTGCTCATCGAGCTCGTCACGCTGTTCTGGGGTCCGGCCAAGGACGCGACCGTCCCCAACCTCGTGCCGGCCCGCAAGCTCGAGGTCGCCAACCAGATCAGCCTCGTCGCCACCTACGGCTCGGCCCCCGTCGCCGGGCTCGCGTTCATCCTGCTGACGCTGCTCACCGGTGTGCTCGACAACCTGCTGCCCTTCCTGCGGGGCGGGCAGTCGGACCTGGCGATGTACGTCAACGCCCTGACGTTCCTCGTCGCGGCCGCCGTCATCTGGCGCCTGGACGTCCCGCCGCGCGAGGCCCGCCCCCGCGAGGGCGGGCTCGCCCCGACGCTGGGGCGCGACATCGTCGAGGGCTGGCGCTTCGTCGGCGGCTCCCCGCTGCTGCGCGGACTGGTCTTCGGGATGCTCGTCGCGTTCGCCGCCGGCGGGGTCGTCCTCGGCCTCGGCCGCGCGTTCGTCACCAGCCTGGGCGCCGGCGACCCGGGGTACGGCGTCGTCGTCATGGCCGTGTTCGCCGGGGTCGCGCTCGGTGTCTGGCAGGGGCCGCGCTGGCTGTCCGGGCTCAGCCGCCGCCGCACCTTCGGGCTGGCGCTGTCCCTGGCGGGGGTCTCCCTCGTCCTCGTCGCGCTCGTCGGCAACATCGTCGTCGCGGCCCTGTTCGTCGTGGCCCTGGGGTTGTTCACCGGGCTGGCGTACGTCTCGGCGTACACGCTGCTCGGCCTCGAGGTCGACGACGACGTCCGCGGCCGGACGTTCTCCTTCGTCGGGTCCAGCACCCGCGTCGTCATCATCGCCGTCATGCTCGTGGCGCCCTGGGTCGCGAACGCCCTGGGCGAGCGCACCTTCGCCCCCAGCGACCACTGGTCGGTGACCTACGCCGGGTCCGCGCTGGCGATGGTGCTGGCCGGGGTGATCACCGGCGCGGCCGGTGTCGTGGCCTTCCGGCAGATGGACGACCGCCGCGGCACGAGCCTGCGCGCCGACCTCGTCCGCGCCTTCACCGGGCGGGGCGCGGTCGGGGACACTGCCCCCGTGAGGTCGCGCAGCGGGTTCTTCCTGGCCTTCGAGGGCGGGGACGGGTCGGGCAAGACCACCCAGGTGAGGTTGCTCGCCGAGTGGCTCGACGAGCTGGGCCACGAGGTCGTCGTGACCCGCGAACCCGGCGGGACGGCCACGGGCCGGGACCTGCGCGAGGTCCTGCTGTCCCACCGCGGCGACGACTCCCCGCTCGGCCCGCGCGCCGAGGCCCTGCTGTTCGCCGCCGACCGCGCCCAGCACGTCGCCGAGGTCGTCCGCCCCGGGCTGCGCCGCGGTGCCGTCGTCCTCACCGACCGCTACGTCGACTCCTCCCTCGCCTACCAGGGCGCGGGCCGGGACCTGCCCGCCGCCGAGGTCGAGACGCTGTCGACGTGGGCGACGGAGGGGCTGCTGCCCGACCTCACCGTCGTCCTCGACGTCGACCCGGTGACCGCGGCCCAGCGCCGCGCCGGCCGGGCGGGCGAGGACCGCATGGAGGCCGAGTCGCGCGCCTTCCACGCCCGCGTGCGCGAGCAGTTCCTCTCCCTCGCCGAGCGCGACCCGCGCCGCTACCTCGTCCTGGACGCCACGACCACCCCGCAGGCCGTCCACGCCGCGCTGCGCGAGCACCTCGCCCCGCTGCTGCCCGCCGCGGCCGGGACCGCGGCCGAGCCCGTGACCGTTCCCGGTCCGGTGCGCTCGTGAGCGTCTGGGACGACGTCGTCGGCCAGGAGCCGGCCGTGCGGGTCCTGGACCGCGCCGCGACGGCCGCCCGCCGCGGCACGGTCGGCATGACCCACGCCTGGCTGCTCACGGGGCCCCCCGGGTCGGGCCGGTCCACGGCCGCGCGGGCCTTCGCCGCCGCCCTGGTCTGCGAGGACCCGTCGCAGATCGGCTGCGGGCGCTGCGCCGGCTGCCGGACGGCGCTCGCCGGCTCCCACGCCGACGTCACGCTCTTCACGACCGAGCACACCTGGATCCGCCGGGTCGACGTCGAACCGCTCATCGCCACCGCCCAGCGCCGCCCCTCGGTCGCGCGCTGGCGCGTCATCGTCGTCGAGGACGCCGACCGGCTCAACGAGACGTCCGGCAACGTGCTGCTGAAGACCGTCGAGGAGCCCCCGCCGCAGACGGTGTGGCTGCTGTGCGCGCCCGCGGTCGACGACGTCCTGCCGACGATCCGCTCCCGGTCCCGGCACGTCCCGCTGCGCGTCCCGCCCGCCGACGCGGTCGCCGAGCTGCTCGTGCGGCGCGACGGCGTGGACCCCGCCATGGCGGCGTTCGCGGCGCGGGCCGCGCAGTCCCACGTCGGGCTGGCCCGCCGCCTCGCGCGGGACGAGGGCGCCCGCATCCGCCGCCGGGAGGTGCTGCGGCTGCCGCAGCGCGTCCGCGGGGTCGGCGACGCCGTCCTCGCGGCCGGGGAGCTCGTCGACATCGCGGCCGAGGAGGCCGGTGCCTCGACGGTCGAGCGCGACGCCCGGGAGAAGGCCGAGCTGCTGCGCGCGCTCGGCGCCGACGGGTCCGCGACCGTGCCGCCGGCGGTGCGGGCCCAGGTGCGCCAGCTGGAGGAGGACCAGAAGCGGCGGGCCCGCCGGCACCAGACCGACGTCCTGGACCGGGCCCTCGTCGACCTGCTCGCCCTGCTGCGCGACGTCCTGGTCGTCCAGCTCGGCGCGCCCGTGGAGCTGGTGAACTCGGACATGACCACCGAGGTGCGGGCGATGGCGGCGGCCGGCCCGCCGGAGGAGACGCTGGCGCGTGCCGAGGCCGTCCAGCTCGCCCGCGAGCGGCTCGCGCAGAACGTCGCCCCGCTGCTGGCCGTGGAGGCGCTGGCCCTGAGCCTGCGGCCCGCGCGCCGGGACGGCTGAGCGCCCGGTCCCCCCGTGAGGTCACGTAGCGTGGGGCGCACCATGCGCCCCCTCCGCCGACCGTCCCGCTCGCGCGCCGTCGTCGGCCTGGTCGCGGTCTCCGTCCTGCTCACGGGGTGCTCGGCCCTGGGCGGGTCCGGCCCGGACCCCGAACCGGTGGGCACGGCGCGGCCGGTGGCGGGCGAGAACGCGACGGACCCGGCCCTGGCCCCGTTCTACTCCCAGCGCCTGCAGTGGGCCGACTGCTCGGGCGGTTTCCAGTGCACGCGCCTGACCGTGCCGGTCGACTACGCGCAGCCGACCGGTCCCACGACCACCCTGGCCGTCGTGCGGCTGCCCACGCGGGCCACCGGCGAGGACCGCCTCGGGTCCCTCGTCCTCAACCCCGGCGGGCCCGGGGCCTCGGGGGTCGAGTACGCGCGGGCCGCGCAGAACGTCGTCTCCCAGGACGTCCGCGACCACTTCGACGTCGTCGGCTTCGACCCGCGGGGGGTGGGGGAGTCCGACCCGCTGCGCTGCCTCACCGACGCCCGGGTCGACACGTTCCTGTCCACCGACCCCACGCCCGACGACCCCGCCGAGGTGCGGGCGCTGGAGCAGCGGACGGAGGAGCTGGGGCGCGGCTGCGCCCGGGCCGGCCCGCTCGCCGCGCACGTCGACACCCTCTCGGCGGCGAAGGACGTGGACGTCCTGCGCGCCGCCCTCGGCGACGACAAGCTCAGCTACCTCGGCAAGAGCTACGGCACCTACCTGGGGGCCTGGTACGCCGAGCAGTTCCCGCAGCGCGTGGGCCGCTTCGTCCTCGACGGGGCCATCGACCCCGCGCTGACGAGCGAGCAGGTCAACGCGGGGCAGGCCGCCGGGTTCGAGGTGGCGCTGCGCTCCTACGTCACCGCGTGCCTGGCCGGGGAGGACTGCCCGCTGACGGGCACCGTCGACGACGGGGTCGCGCAGGTGCGGGCCCTGCTGGACCGCCTGGACGCGAACCCCCTGCCCACGGGGACCGGCCGGCCGCTCGTGCAGGGCCTGGCCTACCTGGGGGTGGCCTACCCGCTGTACTCGGCCTCGCTGTGGCCGCAGCTGTCCACCGCGCTCACCGCGGCCCTGCGCGGGGACGGGGCGCCGCTGCTGACCCTGGCCGACGCCTACGCCCACCGCGCCCCCGACGGCCGCTACCTCGACAACTCCACCACCGTCATCTACGCCGTGAACTGCCTGGACCGCGACGACACCCAGACCGAGCCCGAGGTCGCGGCCACGGTGCGCGAGTTCGCGGCGCAGTCCCCGACGTTCGGGCCGTACCTGGCGTGGGGGGCCCTGGCCTGCACGGACTGGCCGATCGCCCCCGTCGGGCAGGTGCGTCCCGTCCACGCCGAGGGCGCCGACCCGATCCTCGTCGTCGGCACCACCCGCGACCCCGCGACACCGTACGCGTGGGCGCAGAGCCTGGCCGGGGAACTGTCCTCCGGGCACCTGCTCACCCACGACGGGGACGGGCACACCGCCTACGCCACCGGCTCGGAGTGCGTCGACGACGCCGTCGACACCTACCTGCTCAGCGGCACCGCACCCGAGGAGGGCACCACCTGCCGCTGACCGGCCGGGCGGTGCGCCCGATCAGTCGTGCAGGTGGGCGCGCTCGCCGTCGCGGTCGAAGATCGACAGCACCTCCAGCTCACCGGACCCGGGGGCGGCGCTGATCCGGTGCGGCACCATCGTGGAGAACTCCGCGGCCTGACCGGGCCCGACCTCGACGACGCGACCCCCCAGTTCCAGGCGGGCGCGGCCGGACAGGACCGTGAACCACTCCCGCCCCGGGTGGACGCCGGGTTCGTCGGACAGGGCGCCGGAGAAGCGCATCTTGGCGACCGTCACCCCGGCCGCGGCCCGGTCCCGGGACAGCAGCCACGACGTGACGCCCGGCCGGTGCTGCGGCTCGGGGCGGATGAGGACGTCCTCGTCGTCGGCCGCGGCGACGAGGTCGTCGAGGGTGGTGTCGAGCGCCCGGGCGATGGGGACGAGCTGGTCGAGCGCGATGCGCCGGTGACCGGTCTCGATCCGGCTGAGGGTGGAGGGGCTGAGGAAGCAGCGGGCCGCGAGGTTGTCCAGGGACCAGCCGCGCGCCAGGCGCAGCCCACGGATGCGCTGGCGGATGACGGTGTCGAGGCCCGGTTCTTGCTGCATGCGCAAGATGCTATGCCACTTGCGCACGGCGGGTCGTAGCGTGGAGGCATGAGCCACGGTCACCCTCACCACGAACCCGCCGACGAGGGCGCGGCCCACCGCCGCGTCCTCGACCTCGACGCCGAGGTGTTCGGCGCCCAGCTCACCGCCGTCCTCGACCTGCTCGACCTACCGGTCCCGCCCCGCCGCGTCGTCGACCTCGGTGCCGGGACCGGGACCGGCAGCCGGTCGTTGCGCGACCGGTTCCCCGCCGCGACCGTCACCGCCGTCGACTCCGACCCGCGGATGCTGTCCGTGCTGGCTGACCAGGGGTTCGCCGTCGTCGCCGCCGACCTCGACGAGGGGTTCCCGGTGCAGCTGCACGGGGCCGACCTCGTGTGGGCCGCGTCCTCGCTGCACCACGTCCACGACGTCCCGCGGTTGCTGGCCGGCGTCCGCGCGGCGCTCGCGCCTGGCGGGGTCCTGGCCGTCGTGGAACTCGAGGACCTGCCCCGGTTCACCACCGACCCCGCCGAGGACCGGGCCCGCGCCGCAGCCCGGGCCGCGGGCTGGAACCACCACCCCGACTGGATCCCGCACCTGCGGGCGGCGGGTTTCACCGTGGAACGCCACGACCTCGTCCTGGACGTCGCACCGTCCGCGGCCGCGCAGGAGTTCGCCCGCGCCTGGTTGCCGCGCTACCTCGCGATCCCGGGGTTCGACGAGGGGGCGGCGGTGCAGGCGCTGCTCGACGGCGACCTGGTGCTGGAACCCCGCGCGCAGCGGGCGCTGTGGGTGGCCCGGTGAACGCCGTGCCCGAGGTGGACGTCGCCGTCGTCGGGGGAGGGGCTGCGGGTCTCGCCGCGGCGGTCGTGCTCGCCCGCTCGCTGCGCTCGGTCGTCGTCGTGGACGCGGGTGAACCCCGCAACGCCCCTGCCGTCCACGCGCACAACGTGCTGGGGCGCGAGGGGATCGCGCCGCGGGACCTCCTGGCGGCTGGTCGGGCCGAAGCCACCGGGTACGGCGTGCAGTTCCGCACCGACCGCGTCGTCACCGCGCGGCGCGAGGGGTCCGGGTTCCACCTCGACCTGCTCGCAGGCCCGCCGGTGCGCTCCCGTCGCCTCCTCCTGGCGACCGGCCTCGTCGACGAACTCCCCGACGTGCCGGGCCTGCGGCGGCTGTGGGGGACCGGCGTCCTGCACTGCCCGTTCTGCCACGGGTACGAGGTGCGCGGGCAGCACGTCGGCGTCCTGGGGTCGCGCCCGAACTCCCTGCACCAGGTCCTGCTGTTCAGGGCCCTCACCGAGCGGGTGACGTTCTTCCGGCAGGACCTCGACGTGCCCGCCGAGACCGCCGCGCAGTTCCGCGCGCTCGGGGTCGAGGTCGTCGACGGTCCCGTCCGGGGCGTCGACGGGGAACCCGGGGCGATCCGTGTCGAGCTCGACCGGGGCGCCGCCGAGGTCGAGGCCCTCGTCGTCGCTCCGTGGTTCCGCGCCCGCGGGGAGGTGTTCGCCCAGCTCGGCGGGGAGCTCGCGACGGGCGCGATGGGGCAGTTCGTGCCCGCCCAGCCCGGCGGTGCCACGGCCGTCCCGGGCGTGTGGGCCGCCGGGAATGTCACCGACCCCGGGGCGATGGTCGCGGCCGCCGTGGGGGCGGGGGTGCTGACCGGGGCGGCCGTCCACGGTGACCTCGTGCAGGAGGACGTGCGCGCGCTCGTCGCCGGTGCGAAACCGGGTGCGGTGGCGGGTGCTCCCCCGACAGCATGGGCGGGGTGACCGCTGACCTGCCGCTCGCCCTCGACCACCGCCCCGGCCCCGGACCGCTCGTGGTCCTCCTGCACTCCGGGGTCACCGACCGCCGGGCGTGGGCGGGCGCCCTGCCGGCCAGCGCCGCGACCCTGACGTACGACCGGCGGGGTTTCGGGCAGTCCGCACCGGCGGCCGACGGGGAGTTCACCCACCTCGCCGACCTGCGGGCCCTCTTGGCCGACGTCGCCACCGGACCCGCCTGGCTCGTCGGGAACTCGATGGGGGGAGGGCTGGCCCTCGACGTCGCCGTGACCGCCCCCGAGCTCGTCGCCGGGCTCGTCCTGCTCGCCCCCGCCGTCAGCGGCGCACCCGAACCCGTGGAGGACGACCCCCGGACGCTGGACCTCGACGAGCGCGCCGAGGCTGCCGCCGAGGCCGGTGACGTCGAGGCGGCCGTCGAGCTCGACGCCCAGCTGTGGCTGGACGGCCCGACGTCGCCGGTCGGCCGCGTCGGTGGCGAGGTCCGCGAGCTGTTCCGGGCCATGGACGGGACCGCGCACCGGAACCGGGCCGCGTGGGCCGGGCACGCGGACGCGGACGCCTGGTCGCGGCTGGGTGAGCTGGACCTGCCCGTGGTCCTGGCGACGGGGGACCTGGACTGCGGCTACCTGCAGCACCGCACCGAGGAGCTGCTCGCCCAGATCCCCGGTGCCCGCCGCGCCGACCTGCCCGGCGTCGCGCACCTGCCGTCCCTCGAGCGCCCCGACCTCGTGCGGACGCTGGTCGAGGAGGCGGTACGGACAGCGTGACTCGTGGTGAGAGCAGGGCCCGACGTCCTGTAGGCTCACTGTCCGTGCCCGAGAGGGCGCTGGTACTGCCGCCTTAGCTCAGTCGGCCAGAGCGACGCACTCGTAATGCGTAGGTCCGGGGTTCGATTCCCCGAGGCGGCTCCACCACGGAGGGCCCGTCCACACGGACGGGCCCTCCGTCGTTCCCGGGGTCGGGTGCGGGCACACCCGTGGGTTTCCTGCTCGCCCCGGCGCCGGTGCGATCCGCCCGGACCCGGCCCCCCGGCCGGCTGCCATCCTGGTCCGACCGTGCACCCCTCCGCCGTCCTCGACCTCCTCGACCCCGCGTCCCACGCCGACGACTGGCCGTGGGCGCTCGTCGTCCTGTTCGCGGCCGTCGTGACCGGGGCGGTGCTGCCGGTCCTGCCGACGGGGGCCGTCGTCTCGGCGATGGCGGCGCTGGGGCACCACCGCTCGTGGCTGTCCCTGGGGGAGGTCGTCGTGGTGGGGGCCGGCGCGGCCTACGTGGCCGACCTGGTCGTCTACGCGCTGCTGCTGCGCGGGGCGAGCACGCGCGCCGGGCGCCGGCTGCGGCGGCAGGCCGAGGCGCACGGGCACCTCGAGGAGCTGGGCGAGCGGCTGACCCGGCACGACGTCGGGACGCTCGTCACGTCCCGGCTGCTGCCCGGGGCCCGCGTCCCGGTCCTGGCGGCGGCGGCCGCGACGTCCTACCCCGTGGTGCGCTTCGCGGCGGCCGACGTGGCGCCGGCGGTGTGCTGGGCCCTGGCCTACGGCGCGCTGGGGCTGGCCGGGCGCGGGGTCGGCGGCTCGCCGTGGGTCTCCGTGGTGGTGGCCGTCGCCTTCGGCGTCCTCGCCTCGGGCGCGGTCAGCCTCGTCCGGCGCCTGCGGGCGCGCTGAGCTCGGTCGCCGGCAGGGGCCTGCCCAGCAGGTAGCCCTGGGCGGCGTCGCAGTGCGCCTCGCGCAGCGCGAGGAGCTGGTCGTCGTCCTCCACGCCCTCGGCGACGACGCCGAGCGAGAAGCTGTGCGCGGCGCCGATGACGAGGCGGACGAGGTCGGCGTGCGCCCGGTCGCCGGAGACCAGGAAGCTGCGGTCGATCTTCAGGCAGTCCACGGGCAGCCGGGACAGCTGGCCGATCGAGGTGTACCCCGTCCCGAAGTCGTCCAGCGCGACGCGCACGCCGAGGGCCCGCAGCGCCCGCAGGTGCTCGCGGGCGGTGGGTTCGTCGACGAGGACCGTCTCGGTGATCTCGACGGTGAGGCGGTCGGGGGCGATCCCGGCCCCCGCGCAGGCGACGGCGACGTCGCCCAGCAGCCGCGGCTGCGCCAGGTGCCGGCCCGAGACGTTGACGGCCGCGGTGATGCCCGCCAGGGCCCCGCCCTGGGCGTCCCACGCGGCGAGCTGCGCGGCGGCGGTCGCCAGGGCCCAGCGGCCCAGGTCGCAGACGAGGTCGGAGGCCTCGGCGACGGGCACGAAGGCGTCGGGCGCCAGCAGCCCCGCCCCGGGCCGGTCCCAGCGCACGAGCGCCTCGACGCTGCGCACGGACTCCGTCCGCAGGTCCAGGACGGGCTGGTAGTGCAGGACGAGCTCGCCGACCTCGAGCCCGGCCCGCAGGGCGTGCTCGAGGTCGGTGCGGTGGGCGATGTCGCGGCGCAGGGCGTCGTCGAAGACCTCGACCGTCCCGCGGCCGGCGGCCTTGGCCCGGTACGCGGCGGCGTCGGCCTCGCGCAGCAGCCGTTCGGCCGAGCAGCCGCCGACGGGGCTGACGGCGACCCCGACGCTCGCGCCGACGCGCACCCGCACGCCGGTGCGCCGGCCGGACAGCTCCACGGGGGCGCAGACGGAGTCGATGAGCCGCGTCCCGAGGTCGACGAGGCCGCCCTCGTCCTCGACCTGCTCCACGACGACGACGAACTCGTCGCCGCCGAGCCGGGCGAGGACGTCCCCGCCGCGCAGGCACCCGGCCATCCGGGCGCTGACGACGCGCAGCAGCTCGTCGCCGGCCGCGTGGCCGTGGGTGTCGTTGACGGCCTTGAAGTGGTCGAGGTCGACGAACAGCAGCCCGACGCGGCCGTCGTGGCGGGCCATCCGGTGCAGCGCGGCGTCGATGAGCTCGGAGGCCCGGGCCCGGTTGGGCAGTTCGGTGAGGGCGTCGTGGGAGGCCTGGTGGGCCAGGACCGCCTGCAGCCGCTCGCGTTCGCGCAGGGCGCCGACCATCTGCCGGACCGAGGCGTGCACGACCTCCCCGAGCGGTCCGTGCACGGGGCGGGTGACGACGTCGGCGTCGAGGGCGCCGTCGGTCACGGCCTGGGCCTGGTCGCGCACGCGGCGCAGGTTGTCCACGGCGACGGCCAGCCCGCGGGCCACCGTCCGCACCTCCACCGGGCCGCCCTCCTCGACGTCGACGAGCTCGCCGTCGCTGACCGCCCGGGCCTGGTCGGCCAGCCGGCTCAGCGGCAGCGCGATCCACCGGCGCAGCAGCAGCGCGGCGGCCAGCGTCCCGAGCACGATGAGCGTGCACGTCGCGACGAGGGCCCGCAGGGTGCCGCGGGCCGTCTGCGCGGGGGTGAAGACCGTGGTCCGGGCCTTCTTGCCGGTGCTCAGGACGACGGCCCGCACGGCCGTGTCCCGGGCACCGTTGGCGTCGGCGAGCCCGATGAACGCGGACAGCGGCGGGGACGACCAGGTCAGGGCGGCCTCCTGCAGCGGGTCGTCCACGGCGCGGGCGCCGGGGCCGGTGGTCGCGGCCCGCCACTGCGCCGCCACGACGGGGGAGCCCAGCGTCAGCACGTCGGCGGACGCGGCCCGGTACCCGCCCCAGGCCTGGAGGAAGGCCTGCCGGTTCTCGAGCCGGCCGGCGCCGGCGCCGGCGGTGGCGGCGAAGTACAGCGGGACCTCGACCCCGGCCAGGGCCGAGGCGCGGGAGACGAGCTGCAGGTCGGCGAGCGCGCGGGTGCCGCTCTCGTCCAGGCCCTGCGCCCTGGCCGCCTGGAGCAGGGCGCTGACGCGGTCGGTGAGCTCGTCGGTGACGCGCTGGTACCCGGCGAAGACGGTGTCGAGGTCTCCCCGGCGGGCGGCGGCGCGCAGCTGCCGGACCGTCGCCGCGCTCCGGCGGGCCACTCCCGCCGCGGTGGTCCGCTCCGCGGCGCGGGCCGCGGCGTCGGTGTCGGCGCGCACGGCGGTGGACTGCCCGGTGAGGGTCGGGCGGGCCAGGGGCGACAGGGTCGTGACCTCGCGCTCGTCGACGCCGACGGAGCCGGCGGTGCGGGGGTCGTCGAGGACGGCCTGCCCCAGGACGGGCACGACCTCGCGGGCGACGGCGGCCCGCAGGGTGTCCAGGGCGACGGCGGCGTCGACGTCCGCGGCGGCCGCGGCGGCGGCCCCGGCGCGGTGCGCCTGCTCGTCCACGGCGTACCCCATGAGCCCGACGAGTCCCAGGACGGGCCCGAGGACGAGGGCGATGAGGCTGCGGTGCAGCGTGCCCGGTCTCCTGCGTGATCGGCCCGGCCGCCGGCGGCGGGGAGTCCGGCGCGTGCGGGCGCGGGTCAGCGGCACGGGACTCCTCGAGGGCGATTTGTCACCTGTTGGTCACAGGGGGTCACCTAGAGGGTGTCACGTCCGCGGCTCGGTGACGAGGATGGCCGCCGCCGGCAGCTCCGCCGCGGGCACGGGACGGGCGAAGAGGTAGCCCTGCGCGGCGTCGCAGGAGGCGTCCAGCAGGGCCGAGAGCTGGCCGTCCTCCTCCACGCCCTCGGCGACCACGCCGAGGGAGAAGCTGTGCGCGGCGCTGATGAGCAGCCGCACGAGGTCCCCGTGGCCGGCCTCGGGGGAGGACACGAAGCTGCGGTCGATCTTCAGGACGTCCACGGGCAGCCGGGACAGCTGCCCGATCGAGGTGTAGCCCGTCCCGAAGTCGTCGATGGCGACCCGCACGCCGAGCTCGCGCAGCGACCGCAGGTGCTCCAGCGCGAGCGGCTCGTCGACCAGGACCGTCTCGGTGATCTCCACGGTCAGGCGGGAGGGGTGGATCCCGCTGGCCGTCAGGGCGTCGGTGACGTCGTCGAGCAGGTGCGCCTGGGCCAGGTGCCGGCCGGAGATGTTGACGGCCACGTCCAGGCCGCGGTGGTGCCCGCCCTCGACGTCCCACCGCACGAGCTGGGCCGTGGCCTCCGCCAGGGCCCACCGTCCGAGGTCGCAGACCAGCGAGGACGCCTCGGCGACGGGGATGAAGGCGTCCGGCGGGACGAGCCCGTGCCCGGGCCGGACCCAGCGGACCAGGGCCTCCACGCTCTTGGTCCGGCCCGTCTCCAGGTCCAGGACCGGCTGGTAGTACAGGACGAGCTCGCCGGTCTCCAGCCCGTGGCGCAGGGCGGTCTCGAGCTCGGACCGGGCGCTGAGCTCCGCGCGCAGCTCGTCGTCGAAGACCTCCACGACACCGCGGCCGGCGGCCTTGGCCCGGTACGCGGCGGCGTCGGCGTCGCGCAGGAGCCGCCCGGCGTCGAGCGTGCCGGGCACGCTGACCGCCACGCCCACGCTGGCCCCGACCCGCACGTGCTGGGTCTGCGGCAGACCCGTCAGCGCCGCCGGGGCGCTGAGCGCGGCGATGAGCCGCCCGCCGAGGTCGACGAGCCCCTTCTCGTCCTCGACGCCCTCGACGAGGACGACGAACTCGTCACCCCCGAGCCGGCACACGACGTCCCCGCCGCGGACGGTGGCGTTCATCCGGGCCGCGGCCGTGCGCAGCAGCTCGTCCCCGGCGGCGTGCCCGAAGCTGTCGTTGACGGCCTTGAAGTGGTCCAGGTCCAGGAACAGCAGGCCGACCCGGCTGCCCTGCCGGGCGGCCCGGTGCAGGGCGCGGGCGGCCAGGACGAGGGTCTGGGCGCGGTTGGGCAGCTCGGTGAGCGCGTCGTGCGCGGCCTGGTGGGCGAGGTCGGCCTGCAACTGCTCGCGCTCGTGGAGGGCGGCGAGCACCTGCGTCACCGACGCCTGGACGAGCTGCCCCAGCGGCCCGGGCACGGGCGTGCGGACGACCTCGCAGTCCAGCTCACCGGCCGCGATGGCCTCGGCCTGCACCTGCACGCGGCGCAGGGTGTCCACGGCCGCGGCCAGCCCCTGGGCCACGACCCGGACCTCCGTGGGCCCCTGCTCCTGGACGTCGACGAGCTCGCCGGCGGCCACCGAGCGCGACTGCGCGGCGAGCCGGCCCAGCGGGGTCGCGATGGCGCGTCGCACCAGGAGGGTCCCGGCGAGCGTGGCGGCCACCACGAGACCGCACAGGACGAGCAGCTGCTGCAGCTCGCGGCGGGCGGCGTCCGCCTGGTCCCGGGCCTCGTCGACGACGACCTCGGCCACCCGGGTGAGCACCGAGCGCAGGGTGGCGTCGCGGGCGGCCGAGCCCGTGGCGACCGCGGTCAGTTCCGCGAGGGTGAGAGTGCCGTCCCGGTCGGTGACGCTCGCGAGGACGTCCGCCAGCCGCTGCGAGGTCGCCGACCGCTGTGCCCGGGACCAGTCGCGGGCGACCCCGGGGGAGCTGAGGGTCACGACGTCGGCCGAGGCCTGCTGGTAGGCGCCCCACACCTGCAGGAAGTCGCGGCGCGTGACGGTGCGGGCGTCGGCGACGGTGCCCAGCCACGTGGTGATCTCGCGGCTGGCGAGGGCGGAGGCGCGCGAGACCCGCTGCAGATCGCCCAGGGCCGAGGCGAGGTCGCCGGCGAGGCCGAGCGAGCGGGCGGTCCGCAGGTGCTCGTTCACCTGCGTGGTGAGGTCGGCCAGGAGCTGGTCGTACAGGGTCAGGCCCCTGTCGACGTCGGCGGCCGTGGCGGTGCGCGCGCCCAGGAGCCGTGCGGGCAGCTGCGCGAGCACCTCCCCCGACCCCGTCGCGTCCCCGGCGCGGGCGGCGGCCACGGCGGCGTCGGTGGCCTCGGTGCTGCCCGCCGCGCCGGACACCCCGCGCTCGTGCAGCAGGCGGTCGGCCTGCTCGGGCGTCAGCGCGAAGGCCGCCAGCACGCCCGGCTGGGTCAGGGCCGCCGCCCCGAGGACGGGGACGACCTCGTGCCCGACGGCGCTGCGGACGTCGTCGAGCGCGATGGCCGTGCGGACCTCGTGCAGGGCCGTCTCGGCCTCCCGCGCGTGCTGCAGCCGGTCGTCGACCCCGACGACCCCGACGACGCTCAACCCGACGACGGGCACGAGGACCAGGGCGAGCAGGGTGGTCTGCAGGGGTCGGCTGCGCCGCGGTCGGTGGGGGAGGCGGAGGCGGGCGGCGGTCACGAGGGGCGTCTCGTCCCCGCCGGCCGCCGACCTGAGCGCTTGGGCCCCGAACCACCCGTCTGCTGCGCGACCCCTGGAAGACGGGGGGCCCCGGAGCTAGAAGGTCAGGGCTTGAGGAGGACCTTCAGGGCCCCGCGGCGGGCGGCGAGCTCGTCGAGGGCGTCCTTCGCGTCGGCCAGGTCGAACTCGTGCGTGATGAGCGGCGTCGGGTCCAGGACGCCCGCCGAGAACGCCCGGACCGCGTACGCCCACGCGCGCGTCGGGGCGCCGAAGACGGTCAGGACGTGCACGTTGCGCGAGACGAGCTCGAGGGAGGACAGGTCGTCGGCGTCCTGGGCGGGGATGCCCGTGAGGACGACGCGCCCGCCGCGGCGGGCCAGCCGGGCCGACGTGCGGGCGATGCCGGGGACCCCGGCGGCCTCGATGACGGCGTCGAACGTCGCGCCCAGCGTGGAGGCGTCACCGGTGTAGTGCGCGGCCCCGCAGCGCTCGGCGAGCTCGCGGCGCTCGTCGTTGTGGTGGACGACGGTCACCTCGCACCCCGCGCCCTTCAGCAGCTGCACGCACAGCAGGCCGAGCGTCCCGGCACCGACGACGGCGACCTTCGAGCCCGCGGAGACGTCGGCCAGCAGGACGGCCTCGGCGACGCACGCGGCGGGCTCGATGCCGGCGGCGGCGCGCAGGTCCGCTCCCTCGGGCAGCAGGTGCAGGTAGCGCGCCGGCAGCGTCAGCCACGTCGACCAGCCGCCGGGGAGGGTGAACCCCGTCTCCTCGTAGTCCTGCGGCCAGCCCTCGGTGTCGCCCTCGACCGAGGCCGGCGTGCCCTCCGCGGTCCGGATGCCCTGGCCCACGACCCCGCGGCCCACGAGCCGGTCGGGGACGCCCGCCCCTACCGCGCGCACCGTGCCGGACCACTCGTGGCCGGGCACGACGGGGTAGCGGACGAACTCCGCCGGGCGGGTGCCCGCGAAGACCTCGCGGTCGGAGCCGCAGATGCCGCAGTAGGCGACCTCGACCAGCGCCTCACCCGGGCCGGGGTCGGCGTGGGCGGTGTCGACGAGTTCGAGGGAGCCGGGTTCGGTGATCCGGACGGCGCGGCCGGTGCGCTGGGTCATGGGCGCAACGTATCCGGTCCCCGGGGGGTCCTCCCGTCCGCCGGGCCGCCGGGCCGCCGGACGATCAGGCGGTCGGGCCCTCGGCGCGTTCGATGACCTCGGTGAGGGCGGTGACGAGGCGCTGGGCCTCGGGCAGCGACAGCTGCCCGATGTCGCCGATGAAGACGCGGGGGCCGAAGCGCCGCAGGACGGTCTGGCCGTTCTCGGCGTAGGCCAGGTCGGTCGACTCCAGGCGCACGGGGCAGGGCCGCTCGGCGCCCTCGTCGCCCTCGAGGGGGACGACGCGCGCCTCGTAGCCGTGCAGCCACCCGCCCTCGACCTCGAGTCCTCGGGACGCCCACTTGGGGGCGTCCCAGCGGATCACCTGGACCGAGTCGTCGGCCACCTGCGCGGGGTTGGCCGCAGGGGTGCGCTGGTCGTCCATCGAGGCTCCACAACTGAGCAGTAGGCGGCAAGGCAAGCTGAACGTGAAAGGGGTGTTGCACAGAGTTGCGACGTCAGCCTGCCAGACCGTGCCCGGTTTCGCGCTGTGTTCGATAGAACACTCTCTGTTGATCTTCGGTGAGCGTTCGGGGTCCTGCGAGTTGCCGGGGGGTCGCCCCCACCGGCACCATCGGAACGTGCTCCCGCTGCCGGTCGTGCTCGACCCGTTCTGGCCGAGCCGCCGCGCGTACCTCTTCGACGGGCTGTGTCGGCGCCCCTGACGCGCCCCGACCCCACCCCACCAGCCGGAGGACCACCCGTGAGCACCGAGAACACCCCCGTCGACCCTGCCCAGACCCCCGCCGTGGACCCGTCCACGTGGAGCTTCGAGACCCTCCAGGTCCACGCCGGGCAGAGCCCGGACCCCACGACCGGCGCCCGCGCGCTGCCGATCTACCAGACGACGAGCTACGCCTTCCGCGACACCGAGCACGCCGCCGCCCTCTTCGGCCTGACCGAGATGGGCAACATCTACACGCGGATCATGAACCCGACGCAGGACGTCGTCGAGCAGCGCATCGCCGCGCTCGAGGGCGGCGTCGGGGCGCTGCTGGTCGCCTCCGGCCAGGCCGCCGAGACGCTCGCGATCCTCAACATCGCCTCCGCCGGTGACCACGTCGTGTCCAGCCCCCGGCTGTACGGCGGCACCTACAACCTCCTGCACCACACGCTGCCCAAGATGGGCATCTCGGTGAGCTTCGTGGCCGACCCCGACGACCCCGCCTCGTGGGCCGCGGCCGTCCGCCCCGAGACCAAGCTCTTCTACGGCGAGACGATCTCCAACCCCGCCGGTGACGTCCTCGACCTCGAGGTCGTCGCGGGCGTCGCGCACGAGCACGGCGTCCCGCTTGTCGTCGACAACACCATCGCCACGCCCTACCTCGTCCGGCCCCTCGAGCACGGCGCCGACGTCGTCGTGCACTCCGCGACGAAGTACCTCGGCGGCCACGGCACGAGCGTCGCGGGCGCGATCGTCGACTCCGGCCGCTTCGACTGGGCCGCCTCCGGCCGGTTCCCGGGCCTGACGACGGCCGACCCCAGCTACCACGGCGTCGTCTTCACCGACGCCGTCGGGCCGCTGGCCTACCTCACGAAGATGCGGGTGCAGCTGCTGCGCGACCTCGGTCCCGCCGTCGCGCCCTTCAACGCGTTCCTCATCGCCCAGGGCCTGGAGACGCTGTCCCTGCGCATGGAGCGGCACGTCGAGAACGCCGGGGAGGTCGCCCGCTTCCTCGCCGCGCGCGACGACGTCCTGTCGGTGAACTGGGCCTCGCTGCCCACCTCGCCCTGGCACGCCCAGGCGCGCAAGTACGCGCCCAAGGGGTCCGGGGCCGTCCTGGCCTTCGAGATCGCCGGTGGCCTCGCCGCCGGGCGGGCCTTCGTCGACGCCCTCGTCCTGCACAGCCACGTCGCCAACATCGGCGACGTGCGCTCCCTCGTCGTGCACCCGGCGTCCACGACGCACAGCCAGCTCACGGAGGAGGAGCAGCGCGCCTCCGGGGTGACGCCAGGCCTGGTCCGCCTCGCCGTCGGCGTCGAGCACGTCGACGACGTGCTGGCCGACCTGCGCGCAGGCTTCGCGGCCGCCGCCTCCGCCCGGTCCGCGTCCGCCTGACCCCCGGGGTCGGGGACACTGGACGCCGAGGGGGTTCGAGAACGAGTGGTCGTCGCCGAGGTGGGTCGCAACGTGGGTGCGCAGGAGCTGGCCGTGGACGTGCCGGGGCAGTTGTCGCGGGACGCGCCGGCGCGGGTGGCCCGGGCCCTGGCTCCCGCCGCGCCCGCCGCGACCGGGGCGTGGCGGGAGGGGGACCCGGCCGGGCACCGGCGCTTCGCCGACGTCGGTGACCTGCCGCTGCAGCTCGGCGGGGTGCTGCCGCAGGTGCGGCTGGCCTACGAGACGTGGGGCACCCTCGCCGCGGACGGCTCCAACGCCGTCCTCGTCGAGCACGCCCTGACCGGCGACTCCCACGTCACCGGCGACGCCGGTCCCGGCCACCCGACCGCCGGCTGGTGGTCGGCCCTCGTCGGGCCGGGCGGGGCGGTCGACACCGACCGCTGGTTCGTCGTCGCGGCCAACGTCGTCGGCGGCTGCCAGGGCAGCACGGGCCCGTCCTCGCCGCGGCCCGGGACGTCCCGGCCCTGGGGGTCGGCCTTCCCGCGCATCACCGTCGCCGACCAGGTCGCCGCCGAGGCCCGGCTCGCCGACACCCTCGGCATCACCCGGTTCGCCGCCGTCCTGGGCGGTTCGATGGGCGGCATGCGGTCGCTGGAGTGGGCTGCGGCGCAACCGGACCGCGTCGGTGCCGCGCTCGTGCTCGCCTCGGCCGCCGCCTCCAGCGCCGACCAGATCGGCGGCCAGAGCGCCCAGATCACCGCGATCGTCTCCGACCCCGGCTGGCGCGGCGGGGACTACCACGACGCCCCCGACGGCCAGGGCCCGCACACCGGCCTCGGTCTGGCCCGGCGGCTGGCGCACCTGTCGTACCGGACGGCCGCCGAGCTCGACGTCCGCTTCGGCCGGGACGCGCAGTTCGGCGAGGACCCCCTCGACCCGGCCGCACCGGGCCGGTACGCGGTCCAGAGCTACCTCGACCACCACGCCGACAAGCTCGTGCGCCGCTTCGACGCCGGCTCCTACGTCGCCCTCACCGACGCCATGAACACGTGGGACGTCGGCCTGGGCCGCGGCGGCACCGAGGCGGCGCTCGCGGCCGTCCGGACGCCGATGGTGGTCGTGGCCGTGGACTCCGACCGCCTGTACCCCGTCGCCGACTCCCGGCGGATCGTCGAGGCGGCCCCCGCCGTCGTGGGGGGCCTGCGCGTCGTGACGTCGACGTCGGGCCACGACGGGTTCCTGCTCGAGGCCGACCAGATCGCCCCGCTCGTCACCGAGACGCTCCGGCTCGGCGCCCGCTGAGCCTGCCCGTCGAGACCAGGCGCACCGCCCCGGTGGCGCAGGTCCCCGGCGGCACCACCGGGGCCGCCCGCGTCCGGTGCGCCGCCCCGTCGCGTCCGCGAACACCCCTGGGACGGCCGGACGCCCCGACCCTCGTCCAGGGTCGGGGCGTCCGGGTCCTCGGCGCGGTCAGGGGGCGGCGACCGGCGCCTCCTCCCGCTCCGCGGCGGGGGTGTTCTCGGCCGGGTCCATCGACGTCTCGTCGAACGGGCGGTCCCCCGCCAGGACCGCGTCCAGCTGCTCGCGGTCCAGGGTGCGGCTCCAGGTGGCGATGACGAGGGTGCCGACGGTGTTGCCGATGAAGTTCGTCACCGCGCGGGCCTCGGACATGAACCGGTCGATGCCGACGATGAGACCCACGCCGTCGAGCAGGGCCGGCTTGTGGGCGGCCAGGCCACCGGCGAGCGTGGCCAGCCCGGCGCCGGAGACCCCGGCCGCGCCCTTGGAGGCGATGACCATGAACAGCAGCAGGGAGACCTGCTCGCCGATCGACAGCGGGTCGCCGAGGGAGTTGGCGATGAACAGCGAGGCCATCGTCAGGTAGATCGCGGTGCCGTCGAGGTTGAAGGAGTACCCGGTCGGGACGACGATGCCCACGGTGGGCTTGGCCACGCCGGCGTGCTCCATCTTGGCGATGAGGCGGGGCAGGGCGGTCTCGGAGCTGGAGGTCGAGACGATGAGCAGGATCTCGCGGGCCACGTACCGCAGGACCTTGAACAGCGAGATCCCGGTGATGAACCGCAGGAGCAGTCCCAGGACGACGAAGACGAACACCGCGCAGGTGGCGTAGAAGCCGAGCATGACGATCGCGAGCGCCTTCAGCGCCTCGACCCCGGTCTCGCCGACGACGGCGGCGATGGCGCCGAACGCCCCGATCGGGGCCGCCCACATGACCATGGCCAGGACCTTGAAGACGATCTTCTTCAGGCCCTCGACCGCCCGCAGCGCCGACTCGCCGGTCGTGCCCAGGCCCTGGATCGCGAAACCGACGAGGAGCGCGACGAACAGCGCCTTGAGCACCGACCCGTCGGTGAGGGAGGAGAACAGGGAGTTCGGGATGATGCCCAGCAGGAAGTCGGTGGCACCGCCGGACTCCTCCGCCTTGTCGGCCAGCGAGGCGCCCTGCCCGCGCAGGGAGTCGGTGAGCTGCAGGTCCGTCGTCGGCAGCAGGTTCCCGACGACGAGGCCGACGACGAGGGCGAACCCGCTCATCACGAGGAAGTACAGCAGCGCGGTCCCCCCGACGCGGCCGACCTGCGCGGCCCGCCGGACCGAGCCGATGCCGAGGACGATGGTGCAGAAGATGACCGGCGCGATCATCATCCGCACCAGGGCGACGAACCCGGTGCCGAGCGGTTTGAGCTCCCTGCCGAGGCCGGGGGCCAGCAGACCGACGGCGATGCCGGCGGCGACCGCGACGATGACGGCGATGTACAGGAAGTGCGTGCGGTCGCGCTTGCCGGCGGCCGGTGCGGTGGGGAGCGCGGAAGCGGAGTTCTGAGCGCCTGTGCTCATGGGACCCTCTCGGTGACGTCCGGGGACTGCGGGGACTGCGGGGACTGTGGGGAGTTGCGGGGGAGGACTGGGGTGATGGTGCTCACAGGAGGTCGGACCGGACGTGCTTCCGGTCGTTTCGTTCACGCCCGCGCGGTCCGGCCCTCGCGGCGGCGCTGGACGCTCGCCTCGCGCGTCCTCGTGCTGCAGCTGCTCGTCGTGGGCGTCGTCCTCGTGGGGGCGACGGCGGCCCTGGGCTGGCAGCTGCGCACCGACACCCGTCGCGACGCCACGACCCAGGTCACCGACGTCGCCGCCGCCGTCGCGCAGTCCCCCGACGTCCGCGGCGGCCTGGCCGATCCGGCCACCGCCGACCGGGCGGGCGTCCAGGACCACGTCGAGGCCGTCCGCCGTGCGACGGGCGTCTACTTCATCACCGTCATGGACCGCGAGAAGGTCCGCTGGACCCACCCCGACCCCCGCCGCATCGGGCAGACGTTCGTCGGCAACGCCGACGCCGCGCTGGCCGGCGGGGAGGTCGTCGAGACGTACACGGGCACGCTGGGGCCGTCGGTGCGGGCGGTGCTGCCGGTGCGCGGACCCGACGGCACCGTGGTGGGCGCGGTGGCGGCCGGGGTCGCGACGCGCTCGGTGACCCGGGACCTGCTGGACCGGCTGCCCGTCCTCGTGCTCGCCCTGGCGCTGTCGCTGTCGCTGTCCCTCGTGGGCAGCTGGGCCCTGTCGCGGTGGGTGCGCCGCCGCACGCACGGCCTGGAACCGGCCGACCTGACCCGGCTGTGGGAGGTCAACGACGCCGTCCTGCACTCGCTGCGCGAGGGGCTGGTCGTCGTGGACGCGGCCGGGCGGGTGCAGGTGGCCAACGACGAGGCCCGTCGCCTCCTGCCGACGGGCGGGGACGGCGAGCTGGAGCTCGGCCCGGCGCTGAGCCGGCTGCTGGCGGCCGGGGAGGACGTCGTCGACGACGTGCAGGTGACCGACGACCGCGTCCTGGTGGTCAGCCGGCTCGACGCGCACTGGGAGGGCCGCCGCGTCGGCACCGTCGTGACCCTGCGCGACCACACCGAGCTGCAGGCCCTGACCCGCGACCTCGACGCGGTCCGGGGGCTGGCCGAGGCGCTGCGCTCGCAGGCCCACGAGTCGGCGAACCGGCTGCACGTGGTCGTGACGCTCGTCGAGCAGGGGCAGGCCGACCGCGCGGTGGAGTTCGCGACGGCGGAACTGGCGGCGGCGCAGCAGCTCACCGACCTGGTCGTCGCCGACGTGGCGGACCCGGCCGTGGCCGCCCTGCTCATCGGCAAGTCCGCCCAGGCGGCCGAACGCGGCGTCGAGCTGGAGGTCGAACCGGACACCGCCCTGGCCGAGGGGCTGCTGCCGGCGCGCGACCTCGTCACCGTCGTCGCCAACCTCGTCGACAACGCCGTCGAGGCCGCGATGGCGGCCCCCGGCCCCCGCTGGGTCCGCGTCCGCATCACCGCCCCGGCCGGTCGCGTCGAGGTGCGCGTCACCGACTCCGGCGAGGGGCTGCCCGCGGGCCGGCTGGAACGGGCGATGGAGCGCGGCTGGTCGCGCAAGGAGCACCGGCTGTCCCCCGGCGGCTCGCACGGCCTCGGGCTGGCCCTGGTGGGGCAGGTCGTCCGGCGCCACGGCGGCTCGGTGCGCGTGGAGGAGCCGGTGACGCTCGACGACGGCGGCGGGACGATGGTCGTGGAACTGCCCGTCCGGCTGCCCGCGCCCGCACCGGTGTCCTCGTGATCCGCGTCCTCGTCGTCGAGGACGACCCGGTGCTGGCGGCCGGGCACGCCGGCAAGGTGTCCGCGGTGCCGGGGTTCACCGTGGCGGCCGTCGCGAACTCCGGGCGCGAGGCCCTCGCCGCGGTGGGGGCGGCCGGGGAACGGACGCCCATCGACCTCGTGCTCCTCGACATGACGCTGCCCGACGTCGACGGCCTGCAGGTGCTGCGGGCCCTGCGCGCCGCGGCCGTGCCCGCCGACGTCATCGCCGTCACGGCCGCCCGCGACCCGGCCGTCGTCCGGCAGGCGCTGTCGATGGGGGTCGTGCAGTACCTGCTGAAGCCGTTCACGGCCGCCGCGCTGGAGGAGCGGCTGCGCGCCTACGCGCGGTTCCGGGCCGACGTCGCGGCCGCCTCGGGCGAGCACGGCATCGACCAGCGGGCCATCGACGAGGCGCTCGCGCAGCTGCGGACCTCGGCCGGCCCGGTGCGCGGGGTGGCCGGCCCGACGCTCCGGGCCGTGGTCGCGGCGTTGCGCGCAGCGCCTGCGGGAGAGGGGCTCTCGGCGGCCGAGGTGGCGGCGGGGACCGGGCTGTCCCGGGTGTCGGCGCGTCGCTACCTGGAGCACCTGACCAGTGCCGGACGGGTCCGGCGGGAACCGCGCTACGGCGGGTCCGGCCGGCCCGAGCTGGTCTACCACCCGACGTCCGCGCTCTGATCCGCGTCGTGACCCGCGTCGTGACGGGCCCCGCCGGGGTCGACTCCCCTCCGGCCGGCCCCGGCGCGAACGGCCGTCCGCCCAGGCGGTGAGCGTATCGACTCCCGGGGGCGCGGGGGTTCCCGGCACCGGTGGCCTAGGGTTCTGGGCGTGGCAGCAGCGGAGCGCATCACCGACCGGCTCGTCGGACACGGGGAGGGGCCCTGCTGGTCCCCGACCTGGGGGGGTCTGCGCTTCGTCGACCTATACGAGGGCGACATCGTCACCCTCGGCCCCGACGGGTCGACCTCCCGCAAGCACTACGGGGACGTCGTGGCGATCAGCCGGCCGCGCGTCGGCGGGGGAGCGGTCGTCGCCGTCGAACGCGGTTTCGTCCTCGAGGACGCCGACGGTGAGCTGACCCGCCTGCCGGAGCTGTGGGGCCCGCGCGTGCGGATCCGCATGAACGAGGGCGGCTGCGACCCCGACGGCCGCTTCTACGCCGGGAGCATGGCCTACGACCAGGCCGACGGCAGGGGCGAGGGGCGCGGGGCGGTGTTCCGCCTCGACGCCGCCGGCGACGTCGAGGTCGTCGTCGAGCACGTGACGATCTCCAACGGCCTGGGCTGGAGCCCGGACGGCGCCCTCGCCTACTACAACGACACCCCCACGGGCCGCACCGACGTCTTCGACTACTCCCGCGACGGCGGGCTGGCGAACCGCCGCCCCTTCGCCCAGGTCAACGACGACAGCGGGCTCAACCGGCCCGACGGGCTGTGCGTCGACGCCGAGGGCGGGGTGTGGATGGGCCTGTTCGGCGGGTCCGCCGTCCGCCGCTACGCCCCCGACGGCACGCTCGACGCGGTCGTCGAGGTCGGGGCCCGGCAGGTGACCGCCTGCACCTTCGGCGGCGACGACTACTCCGAGCTGTTCATCACCACGTCGCGCGAGGGCCTGGCCGACGACGACGACCCCGCCGCCGGGAGCGTCTTCCGGTACGTGCCGGGCGTGAAGGGGATGGCGGCGCTGCCGTACGCGGGCTGACCCGCGGGCCGACCCGCGAGCCGACCCGGACGGTCAGCAGGGGGTGACGCGGACGAGGGACTCGGCGACGACGAGGTCGCTGGTCCACGTCACGTCCACGCACCGGCCCGGGCGCACCCCGGCCAGGGCCAGGTGCTCGACGTGCTCGCGGTCCAGGCAGACGTCGTGCCCGGAGGTGGTCAGGCAGACCTCGCCGGGGGCGGCGCTCGTCACCGTGCCCCGCGCCGTCGTCGGCGCGGGCTGACGCAGCAGCACCACCCCGGCGACGGCGACGAGCACGGCCATGACGAGGACGGGCACCACCCGGCCGACCTTGTTGACCACACCGCGTGATCGGCCGCGGAGGGGGCCGGCTTGAGTCAGGCGGTGGGGTGCGCCTCGCGGACCGGCGGCTCGGGCGCGGGGGACCCGCCGTCGTGGCGGCCCTCGGCCTCCTCGCGCAGCCGCTGCGCGAACTCCTCGGCCATCATCAGCCGGTCGCGCAGCTTCCCCACGCGCGCCTCGGCGGCCTGCCGGAACTCCTCCAGCGTGGCGAACAGCTGCTCGCGGGGCGTGTCGGAGGCGACGCGGCCGTCGAGGGCGTCGAGGACGGACAGCAGCTCGCGCATCTCGTCGAGGGAGAAGTCCAGCGGCTTCATGCGCTTGAGGACGAGCAGCCGGTAGACGTCCATCTCGGTGTAGAGCCGGAAGCCGCCGGGCGTGCGCTGCGAGGGGGAGACCAGGCCCATCTCGTCGTAGTACCGGATGGTGCGGAAGCTGTACCCGACCCGCTCGGCGACCTCGCCGATCTGCATGAGTCCGGACACCACTACCCCCTGCTCGCCGACCGCCGTCGTCACGACGGCGGTCGGACGACGGTCGATCGTAACGGTCCGGGCACGGCGGCCGGGCGGGCTCGGGGAGCACCTCACCCGTTCGTCCGCGCGACGGACCCGGTGCCGGGTGTTCCCCCGCGGGACGCGTGGTGCGTATTCTTCACGCCGTGACGGGACTGACTACCAAGGGTGACCATCGTGGGTGAACGCACCACCCGGCGCACGCTGCTGCTGGCGTTCGCCGCCGCCCTCCCGGTCGCCGCGATCGGCGGGCTGCCGGGCGCCGCGGCCGCCGACCCCGTCTACCCCAGCCAGGGCGACGTCGACGCGGCCCGGGCCGCAGCCGACGCCCAGGCCGCCCAGGTCGCCTCCCTGCAGGCCCAGCTGACCGCCCAGCAGGACGCGCTCGACGCGGCGCAGACGACGTTGTCCGTCGCCGCCGAGGACTACGACGAGGCCCGCGCCCTCCTGCAGCAGCGGACCGCCGAGGCGAACGCCGCGCAGGCCGCCGCCGACCGCGCCGCCGCCGCCTACGAGCAGGCCCGCGCCGCGCTGGGCCGCGTCGCCTCCGAGCAGTACCGCGGCGTCTCCGACGGCTGGTCGCCCCTGGCCACCGTCGCGACGAGCGGCGACATCGAGGACTACGTCAACGGCCGGGCCACGCTCGAGCACCTCGCCGGCGGGCGCGCCGACGTCCAGCGGGAGGCCGCCGACGCCAAGGCGCTCGCGCAGTCCACCGCCGCGCAGGCCGCCGCCGCGAGGACGGCCCAGCAGGACGCGACGACGCAGGCCGCCGCGGCCCGGGCCACCGCCCAGCGGGCCGCGGACGCCGCGACCACCGTCGTGGCCGCCACCCAGCAGCGGACCGACGCGCTCATCGCCCAGCTCGCGACCCTGCAGCAGACGTCCGTGCAGCTCGAGCAGCAGCGGCAGGCCGGTCTGGAGGCCGAGCGCCAGGCCGCCGCGGCCGCCGCCGCCCAGGCCGCGGCGCAGGCGGCCGCGCGCTCGGCGGCCCGCAGCTCCGGCGCCGCGTCCGTCCGGCGCGCCGCCGCGCCGACGGCCGGGGCGGGCACCGCGGTGGACCAGGCGCTCGCCGAGCTCGGCAAGCCGTACCTGTGGGCCGCCGACGGCCCCGACTCCTTCGACTGCTCCGGCCTGACGATGCACGCGTGGGCCGCCGCCGGCGTCTCGCTGCCGCACTCCTCGCGGATGCAGTACTCCGGCCAGGCCAAGGTCGACCTCGCCGACCTGCGACCCGGCGACCTCGTCTTCTACGCGACCGACACGTCCGACCCCTCGACCATCCACCACGTCGGCATGGTCATCGCGCCGGGGACGATGGTGGAGGCGCCGCACACGGGCGCGAACGTGCGGACCAGTTCGATCTACCGCTCGGGGCTCCTGCCCCTGGGCACGCGCCCCTCCTGACCCCGCGCCCGGCGCCGTCGCCGGTGCCGGGGGTGGGGTCGTCGACACCTCGCGCCCGACCTGCGAGCCGGCAGGGTCGACGTCCCCACCCCCCGGGGCGGGCGTCAGTGCCCGGAGGCGCCCAGCTCGTAGGACGTGCCCCTGGCGCGCTCGATGCTCGCCTGGATCTCCTTCTCCGCCTCCTCGCGACCGGCCCAGTTCGCGCCCTCGACGCTCTTGCCGGGTTCGAGGTCCTTGTAGGTCTCGAAGAAGTGCTGGATCTCCAGGCGGTCGAACTCGCTGATGTCGCCGAGGTCCTGGGTGCCGTCCCAGCGGGGGTCGCCCGCCGGCACCGCGAGGATCTTGTCGTCGCCGCCGGCCTCGTCGCGCATGTGGAAGAGGCCGATGGCCCGGCAGGTGATGAGGCAGCCGGGGAACGTGGGCTCCTCGAGGATGACGAGGACGTCCAGCGGGTCCCCGTCCTCGCCCAGCGTGCCCTCGATGAAACCGTAGTCGTGCGGGTACCGCGTCGAGGTGAAGAGCATGCGGTCCAGCCGGATCCGGCCCGACTCGTGGTCGACCTCGTACTTGTTGCGCTGACCCTTGGGGATCTCGATGGTCGCGTCGAACTCGACTGGGGTGCTCACGTGGCTCCTCTCGACCGGGGTCGTCCGACCCCGTCCGTCACGGTGTGGTTCACGGCCGGCCGGAGGGCTCCCGGCCGGCGGACCGCGCTAGTGTCGCGCAGAGACGGCCCGCGGAACGAACCGGGTGCGACGCGCGATGCGCCGCCCGTGACCGCCCGTGACGGGTTCAGGGGCGGGTTCGAGGGTCGGGACTGACGGGGGAGCGGCGTGCGCGGGGTCCGGACGGTCCTGGCCGGCGGGGCCGCCGTCGTGGTCCTCGCCACCGGGTACGCCGGTCTCGACGTGACCGGCGCGGTCCCCGGTCCGCTGACGACGACCCCCGCCCCCACCGCGGCCCCCCTGCCCACCGCCCCCGGGGCGCAGCCGCCGCCGCAGACCCCGGCCCCCGTCCTGCCCACCCTGGACGCCGGCGCCCCCGTCCCGGACCCGGCCGCCCTGGCCCGCGCGGTCGGCCCGCTCCTGACCGACCCGGCCCTCGGCGCCTCGGTGTCCGCCAGCGTCGTCGACGCCCGCACCGGCCGGTCGCTGCTGGCCACCGCCGAGACCGTCCCCCGCACCCCCGCCTCCACGACGAAGGTCCTCACCGCCGTCGCCGCCCTGCGCGCCCTGGGCGACACCACCCGCGTCCAGACGCGCGTCGTCGCGGGCAGCACCCCCGACGAGGTCGTGCTCGTCGCCGGCGGGGACGTCCTGCTGGCCGCCGGAGCGGGGGACCCCGACGCCGTCGACGGCCACGCCGGGCTCGGCGACCTCGCCGCCCGGACGGCCGACTCCCTGCGCGCGGCGGGCCGGAGCACGGTCGCCGTCCGCCTCGACGACGGCCTCTTCACGGGCCCGGCGACGTCCCCCGGCTGGGGTCCCGGCGACGTCGGCGCCGGGTTCGTCATGCCCATCGCCCCGCTGGCCGTCGACGAGGCCCGCCTGGCGGCCGGGGAGTACGCCCCCCGGGCCCCCGACCCGGCGGCGGCCGCGGCCCGCCTCTTCGCCCAAGCCCTCGCCGCGGACGGCATCACCGTCCTCGACGCCGGGGCCGGGCCCGTCGTGCGGGTGCCGGCCCCCGCCGGGGCCGCGGTGCTGGCGTCGGTCTCCTCGGCCACGACCGCCGAGCAGGTCGAGTTCATGCTGACCGCCAGCGACAACACCCTCGCCGAGGTCCTCGCCCGCCGCGTGGCCCTGGCCACCGGCCGCCCCGGCACCTTCGACGACGCCTCCGCGGCCGTCGTCGAGCAGGTCGCCGACCTCGGCGTCGACGTCACCGGCGTGCAGCTGCAGGGCGCCAGCGGCCTGGGCCGGGACACCCGCATCCCCGCCCGCACGCTCACGGACGTCCTGAGCCTCGTCGCCTCCGGCGAGCACCCCGAGCTGGGACCGGTCGCGGCCGGGCTGCCGGTGGCCGGCGTCAGCGGGACGCTCCTGGACCGCTACGACCAGCCCGGCACGACCGCCGCCGCCGGGGTCGTGCGCGCCAAGACCGGCACCCTCACCGGCGTCAGCAGCCTCGCCGGTCTCCTGCGCGACACCGACGGGCGACTGCTCGCCTTCGCCGTGATGTCCGACAGCGTCGTCCCGGGCGGGTCGGTGTCCGCGCGCCGGGCCCAGGACCGGTTCGCCACGGCGCTCGCGGGCTGCGGCTGCCGCTGAACCTCCTGCGCGCTCCCTCCCCGCGGTCGGTGGGGGTGGGCACGGGGTGACCTCGTGCCCGGACGGACGGTGGGCGGCAGGGCCCGTGCCCCGTCTCGCGCAGGCGGCGTCGCCGCGTACGGTGCGGACATGCGCGCACGCGGTGACGAGAGGGGCCCGGACGGGTCCGGCGGTGCCGTCCAGGAGGACGACCGCGCGGACGACGGTCCCGGGGGGCGTTCCGTCGTCGACCTCGTCGACTTCGACCTGGCCGCCCAGGTCGCCGGCGGCCTCGTCGGGCCGGGGCCGAAGCTGAGCCGCGGCGAGATCGACGACGTCGTCGCCGAGCTGCGCACCGCCGCCGCGGAGGCCGCCGGGCCGGTCGCGGCCACCGCCCACCTGCCCTCGCCCGACCCGGTGCCGCCCGCCCTCGTCGTGGACCGGGCGTCGTGGGCGCAGGCCAACGTCGACGCCTTCCGCGCCCTGCTGGGGCCCGTCGTCGTCCCGCACCGCCCCGGGTCCCCGCCCGGACGCGCCGGGCAGGCCGTCGACCGCGCCACCACGGCCGTCGGCCGGCGCACCACCGGCGCCGAGCTCGGCAGCCTCCTGGCCTTCCTCTCCAGCCGGGTGCTGGGGCAGTTCGACGTCTTCAACGGCGTCGACGCGCCGCAGGGCCGGGAGGAACCCGGCCGCCTCCTGCTCGTGGCGCCCAACGTCGTCCAGGTCGAACGGGACCTCGGCGTCGACCCGCACGACTTCCGCCGCTGGGTGTGCCTGCACGAGGAGGCGCACCGGTTGCAGTTCGGCGCCCACCCGTGGCTGCGCGCGCACGTCACCGCGGAGGCGCGCGGGCTGTCCGCGGAACTGCTGGCGCAGCCGCGCGACCTGACCGAACGGCTCACCGGCGCCCTGCAGTCGCTGCCGGACGTCCTGCGCGGCACGGCCGAGGGGTCGGGCATCGGCCTGGCCGACCTCCTGCAGACCCCCGCCCAGCGCGAGCGCGTCGCGGGCCTGGTGGCCGTCATGTCCCTGCTCGAGGGCCACGCCGACGTCGTCATGGACGAGGTGGGGCCGCAGGTCGTGCCGAGCGTGGCGACGATCCGGTCCCGCTTCACCCAGCGCCGCAAGGGCGGGGGGAGCCTGGACCAGCTGCTGCGCCGCCTGCTCGGCCTGGACGCCAAGACGCGCCAGTACGCCGACGGGGCGAAGTTCGTGCGCGGGGTCGTCGGCGCCGTCGGCTGGGACGGGCTCAACGCCGCCTGGACCGGACCGCAGCAGCTGCCGCGACCGGCCGAGATCGCCGACCCGGCCGCCTGGGTCACCCGCGTCCACGGCTGACCCGTGAGCGGGCCGCCCCCGGCCGTCGCGGCGGTCCGCGTCGCGGTGCGGCGCTGCCTGCGGGGCCTACCTCCCGGCCCGGTCCTCGTCGCCTGCTCCGGCGGGGCCGACTCGACCGCCCTGGCCGCCGCCACCGCGTTCGAGGCGCGCACCGCCGGCCGCCGCGCCGGGCTCGTCACCGTCGACCACGGCCTGCACCCGGGCTCCGCGGCCGTCGCCGCCCGCGTCGTCGCCCTGGCGGGCTCCCTCGGGCTCGACCCGGCGCGCGCGGTCCGGGTCGCGGTGGGCCGGACGGGTGGTCTCGAGGCGGCCGCCCGCACCGCCCGGTACGCCGCGCTGGAGGCCGCCGCGGCCGAGGCCGGGGCGGTCGCGGTGCTGCTCGCGCACACCCTCGACGACCAGGCCGAGACGGTGCTGCTGGGGTTGGCCCGCGGGTCCGGGACGCGCTCGCTGGCCGGGATGCCCGCTGTCCGCGGGCTGTTCCACCGCCCCCTGCTCACCGTCCCGCGCGCCACGGTCCGGCAGGCGTGCGCCGAGGAGGACCTGCCCGTCTGGGAGGACCCCGCCAACGCCGACGACCGGTTCGCGCGCGTGCGGGTGCGCCGCGACGTGCTGCCGCTGCTGGAGTCCGCCCTCGGTCCCGGCACCGCCGCGGCCCTGGCCCGCACCGCCCGCGCGGCCCGCGACGACGCCGACGCCCTCGACGCCCTCGCCGCCGGCTCGGACCCGTTCGCGGACGGCTCGGCCGCGGTGGACGACCTCCTCGCCGCCCCGCCCGCCCTGCGTCGCCGGTGGCTGCGCGCCGCGGCGCTGGCGGCGGGGTGCTCGGCGAGCGCGCTGGGCGCCGGGCACGTCGACGCGCTCGAGGCGCTGCTGCTCGACTGGCGCGGCCAGGGCCCCGTGCACCTGCCGGGCGGTGCGGAGGGCCTGCGGCGGTGTGGCAGGCTCGTGCTCACCCCACCCCTCGACTGACCAGCACGGGAGAACTGCGTGGACGCCGCGACCGCCGGGACCGACCTCGAGCACGTCCTGCTGAGCCGGGAGCAGGTGGCCACCCGCGTCGCCGAGCTCGCCGCCGACCTCGACCGCGACTACGCCGACAAGGACGTGCTGCTCGTCGGCGTCCTCAAGGGCGCGGTCATGGTGATGGCCGACCTCTCACGGGCCATGAGCATCCCGCTGTCCATGGACTTCATGGCCGTCAGCTCCTACGGCTCGGGCACCAAGAGCTCCGGCGTCGTGCGGATCCTCAAGGACCTCGACACCGACATCTCCGGCCGCCACGTCGTCGTCGTGGAGGACATCATCGACTCCGGCCTGACGCTGTCCTGGCTGCTGGCGAACCTGTCCTCCCGCGGGCCCGCGTCGGTGAAGGTGTGCGCGCTGCTGCGCAAGCCCGAGGCCGCCAAGGTCGAGGTCGACGTCGAGTACGTCGGCTACGACATCCCCAACGAGTTCGTCGTCGGGTACGGCCTCGACTTCGCGGACAAGTACCGCAACCTCGACTGCGTCGCGACACTGGCCCCGCACGTCTACAGCTGACGGTCCTCCCGTGGACGTCGACGCCCCTGGAGGAGTCGACCCTCTACGTCCCGTCGGTCGAGGTCGTCGTGGAGTTCGAGTCCCCCGGCGACGAGACGTGGGCGAAGGTGCCGTTCTGCTTCGAGCGGGGGGTCGGCGAGGTCTGGGTCGTCACCCCGCAGGCGTCATCGGTTCAGGTGCTGTCAGGGCCGGACCGTGCGGTGGAGCACAGCGAGGTGCTCGGAGTGGGCGTGAGCGAGGTCGCGGTGGTGTTGGGCTGGCGCTGACGCGAGTCCCGACCGACTCAGCTATCGCTATTGCGATGACGCTATCGGTATAGCGATACTCGCCGGGTGGACCCGTCGAACCCCCTGCGTACGATCGCGCCGACGGTGGACGCCGACGTCCTCCAGGTCCTCGCCCGGACGCACCGTCCCTTGAGCGGTGCCGCGGTCGCGAAACTCAGCGGTCGCTCCTACGCACGCGCTCGTGCCTGCCTGCACCGCCTCGTTGAGCATGGCCTGGTCACTGCGCAGGACGCCGGTCCGGCGGTCCTCTACGCGCTCAACCGCCGGCACGTGCTCGCCGATGCCGTCCTGGCGGCGGTGGGCTCGCCGGCGGCCGTCGAAGCGTTCCTGGTGGAACAGCTGGCCACGTGGGAACCGCCGGCGCGGGCCGTGGTGCTCTTCGGGTCGTGGGCGCGGGGTGAGGCCGGGCCCGACAGCGACCTCGATCTGCTGCTGGTGCGGGGCGACACCGTCGACGCCGACGGTGCGTGGGGGGACCAGGTGCACGCGACGGGGCAGGCCCTGGAGGCGTTGACGGGTAACGCCGTCCAGTTCGTCCAGGTCACCGGCTCGCAGTTGGCGACCGCCGTCCGTGAGGACCAGCCGCTCATCGCCGGGTTGCGTCAGGACGGTCGTGTCCTCCTGGGGCCGTCGTTGAGGGCACTGCTCACCGCTGGAGCAGCGGCATGAGCCGCCCCGGACCACGCACCGGCGACTGCACCCCGGCGGAGGCCCGGACCCGGTTGCGGCAGGCCCGGTTGTACCTGGAAGCCGCCGAGCTCGTACAGGCCGAGGACCTCGCGGAGGCCGCGACCGTCGCGACGGGGAACGCCGTGCTCGCCGCCATCGCCGCGGCGGACGCCATCTGCTGCTTCGTGGCCGGGGTGCGGTCCCGCGGGCAGGCTCACCGTCAGGCCATCACCCTCCTGCAGGAGACGACCGGCGACGCGGCGCTGGCGAGAGGGTTGCGCGAGGTGCTTGATCTCAAAGACGCGGGTCACTACGGGCTCAGCAACGTCTCGCAGGCCAACTGCACAGCCGCGATCCGACGTGCACGCGCCCTCGTGGAGGAGGCTACGACGCGCCTGGTGTGAGACGCCCCTCAGAACCGCAGCACGACCCGCCCCTCGTTGTCCGGGTCGACCGCCGCGCTCTTGACGAGCTTGGCGACCTGCGGCTGCCGCAGGTACGTCAGCACCCGGGCGCGCAGCTTGCCCTCGCCCTTGCCGCAGATGATCTCCGCGCTCGGCTCCCCGCTGGCGGCCGCGCGCAGGACGAACGTGCGCAGGGTGGTGTCGATGTCGCGGGTGTTGCGAAACACGGAGTGCAGGTCGACGGACATCACACCGCCCACTCTGCACCCCGCCCCTCACTCGATGCGCGCGAGCACCTCACCGGCACCGATCGCGGAACCCTCCGAGGCGACCCGGCGCAGCGCTCCCGCGCGGTGCGCGGTGATCCGCGCCTCCATCTTCATGGCCTCCACGACGGCGACGTCCTGCCCCCGCGCGACCTGCGCGCCGTCCTCGACGAGCCAGCCCGTCAGCGTCCCGGGGGCCGAGGCGACCAGGGCGTCCTCGTCCGGTCCGGTCTCCTCGGCGGCGGGGACCCCGGCGCCGACGGACCCCAGCGCGGCGAGGAACTCGGCGGGCAGCCCGACGGTCGCCATCCGGCCGTCGATCTCCACTCCGAACCGGCGCAACCCCGGTCCGGCGACGGGGGCGGGCCGTAGCTGCGGTTCCAGCCGCGGCATGAGCTCGGTCTCGATCCACTGGGTGTGGACGGCGAAACCCGCGGTGGAGAAGTCGGGTTCGTCGACGACGGCCCGCGCGAACGGCAGGACGGTGGCGACCCCGGCGACGTGGAACTCGGCGAGGGCGCGGCGGGCGCGGGCCAGGGCGGTGTCGCGGTCGGCGGCGTGGACGAGCAGCTTTCCGGCGAGGGAGTCGAACGCGGCCTGCACGGTGTCCCCGGCCTCGACCCCGCCGTCCCAGCGCACCCCCGGACCCGACGGCACCCGCAGTTCCTCGACCCGGCCGGGGGAGGGCAGGAACCCCCGGCCCGGGTCCTCGGCGTTGACGCGGAACTCGACCGCGTGGCCCCGCGGCTCGGGGGTCGTCGTGAACGAGGGCCCGGAGCCGGAGGCGATGCGGAACTGCTCGCGCACCAGGTCGGTCCCGGTGACGAGTTCGGTGACGGGGTGCTCGACCTGCAGGCGGGTGTTCACCTCGCAGAACGACAGGGTCCCGTCGGCGCCGAGCAGGAACTCCACGGTTCCCGCGCCGCGGTAGTCCACGGCGGCGCAGATGTCGCGGGCCGCGCGGTGGATCGTCTGCCGCTGCTCGGGGGTGAGGCCCGGTGCGGGCGCCTCCTCCACGAGCTTCTGGTTCCGGCGTTGCAGCGAGCAGTCCCGGTCGCCGACGACGGTGACGGCCCCCTCTCCGTCGCCGAGCACCTGCACCTCCAGGTGGCGGGGCCGTTCGAGGAACCTCTCGACGAAGCACTCCCCGCGCCCGAACGCGGCGACGGCTTCCCGGGTCGCGGACTCGAACGCGTCCGCGACCTCCGCGCGGGTGCGGGCCACCCGCATCCCGCGCCCGCCGCCACCGTGCGCGGCCTTGACGACGATCGGCAGCCCGAACTCCTCGGCGAACGCCTCGGCCTCCGCGGCGTCGGTCAGGGGTTTCTGCGACCCCGGGGCCAGGGGCGCGCCGGCGTCACGGGCGATGGCGCGCGCGGTCACCTTGTCACCCAACGCCTCGATGGTCTCCGGGGCCGGGCCGATCCACGTCAGCCCCGCGGCCTCCACGGCGCGGGCGAACCCCGCGTTCTCCGAGAGGAACCCGTAACCGGGGTGGACGGCGTCCGCGCCCGAGCTCTGCGCCGCGGCCAGCAGCGCGTCCACGTCCAGGTACGTCTGCGCGGCGGTGGTCCCCGGCAACGCGACGGCCGCGTCGGCCAGCCGCACGTGCAGGGCGCCGGCGTCCTGGTCGGCGTAGACGGCGACGGACCGCAGCCCCGCCTCGGCGGCGGCGCGGACGACGCGCACGGCGATCTCGCCGCGGTTGGCGATCAGGACGGTGTGCACGGTTCTCCTCACAGGTCGGTGAACGGGGCGCGCGGCCGGAAGCGGACGCGCGCGCCGGGGGGCAGCTGCCCCAGCAGGTCGAGGTGAGCGTCGACGACGGCACCGACCACGGGGTACCCCCCGGTCAGGGGGTGGTCGGGGCCGAACAGGACGGGCTGCCCGTCCGGCGGGACCTGGATCGCCCCCGTCACGGCGCCCTCGCTGGGCAGTTCCCCCTCGACCTGGCGTTCCAGCGGGGTTCCCGCCAGCCGCAGGCCGACCCGGTCCGAGCGGGGCGTGACCTCCCACTCCTGGCCGACCAGCGACTCCACGGACGCCGCGGTGAACCAGTCGGTGCGAGGACCGAGGACCACGTCGAGCTCGACGAGGTCCCCGGCGCGGGGGAGGTCCGCGACGGGGTGCGGGCCGGGGTCGACGGCGTGCGGGGCGGCGGCGGGTCCGTGCAGCGCGAGGACGTCCCCGGCGGCCAGCGGGTGCGGCCCGACCCCCGACAACGTGTCGGTGGCCAGGGAGCCGAGCGCGGTGGGGACGGCGAAACCCCCGCGGACCGCGACGACCGTCCGCAGCCCGGACCGGGGGGCACCCAGCCGCAGTTCGTCCCCGTCCTCGACGGCCACCGGCTGCGCCGCCGGGACGGGCAGCCGGGTCCCGTCCGCCACGAGGCAGGCGTCGGCCCCGGCCCCGGCCAGGGCGAGCACCCCGGGACCGGTGAACCGCAGCACGGCCCCGCCGCCGGCGAGTTCCAGGACGGCGGCGTCGGCGGGGTTCCCGACGGCCCGGTTCGCCGTCCGCAGCGCGCCCCGGTCGGCGACCCCGGAGGGGGCGACCCCCTCGGCCAGGTGCCCGGGACGGCCCAGGTCCTGCAGCAGCAGCTGCACCCCGGGGGAGACGACCTCGAGGGAGAACTCCGACGCGACCGGTTCCGGCTGCGGCGCGCGCGGGGTCACGAGGTCCCGGTCGACCTCGCGGAACCGCACGGTCGTCCCCGGCGCGAACAGCGCGGGCGGGTCGCGGTCGAGGTCCCACATCACGGCGTCGGTGCGGCCGATGAGCTGCCAGCCGCCCGGGCTCTCGCGCGGGTAGACGCCGGAGAACGTCCCGGCCAGCCCGACGGACCCGGCGGGGATGCGGGTGCGGGGCGAGGAACGGCGCGGCACGTCGAACAGCGGGTCGTCCCCGACGAGGTACCCGAAACCGGGCGCGTACCCGGTGAAGGCGACCGTCCACGTCGCGGCCTGGTGCCGCCGGACGAGTTCTCCCGGGGAGCACCCGAGCAGGTCTGCGACCTCGTCGAGGTCCTGCCCGTCGTAACGGACGTCGATGCTCACCGACCGACCGGTGGCCGCCACCTCGGACGCCGGTTCCACCGCCCGCACCCGTTCGACGACCTCGGCGGGGGAGGTGGTGCGCGGGTCCAGGACGAGCAGGATCGTGCGGGCCGCGGGCACCACCTCGCGGACCCCGGGCAGGTCGGTGGCCAGCAGGGCGGTGAACACCCGGGTGGTCTCGTCCAGGTCGGGCAGTTCCACCACGACCGCGGTGTCGCTGACGGGCAGGAACCTCACGCGGCCCCCCTGTCGCACGCCGTGTCGTACTCCGAATCCAGCACGTCGGTGACGAACATGTGCCCCGGCGCGTGGGTGAGGGCGAACGGTGGCCGGGACTCCAGCAGCGCCACCTGCGGCGTCACCCCGCACGCCCAGAACACCGGTACCTCCCCGTCGCGGACGAGCGGCGGGCCGCCGAAGTCGGGGGAGTCCAGGTCGCGGATGCCGAGCCCGGCCGGGTCCCCGACGTGGACGGGCGCCCCGTGCACGGCCGGGAACCGCCCGGAGATCGCGACGGCGTCGGCGACCCGGTCGGCCGGGACGGGGCGCATCGAGACGACGAGGTCCCCGTGCAGCCGCCCGGCGGGGACGCAGGGGCGGTCCGTGCGGTACATCGGGACGTTCCGGCCCAGTTCCTGGTGCCGCACGGGGATCCCCGCCGCGAGCAGCGGGGTCTCGAACGTGAAGCTGCAGCCGATGAGCAGCGTCACGAGGTTCTCCCAGTACGGGGTCGCGTCGGCGACCTCCTCGACCACGACGCCGTCGCGGAACACCCGGTAGGCGGGCAGGTCGGTGCGCACGTCCGACCCGGGGGCCAGCGCCGACTCGACCTGCCCGACCTCCAGGACGTCGAGCACGGGGCACGGCTGCGGGTTGCGCTGCGCGAACAGCAGCACCTCGAACGCCCAGTCGGCCGGGACGGCGACGAGGTTGGCCTGCGTGAAGCCCGGTGCGACGCCGCTGGTGGGGTCGACGCGCCCGGCCCGGTAGGCCGCGCGGGCGTCCCGGGCCGCGCGCCGCAGCTCCTCGGGGGCCGGGGACACCATCAGGCGGCCTGCGCGACGAACGGCGCGATCGCCACCCCGGCGCCGGTCAGCGCCTCGCGGACGGCGGTGGCCATCGCGACCGCTCCGGGGGAGTCCCCGTGGACGCACAACGATTCGGCACGCACCCGAACGTCCGTGCCGTCGACCGCCTCGACCACCCCGTCCTCGACGAGGCGCACCATGCGCCGGGCCACGAGGTCAGCGTCGTGCAGGACGGCGCCGGGTTCCTTGCGGGAGACGAGCTGCCCGGCGGGGGTGTAGGCGCGGTCGGCGAACGCCTCGGCCGCCGTCGCGAGCCCGGCCCGGTCGGCGACGTCGAGGGCGACCCCGCCGGCCAGCCCGAGCAGCACCAGGGAGGGGTCGACGGCCTTGACCGCCGCGACGACGACCTGCGCGACCGCCTCGTCGACGGCCATCGTGGTGTAGAGGGCGCCGTGGGGTTTGACGTAGACGACGGCGTCACCGGCGGACCGGGCCAGCGCCCACACCGCGCCGAGCTGGTACTCCACGTGCGCCTGCAGCGTTGCGGCGGGCAGGTCCAGGCGTTCGCGGCCGAAGTTCTCGTAGTCGCGGTACCCGGGGTGGGCGCCGATCGCGACCCCGGCCCGGGACGCGGCCAGCACCGTCTCGCGGATGCCCTCGGGGCTGCCGGCGTGGAAACCGCAGGAGACGTTGGCGCTGCTGACCACGGCCAGCATCGCCGCGTCGTCGGAGACGGGACGGTCGGGGGTGTTCTCCCCGAGGTCGGAGTTCAGGTCGATGGTCACCACGGGAGGTCCTCCGGGGGTCAGGCGGACAGGAAGTCGAAGACGGGGCCGACGGACTGCGAGGCCATCCAGAAGCTGATCGCCAGCGCCACCGTCCCGACGACGAGCAGCCACACCGGGTAGCGGTACCCGCCGAGCACGTCGCGCTGCCGGAACCAGCCGATGTAGAGGAACACCGTCAGCCCGATCGGCAGGATCAGCCCGTTGAACCCGCCGACGAAGACGAGCAGCGCGGCCGGCGCGGTGCCGATGGCGAGGTAGACGACGAGCGAGACGACGATGAACGCCACGGTGGTCAGCTGCAGCGGCCACCCGGTCGCCAGCCGGCGGGAGAAGGTGGAGAGGAACGTCGAGGACGTGTAGGCGGCGCCGATGACCGAGGTGAGGGCCGCGGCCCAGAAGATCGCCCCGAACACGCGCAGGCCCGCGTCGCCCAGGACGGCGCCGAACGCCTGACCGGCCGGGTTGGCCGACCGCCCCGACAGGTCCAGGGCCACGCCGGAGGCGACGACGCCGAGGATCGCCAGGAACAGCACGTAGCGCATGACGCCGGTGACGAGGATGCCGGTGAGGGAGGCGCGGTGGACGGCGCGCACGTGCTCGGGGCCGGTCTGCCCGGAGGCGAGGTAGCGGTGGGCGCCGGCGTAGGTGATGTACCCGCCGACGGTGCCGCCGACGATCGTGGTGATGGTCGCGAAGTTCACCGTGTCCGGCACGAAGGTCTGCCGGAAGGCGTCGCCGACCGGGGGACCGGAGGCGATGGCGACGCCCACCGTCATGACGATCATGCCCAGCCCCAGGACCAGCACGACGCGGTCGACGACGCTGCCGGCGCGCTTGAGGAGGAAGACGGCGATCGCCAGCAGTCCGGTGATCAGGCCCCCGACCTTCGGGTCCAGGCCGAGCAGGGCGTTCAGCCCGAGCCCGCCACCGGCGATGTTGCCGATGTTGAAGGCCAGACCGCCGATGACGACGAGGACCGTCAGCACGTGGCCGCTGAAGGGGACGGCGCTGTTGGCGAGGTCGCCGGCGCGCTGGCCGGTGACGGTGATGAGCCGCCAGACGTTCATCTGGACGGCGAAGTCGATGAGGATCGACAGCAGGATCGCGAAGGCGAACGCCGCGCCGAGGGTGGCGGTGAACGTGGCGGTCTGGGTGATGAACCCCGGGCCGATGGCGGAGGTCGCCATGAGGAAGATCGCGCCGACGACGGGCCCGCGGCCCGGTCGTCGCCGCGTGGTGCTCAGGCTCGGGTCGGCGGTGGTGCTGGCGCTCTCCTGGGCGGGGCGCTCGGACATGGTGGCTCCCGGGGACGTGGCGACGTTGCTGCGGGGCGGGCTGCCGGTCGGCAGCACTGTGGCACTCCTGGTTGAAGAACACAATGGCGCAGATTGTTGAACAACGTGTTGCGCCGTGTTGCGTTCGTGTGAACTCCCCGCCGGGTGACCCACCTCGGGCGTCGTCGCCGGGAACCTACGATGACGAGGTGACCGAGGCCGCCGCGTTGACCTCCGTGCCCGGCAGGGGGCCCGACGGGGGGCCCGACGGGGGTGGCACGCTGGCCGAGCTCCTCAGCGGGCGGATCGCCGCCGGGGAGTTCCCGCCCGGCCGGCGGCTGTCCGAGACAGCGCTGGCGCAGCGGTTCTCCGTCTCGCGCAACACGCTGCGCGAGGCGTTCCGGGTGCTGGCCGAGCAGGGCCTGCTCGAGCACGTCCCGCACCGCGGGGTGTCGGTGACCTCGCCCCGGGTGGCCGACGTGCTCGACATCTACCGCGTGCGCCGCCACGTCGAGACGGGCGTGCTGGCCCGGGCCGACGTCGGGCACCCGGCCGCCGAGCGGATGCGGGCCGCGGTGGCCGCGGCCGACACCGCCGTCGCCGCGGGGGACTGGGCCGGGGTCGGCACCGCGAACATGGCCTTCCACGAGGCGCTGGTGTCGCTGTCGGACAGCCCGCGGCTGCTGCGCACGTACCGCCAGCTCGCCGCCGAGCTGCGGTTGGCCTTCCTCGTCATCGGGGACCCGCAGACGCTGCACGGGCGGTTCACGGCCCGCAACCGCTCCGTGCTGGACACCTTCGCCGCCGACGGCGGCCCCGCGGCGGCGCGCGAGCTGGAGGACTACCTCACCGAGTCCGAGCGGACGGTGCTCGGCGCCTACGCCCGCCTCGGGGTGGGGTAGGGCGAGGGCGGTGCCCCGCCGGTCTCCCCGGCCGGCGGCTCCGGCGGAGCGTGGTCAGGGAGCGGCGGCACCGACGTAGTGGGAGTTCCTGCCCAGGCTGCTCCCGCGGCGCAACCGCCCCGAGTCCACGAGGCGGTCCAGGTGCCCCCGGCCCCCCGACGTGGTCAGCCCGGTCAGTCGCGCGTACTCCCCCGAGGAGATGCCGGTGTGCCGCTCCAGCCAGGCCTCGACCACCGCGACGATCTGCTGCTCGGCAGCGGGCCGCCGGTACGGCAGGATCCCCAGCCCGGCGGTGCGGTGCCTCTCGAGGAGGTCGATGGACCGCCCGGACAGCACCCACACGTCCTTGAAGGGTTCGACGAGCGGTTCGCCGTCGACCCTCGCCGCGGCCGCCACCTCGATCGCCTCGGCCGCGTACACCGCGTCGCGCTGCAGCACGGGCACCAGTCCCTGCGCGTCGACGAAGGGCCGGTGCAGCAGGGTGTGCACGATGAGCGCCACCTTGACGTCGTTGCGCCGGGCGGACGGACGGATCGCCGACATCAGGGTGAGGACCGGCACGACGGGGTCCCCGCCGCGGAGCCGGGTCCGCACCCGCGGTCCAGCGGTCTGGTGGATCGACGGTGGGCGGTGACCCAGGGCGATCATCTCCCGGTACATGCGGTCGACCCCGATGCCCTGCTTGTCGACCAGGCCGATGGCGCGCATGAGGTCGGCCAGGGCGGGGTGTCGCGCGTAGTGCTCGGACAGCACGTTGTGCTCGTCCACCCCGCCGACGAAGCCCCCCGGGCTGGTCACCTCGAGCGCGCTGTCGAGGTCCAGCCACGTGACGCGGGTGGGTTCGCCGGTCGTCCAGTCCCGGTGCGTCACGCCGTTCAGCACGGCCTCGCGCACCGCCCGTCGAGGGAGCCTGCGCAGGGCGGTCTCGGCGAAGGCGCCGGACAGCGTGATCGACGTGTTCGCCGCGTCCAACCGTTGCTCGACGGTGTCGATCTGCTCGAGGAGGCTCTGGCCAGCCAGGGCGGGGCCCCGGTCGAGGACGTCGCCACCCTCGACGTCCCAGCGGCCGTACTCGACGAGGGTCCGGGGGGAGGGGCAGAACACGAGCGCCCCGGCCTGCGTGAGGACGCCGTCGGGCGGCAGGACCCCGAGGGAGCGCAGCAGTTCGGCGTCGTCCAGCGGGTCGGGAGCACCGGCACCCGCCCGTTCCACGTTCGCCCGGGCGATCTGGAGAGCGCGGGCGGAGACGTCCCGGAGCGTCTTGCCGGACGGCTCGGCCATCGTGTCGTGGCGTCGTCGGCGTTGCTGGTGGAGCCACCACTCCGTGCGGTCGACCGGGCTGCAGCGCCCGCCGACGCGCCACTGGAGCCGTGAGCGCGTGTCCTCCACGGGCTCGCGCGACTCCGCGACGAGGAGGACGAGGACGCGGCTGCCCTCGACGTGACGCTCCTCGACGGCGGGTGCGACGTCGATCCGCTGGTGGATGCGGTGGCGCAGCCAGTCGGCGTCCAGGCTGGCCCCCAGGACCTCCCCGGTCCGGTCGTCGAAGCCCACGAGCAACGCGCCCCCGCCCGGGGTGTTGGCCATGCAGGCGACTTCGTCGGCGAGGTGGTCCGCCGCCGTCACGTTGCGCGGGCTGCCGGGCATCAGCGAACCGTCCCGGTGACGCCGGCCCGCCTCCTCCTTGAAGTCCAGGCGGGTGCTCTCGAGGGGGTCCAGCGGTCCCCCCGACGTCCGTGCGTCCAGTGCCGCTGCCACCAGCGCCAGGAGCTGCGCTCGCTGCTGGAGGACCTCGGTCCCGGGGCTGCTGGTGGAGGGCACCTCGAGATCACAGCAGGATCTCTCACTTTGAGCAACCTCCAAAGTGCGTCGATTCCGCCGCGACGAGCGAGACCGCTCACTTTCCGCCCTCAGCTGGCAGCGAACCGGCGGCCGACGTCCGGAACAGGGGACCCGTCCCGCCCGTTCGGACGGCGTAGGACCTGGGACGGTGCCCGGGCGGCCTGTCGTGGCCGCGGTGTACCGTCGATCGACAGGCAGGATCGAGCAGGAGGGACGGGGGCGACGCCCCCACAGATGCCCAACACTCTCAAGCGCATCGTCAGGGGCCCGTGGCTGTGGATCGTCGTGGCGATCGCGGCGGTCGCGATCGGCGCCTCCTTCTTCGCGTCCAGCGGCACCGCCGAGGTGTCCACGACCCGCGCGCTCCAGCTCATCGAGCAGGACAGGGTCCAGAGCGCCACGCTCACCGACGGCAACCAGCGGATCGACCTGGACCTGAGGTCCGGTGAGACGGTCGACGGCGCCACCAGCGTCCGCTCGTACTACATCTCCCAGCGCGGCGACGAGGTCCTGACCGCCCTGGGCGACAACCCGCCGCCGGACGGCGTCACCGACGAGGTGCCCACGACCGGCATCCTGCAGTCGCTGCTGTTCACGATCGGCCCGATCCTGCTGCTCATCCTCCTGTTCTGGTTCCTCATGAGCCAGATGCAGGGCGGCGGCAGCCGGGTCATGCAGTTCGGCAAGTCCAAGGCCAAGATGATGACCAAGGACACCCCGAAGACGACCTTCGCGGACGTCGCGGGCGCCGCCGAGGCCGTCGAGGAGCTGCACGAGATCAAGGAGTTCCTCGAGGACCGGGACAAGTTCCAGGCCGTCGGGGCCAAGATCCCCAAGGGTGTCCTGCTGTACGGCCCGCCCGGGACGGGCAAGACGCTGCTCGCGCGCGCCGTCGCCGGTGAGGCGGGCGTGCCGTTCTACTCGATCTCCGGTTCGGACTTCGTCGAGATGTTCGTCGGCGTCGGTGCCTCCCGCGTCCGCGACCTCTTCGAGCAGGCCAAGGCCAACTCGCCCGCGATCATCTTCGTCGACGAGATCGACGCCGTCGGCCGGCACCGCGGTGCCGGGCTCGGTGGCGGTCACGACGAGCGCGAGCAGACGCTGAACCAGCTGCTCGTCGAGATGGACGGCTTCGACGTCAAGACGAACGTCATCCTCATCGCGGCGACCAACCGGCCCGACATCCTCGACCCGGCGCTGCTGCGCCCGGGCCGCTTCGACCGCCAGATCGCCGTCGAGGCCCCCGACATGGAGGGCCGGCACAAGATCCTGCAGGTGCACGGCAAGGGCAAGCCGCTCGCGCCGAACATCGACCTGCAGGCCGTGGCCCGCCGAACGCCCGGGTTCTCCGGCGCCGACCTGGCCAACGTCCTCAACGAGGCCGCGCTGCTCACGGCCCGCGCCAACGCCAAGGTCATCGACGACGCCGCCGTGGACGAGGCCATCGACCGCGTCATGGCCGGTCCGCAGAAGCGCACCCGCCGCATGAGCGAGCAGGAGCTGAAGGTCACCGCGTACCACGAGGGCGGTCACGCGCTGGTGGCCGCGGCGCTGCCGAACACCGACCCGGTGACGAAGGTGACGATCCTGCCGCGCGGGCGGGCCCTCGGCTACACGATGGTCCTGCCGACCGAGGACAAGTACTCGACGTCGCGCAACGAGATCCTCGACCAGCTCGCGTACGCCCTCGGCGGCCGCGTGGCGGAGGAACTCGTCTTCCACGACCCCACCACCGGGGCGAGCAACGACATCGAGAAGGCCACCGGGATGGCCCGCAAGATGGTCACCCAGTACGGCATGAGCGAGCGGATCGGGGCGATCAAGCTCGGCCAGGGGCAGGGCGAGGTCTTCCTCGGCCGCGACATGGGCCACGAGCGCGACTACTCCGAGGGCGTCGCGGGGATCGTCGACGAGGAGGTGCGCCGGCTCATCGAGGCCGCGCACGACGAGGCGTGGGAGATCCTCGTCGAGCACCGTCCCGTCCTGGACGCCCTCGTCGTCGCCCTCCTGGACAAGGAGACGCTCAATCAGGCCGAGCTGGCGGAGATCTTCGCCCCCGTGGTGAAGCGCCCGCAGCGTCCGGTGTGGCTGTCCTCGGAGCGCCGGCACGTCTCGGACATCCCGCCGGTGGGCAGCCCGGGCCAGCTCAACGGGCACACCGGCGGCTTCCAGCTGCCGGTGAACAACGAGAACGGGTCGAACGAGCAGTCGTGAGCAGCACGGGGACGCCGGCCACGGGCGGCCGGTCGTTCGACCGGGTGCGGGCCGAGAACGCGGTCCGGGAGTTCCTCCTCGCCATCGGGGAGGACCCGGACCGCGAGGGCCTGCGGGACACCCCGCGGCGGGTGGCGAAGGCGGCGACCGAGCTCTACGCGGGGTTGTGGCTGGAACCGGCCGACGTCCTCGTGACCGACTTCGGGCTCGAGCACGACGAGCTGGTGCTGGTGAAGGACATCGAGGTCCAGTCCACGTGCGAGCACCACCTCCTGCCCTTCCACGGCCTCGCGCACGTCGGGTACATCCCCGGCGAGCACGGCCGCGTCACGGGGCTGTCCAAGCTCGCGCGGCTCGTCGACGTCTACGCGCGCCGCCCGCAGCTGCAGGAACGGCTGACGACGCAGGTCGCCGACGCCCTCACCGAGCACCTGCACCCGCGCGGCGTCATCGTCGTCGTCGAGGCCGAGCACTCCTGCATGACGTACCGGGGCGTGCGCAAACCCGGCGCCAAGACCGTCACTTCCGCCGTGCGCGGGTCGCTGCGCAACGCCGCCACCCGCGCCGAGGCGATGAGCCTCATCGTCGCGGGCCACCGGTGAACCCCCTCCTCGCCCCGGGGCCCACCCGCGTCCTCGGCGTCCTCAACGTCACCCCCGACTCCTTCTCCGACGGTGGCCGGCACACCGGCGACCCCGTCGCCCGCGGCGTCGCGCTGCGCGCCGCGGGCGCCGACCTCGTCGACGTCGGCGGGGAGTCCACCCGCCCCGGCGCCACCCGCGTCGAGGCCGCCGAGGAGCTGCGCCGGGTCCTGCCCGTCGTGGAGGGGCTCGTCGCCGCGGGGGTGCCCGTCAGCGTCGACACCATGCGCGCCGCGACCGCCCGGGCCGTCGTCGAGGCCGGTGCGGCCGTCGTCAACGACGTCTCCGGCGGGCTCGCCGACCCGGACATGGCCGCGACCGTCGCGGACCTCGACTGCGTCTACGTGCTCTCGCACTGGCGGGGGACCTCCGACGTCATGAACTCGCTCGCCACCTACGACGACGTGGTCGGTGAGGTCGAGCGGGAACTCGTCCAGCGCCTGGACGCCGTGGTCGGGGCCGGTGTCGCCCACGAGCGCATCGTCCTCGACCCCGGGCTGGGGTTCGCCAAGCGGGCCGAGCACGACTGGGCCCTGCTCGCCCGCCTCGACGAGCTCGACCGCTTCGGGCTGCCGTTGCTCGTGGGGGCCTCGCGCAAGCGGTTCCTCGGGGCGCTGCTGGCGGACGCCGAGGGGGCCGTCCCCCCACCGGAGCAGCGAGACGTCGCCACAGCCGTGATCACGGGGCTGCTGGCCGAACGCGACGTCTGGGGGGTGCGGGTCCACGACGTCCCGTCCTCGATCGCCGCCGTCCGTGTCGTCGGCGCTTGGCGGGAGGCCGCGCGGGTGAACGTCCCGTGAGCGCCCTCGACACCGCGGGCCCCGTCCTGGACGCCGACGGCCGCCCCCTGGACCGCATCGTGCTGCGCGGGCTGTCCGGCCGCGGCCGCCACGGCGTCCTGGACGCCGAGCGCGAGCTGGGGCAGGTCTTCTCCCTCGACGTCGCGCTGCACCTGGACACCCGCGAGGCCGCCGCGGGCGACGACCTGGCGGCCACCGTCCACTACGGGCTGCTGGCCCAGGACCTCCTCGCCGTCCTGGTCGGCGAGCCGGTCGCGCTGCTGGAGACGCTCGCGCAGCGCCTGGCCGGCGTCGCCCTCGCCGCCTCCCCACGGGTCCAGGCGGTCGACGTGGTCGTCCACAAACCGCAGGCGCCCGTGCCGGTGCCCTTCGCCGACGTCGAGCTGTGCGTGCGCAGGGTCCGCTCGTGAGGTCGGGTGCCAGGGCCGTGCTGGCGCTGGGTGCCAACGTCGGCCACCGCGCCCAGACGCTGCACGCCGCGGTCGAGGCCCTCGGGGCGACCGACGGCATCACGGTGGAGGCGGTGTCCACGATCGTCGAGACGGCCCCCGTGGGGGCGGTCCCGGACCAGCCGGACTTCCTCAACGCCGTCGTCCTGGTCCGCACCGACCTCGACCCGCACGCGCTGCTGGCCGCCGCGCACGCCGTGGAGGCCGGGCTCGGGCTGGACCGGAGCACCAAGGTGCCCGACGGTCCCCGGCCCATCGACGTGGACGTCATCGCGGTGGGTGATCTCGGCGACGACGTCGTGCTCGACGAGGACGGCCTCGTCCTGCCGCACCCGCGGGCCCACGAGCGCGACTTCGTCCTCGGGCCCTGGGCCGAGCTCGACCCGGACGCGGTGCTCCCGGGGGCCTACGGCGGACGGGTGGTCGACCTCCTCACCCGCCTGCACCACGGGGAGGGACCCGCGTGAAGCCGACCCGCCCCGGGCTGCTGCTCGCCCTCGGGTTCCTCGCCGCCGTGGGGGCCTGGTCCGGCCTGCAGGTCTGGGTCTCCACCGGCCACGGGGAACCGGACCTCGTGTGGCGCACGACGCTCACCGTCGGCCTGCTCGTCCTCGCCGTCGTCGGGGTCGGCTGGCCCGTCAAGCAGTGGGTCGAGGGCGACAAGGCCCGCCGGATCGACGCGCTGCGCGCCGCCCGCACGGCCGCGCTGGCCAAGGCGGCCTCCGTCGCCGGGGCTCTGCTCGTCGGGGTGTTCCTCGGCTGGGGCGTGCACTACCTGCCCACCCTGCACATCGCCGCCCGCCGGTCCGAGGCCGTCGTGGCGGCCGTCGACGTCGTCGTCTCCGCGCTGCTGCTCGTCGCGGGGCTGGTCGTGGAGCGCTGGTGCCGCGTCCCGCCCGAGGACGACGACGAGACCGGTCTGCGCGCCGGTGGGGGAGGCCGGGCGTGAAGCTGTCCCGGCGGGCCGAGACGACCGAACCGTTCCACGCGCTCGCCATCGGCCAGCGCGCCGCGGAGCTGGCCGCCCAGGGCCACCACGTCGTCCGGCTCAGCATCGGCGAACCCGACGTCGGGGCGCCGCCGGAGGTGCTGGCCGCGCTGCGCGAGGTCGCCGACGGCCGGCCCCTGCCGTACACCCCGACGCTCGGGCTGCCGGAGCTGCGCGCCGCGATCGCGCAGGACTACCGCGACCGGCACGGCGTCGACGTCGACCCCGCACGCATCGCCGTCACGTCCGGGGCCTCGGCCGCGCTGCTGCTCGTGCTGGCCGCCACCGTCGACCCGGGTGACGACGTCCTGCTGGCCGACCCGTCCTACCCGTGCAACCGGCAGCTCATCTCCACCTTCGGCGGCCGGGCGCTCACGCTGCCCACGACGCCGGGGCAGCGGTACCAGCTGTCCGCCGACGCGGTGCGCCGGGCGTGGACCCCCGCCACGTCGGTCGTCATGGTCGCCTCCCCGTCCAACCCGACCGGCACGTCGGTGGCCCCCGCGGAACTCGCGGAGCTGTGCGCGCAGGTCGCCGCGCGCGACGCGTGGCGCGTCGTCGACGAGATCTACCTCGACCTCGCCGACCCCGCGCCCGACGGGACCCCCGCGCCGACGGTCCTGGCCGCCGATCCCGGCGCCGTCGTCGTCAGCAGCTTCTCGAAGTACTTCGGCATGACGGGCTGGCGCCTCGGGTGGGCCGTCCTGCCGCCCGCCCTCGTCGAACCGGTGGAACGGCTGGCGCAGAACTACTTCATCGCCGCCTCGACCCCGCTGCAGCACGCGGCGCTGGCCTGCTTCACGCCCGGTTCCCTCGCCGTGTGCGAGGAGCGGCGGGCCGAGTTCCGCGCCCGCCGCGACCTCGTCCTCGACGGCCTCGCCGCGCTCGGGCTGCCCGTCCCCGTCGTCCCGGACGGGGCGTTCTACGTGTACGTCGACGTGCGCCCCAGCGGCCTGGACGCGTGGGAGTTCTGCGCGCGGGCCCTGGCCGAGCACCACGTCGCGCTCACCCCCGGCCGCGACTTCGCGAGCGCCGGGCCCGGCGGGACCGCCGACACCCACGTCCGGTTGTCGTACGCCGCCTCCCGGGCCGACCTCACCGAGGGGTTGCGCCGGGTCGGGGAGTTCCTCACGGCTCTTTCCGCCACACCGACACGTGCGAGCGCGACTGCGCGGTGAACGCCGAGCGGTCCCACCCGCCCCAGCGGCTCTCCGGTCGCAACCCCGCGATCCGGGCCATGAGGTCGTACTCGGCCGGCCAGGCGTACCGGTGGTGCGAGAGGAACCGCGACGCGCTCCCGTCCGCGGCGAACCGGACGTGGTGCGAGGTCAGCCGGCACGCGAGGAGGTCGTAGGTGTCGAACCCGAGGTGCTCGGGCGTGACGTCGAACGGGCGGGCGTCCTCTCCGGGCGGCAACCGTCGCAGCTCCGGCACGAACGTCTCCACGCAGAACGCGCCCCCGGGGGCGAGGTGGCGGGCCGCGTTGACGAAGCACTCGACCTGCTCGTCCTGCTCCAACAGGTTCGTGATGGTGTTGAACACCAGGTAGACGAGCGAGAACTCCCCGTCGACGCGGGTCGTCGCCATGTCGCCCAGCACGACGTCGACGCCCGGGGCGCCGGCGGCCGTCTTGGCCCGCAACTCCGCGAGCATGTGCGGCGACAGCTCGATGCCCGCCACCGGGACCCCGCGGGCGGCGAGGGCGAGTCCGACGCGGCCCGTCCCGATCGCGAACTCCAGCGCCCGGCCGGTCCCGGCGAGGTCGGCCAGGACGTCCACCACGGGACCCAGGACCTCGGGGGTGGACAGGGCGGCGGTGTCCTCGTCGTAGGTGCGGGCCACGCCCGCGCCCCACAGGTCACCGGTCACCCGCCCGACGGTAGGCGCGTCCGGGACCTCCCTCCAGGGAGTTTCCGCCGGGCCACGCGAGGTCGGCCACGACGGGGGAGTGGGTGCTGCCCCCCGGTGCGCCCTCGGACGTGGCCACGGGGTCGAACCCGGCGACGAGGACGACGTCGACGCGCGCGAACCCCGGCGAGGAGCCACGGGTGAGACCGGGCTGCGTCCCGACGGCGCGGTGCACGTCGAGGAGACCGTGGGACCGCAGCTCGCGCAGGGGTTCGTTGAGCTCGGCGGAGTTCAGGTCGCCCGCCACGACGACGGCCTGACCGGCACCCCGGCGCTGCGCGGCGAGGTCGGCGAACCGGCGCGCCTCCCCGACGCGCACGCGCGCGGCGTCGCCGGTCGAGCCCGCGGGGCTGCGCGCGACGGCCCGCGCGGAGCAGAACAGGCACGGGGAGGCCAGGTGCACCGAGACGACCGCGACGGGGCGCCCACCCACGTCGAGCGTCACGACGTCCGCGGGTCGGGCGCCGGCGGGCAGCCCCGTGACGGGCTCCACTGCCGTGATGGGGAACCTCGACCACACGGCGTCGCCGTCGCCCTGGCTGCTGGGGGCGCTCCAGCTCCGGTACGGGTACCGCGACCCGTAGCGGGCCTCGTACCCGGCCCGCTGGGAGGGGCGGACCTCCTGCAGCGCCAGGACGTCGGGGGCGGCGTCGTCCACGAGCCGGGCCAGTCCGTCGGTGCCGCGGTGGCCGGAGGTGTTGAACGTCGCGACGCGCAGGTCGGGTGTCCGGTCCACCGGGTCGACGCGGTGGAGCGCGTAGGGGACGAGCAGGGCACCGGCCGCCACGGCGGGGGCGGTGAGCGCGGCCGTGGACCACCACCAGCGCGCCGCGGTCGTCAGCGGGACGAGGAGGAGGGCCGGGGCGAGCCACCAGAGCGCGAACAACCCCAGGACGTAGCCGACGGCGTGGGCGTCGGAGGAGACGAGGACGACCGCGAGGGCCAGGGTCGCGCAGCCGCCGTACCCCAGGACGAGGGCGTGCGCTGCGTGGCGCCGCGCCGGACGCCCGGGAGGCGTCGGTGGCACACCCCCATCCTGCTACACCCCGGCACCGCCGTCTCCAGGACGACGGGCGACGCCGGGTCCCTCAGGTCCCGGGACCGGCGACGTCGCGGCGCAGCGCGGTGTGCACGACGTCGGGCGTCAGGGCCCCGACGTAGTCCTGACCGTCGAGGACGGGAAGCAGCGGCGCCTCCTGGGCCAGCAGCCGGGAGAACGCCGAGCGCAGGTCCGCGTCCGCCGGGACGGTCGCGGTGAACGGCTGCGCGAGGTCCCCGACCCGCGCCTCCCGGGTCCCGGACCGGGCCGCCGCCCGCAACCGCCCGCGCGCGACCCAGCCCACGACCCGGCCGCCGTCGAGGACGACCGCGGTCCGGCCGCCGTCGAGGTCGAGGGCCGTCGCGGCGTACCCGGCGCCGTCGCCGGGGGCGAGCACGAGGGGTTTGGCCAGGTCCTCCACCCGGACCGGGGTGACGGCCAGCCGGCGCAACCCCCGGTCGGACCCCACGAACTCCACGACGAACTCCGACGCCGGCGCCGACAGCAGCGTCCGCGGGTCGGCGAACTGCTCCAGGACCCCGCCGGGGGAGAACACCGCGATGCGGTCGGCGATCCGCACGGCCTCGTCGAGGTCGTGGGTGACGAACAGGACGGTCTTGCCCAGGGTCGTCTGGATGCGCCGGAACTCCGTCTGCAACCGGTCCCGGACGACGGGGTCGACGGCGCCGAACGGCTCGTCCATGAGCAGCACGGGCGGGTCGGCCGCCAGCGCCCGGGCCACGCCCACGCGCTGCTGCTGACCGCCGGAGAGCTGGGCGGGGTAGCGGTCGCCGTACGTCCGCGGGTCGAGACCGACGAGGTCGAGCAGCTCGTCCACGCGCCGGGCCGCGACGGCGTCGTCCCAGCCGAGCAGCCTCGGGACGGTGGCGACGTTCCGGCGGACCGTGCGGTGGGGGAGCAACCCGCCGGCCTGGATGACGTAGCCGATCCCGCGGCGCAGGGTCACGGTGTCGACGTGCGCGGTGTCCCGGCCGTCGAGGACGATGCGCCCGCCGGTGGGTTCGACGAGCCGGTTCACCATCCGCAGGATCGTCGACTTCCCGCAGCCCGAGGGGCCGACGAGCGCGACCGCCTCGCCGCGGCGCACGGAGAACGTCAGGCCCGCGACGGCGGGGGACTGCTGCCGCGCGTACCGCTTGCTGACGTCCTCGAACCGGATGACGTCGTCGACGCCGGTCTCGAGCTCCGCCTCGTCGGTGATCACCCTGGAAGCGTCGCCGACGGGCGCCCCGATCGGCAACGCGGGGCCAGCCGCTCGTCGGAGGTCGCCCCGGGTCACCGTCTGACAAGGTGGGGCCATGGCCGGCGCGGACCCCACCCCACCCTCGAGCTCGGCTGCCCCGTCGGTCGGCGAGCGCGGGGGCGCTGAGCCGTTCGCGCCGGCGGACGTCGTCTGGCAGCGGATCGACCCGCGCTGGGCGACGGCCCAGCGCCTGGTCGGGGGGATCGTGTTCGGGGTGGCCGCCGTCGTGGTCGTCGTCTGCGCGCTGCTGCTCACCCCGTGGGTGTGGCTCGGTCTGCTGCTCGTCGTCCCGCTGTGGCTGTGGGACTTCGCGTGGGCGGGCCGGCAGGTGCGGGCCTGGGGGTACGCCGAGCGCGACGACGACCTGCTCGTCGTCAAGGGCATCCTGTTCCGCTCGCTCGTCGTCGTGCCCTACGGCCGGCTGCAGTACGTCGACGTCGAGGCCGGCCCCCTCGACCGCCGGTTCGGCCTGGCCAAGGTGCAGCTGCACACGGCGTCCTCGGACACCGACGCCGCCATCCCCGGGCTCCGGCCGGCCGAGGCCGCCCGGTTGCGCGACCGGCTGGCCGCGCGCGGCCAGGCGCGGCTGGCGGGGTTGTGAGCCCGCAGGACCCGGACGAGCCCGTCCTGGAGACGCTGCCCGACCGCGTCGCCGACCGGCTGGACGCCCCCACCCGCGCGGTCCTGGCCGACCCGGGCTGGAAGCGCCTGCACCCCGTCACCCCCGTGCTGCGGGCGTGGAAGGTCGTGGCGGCCGTGCTGGTGGTCGTCGTCGGGCAGAACACCGACGAGATCCTGCGGCTGGACCTGCCCGGCTGGGCCCTCACCCTCGCCGTCCTCGGCGGTGTCCTCGCCCTCGCCCTCGTCGGGGCGGGGTTCAGCGCCCTGGCGTGGCGCCGCACCCGGTACCGCATCGACACCTCGGAGGGGGTGGGCGCCGTGCACGTCGAGCGCGGTGTCCTGTGGCGCCAGCAGCGCCGGGCCCAGCTCGACCGGTTGCAGGCCGTCGACGTCGTGCGCCCGCTGCTCGGGCGCCTGTTCGGCCTGGCCGAACTGCAGCTGGAGGTCGCCGGCGGGTCCGGCAGCAAGGTCTCCCTGGCGTACCTGAAGGAGGAGGAGGCCCAGCGGGTGCGCAACGCGCTGCTCGCCGCGGCCGCCGGGCTCGTCGTCGCCGAGGGGCAGGACGCGCCCGAGGCGCCGCAGCGCGAGGTCGTCGAGGTCCCGCCCACCCGCCTCATCACCTCGACGCTGAAGTCCGGGCTGACGATCTGGATGGTCCTCGTGCTCGTCGGCATCGGGGTCGGCTGCTTCTTCGCGCGCAGCCTGACGCCGCTGTTCGGTTCCGCCGCGGCGGTCCTGGGTCTCGTCTCGGCCGTGTGGCAGCGCTTCAGCACCGGGTTCGGCTTCACCGTCGCCGACAGCCCCGACGGGTTGCGGCTCTCGCACGGCCTGCTGGAGCAGCGCTCGCAGACGGTGCCGCCCGGCCGGGTGCAGGCGCTGCGCCTCACCCAGCCGCTGCTGTGGCGCCGGTCCGGCTGGTGGCGCGTCGAGGTCAACGTGGCCGGCTACTCCTCCGAGTCCGGTGCGCGCTCCGAGCAGAGCACGACGCTGCTGCCCGTGGGGACGGTGGACGAGCTCGACCTCGTCCTCGGCATCGTGCTGCCCGACCTCGCCACCGACGACCGCTCCGCGCTGGACGTCGTGCGCGCCGGGCTCACCGGCTCCGGCACCGACGGCGGGTTCACCCCCGTCCCGCGCCGGGCCCGCTGGCTGGACTGGATCAGCTGGCGCCGCCGCGGGTACCTCGTCACCGACCACGCGTTCCTGTCCCGCGGCGGGCGCCTCGTGCGCGGGCTCGACGTCGTGCCGCACGCCCGGACGCAGAGCCTGGGGCTGACGCAGGGGCCGCTGCAGCGCCGCCTGGGCCTGGCCAGCGTGCGCCTGCACTCCACGCCGGGGAAGGTCAGCCCCCGCGTGGACCACCTCGCCGCCGACGTCGCCGCGCGGCTCCTGCGCGAGCAGACCGTGCGCGCCCGCGCCGCCCGCGCCGGCTCCGGCCCCGAGCGGTGGATGACCCGCTGAGGCCGCCCCGGCCACGGGGTCACCGCGAGCCGCACCACCTGGGATCGGCGCGCAGGGGCAGGATGGGGCCGTGCGCACTCCCCGGCCCCGGACCCGCCGCGACCTCGGCGTCACCGCCGCCCTGCAGGTCGTGGCGGCCGTCCTCTGGTGGGCGTGGCTGGCGCCGCGCGGTGTCCTGGGGGTGCTCGCCGCGGTCGTCTGGACGGTCGCCGCGACGGTGTCCGTCCTGCGCTGGCGCCGCTGCCCTACTCCGCGCTGACCCGCCCCGCGAGCCGCCCGTGCAGCGCGGCCGTCGCGGGGTTCATCCCGACGATGACGGCCTCCTTGCCGTGCTCGACGTACTTGCGGCTCACGGCGTCCAGGGCCGCGATGGAGCTGGCGTCCCACACGTGGGCGTCGCGGAAGTCGATCGTCACGCGCTCGGGGTCGCCGGCGTAGTCGAACTGCGTCACGAGGTCGCCGGAGGAGGCGAAGAACACCTGCCCGTGCACCGAGTACGTGCCCGGTCCCGGGCCGGGCCGGACCTCGACGAGGTGGGCCACGCGCCGGGCGAACAGCACGCACGCCAGCAGGGTCCCGCCGAGGACGCCGTAGGCGAGGTTGTGGGTCAGCAGCACGATGACGACGGTCACGACCATCACGGCGGTCTCGCTGCGCGGCATGGCCTTCAGCGTCGCGGGGCGCACGCTGTGCCAGTCGAAGGCGCCGTAGCAGACGAGGAACATGACGGCCACGAGGGCGGCGAGGGGGATCTGCGCGACGACGTCGCCGAACCCGACGACGAGGACGAGCAGGAACGCGCCGGCGAGGAACGTCGAGAGCCGCGTCCGGGCGCCGGACACCTTGACGTTGATCATCGTCTGGCCGATGACCGCGCAGCCGCCCATCCCGCCGAAGAACCCGGTGAGGATCTGCGCGGTGCCCTGGCCGACGCACTCGCGGGTCTTGGAGGAGCGGGTGTCGGTGAGCTCGTCGACGAGCTGGGCCGTCATGAGGGACTCCATGAGCCCGACGAGCGCGACGCCCACGGCGTAGGGGGCGATGGTGCGCAGGGTCTCGAGGGTGAACGGGACGTCCGGCAGGCCCAGGGTCGGCAGGGTCCGCGGCAGCGCCCCGTCGTCGCCGACCGTGCGGACGTCGACGTGCAGGACGACGACGAGGACGGTGAGCAGGGCGACCGTGACGAGCGGTCCGGGGACGGACTTCACGAACCGCGGGACGACGACGAGCAGCGCCAGCCCCGCGACGAGGACCGCGTAGCCGGTGACCCCGGCGCCGCGCAGGTTCGGCAGCTGGGCCAGGAAGATGGAGATGGCGAGCGCGTTGACGAACCCCGTCGTGACGCTGCGGGGCACGAACCGCATGAGCCGGGCCACCCCGAGCAGGCCGAGGCCGATCTGCAGGACGCCCGCGAGCAGGATCGCGGCGATGAGGTACCCGACGCCGTGGCTGTGCGACAGCGGTGCCACGACGAGGGCGACGGCCCCGGTGGCCGCCGAGATCATCGCCGGGCGACCGCCGACGAAGGACGTCGTGACCCCCATGACGAACGAGGAGATGAGCCCGACCCGCGGGTCGACGCCCGCGACGATCGAGAAGGAGATGGCCTCGGGCACCAGGGCGAGCGCGACGACGAGGCCGGCGAGGACCTCGGTGCGCAGCACCCGGGCGGACCGCAGCCACGACGGCCGGCGCAGGGCAGCACCGGGCGAGGCGAGAGCGGAGGGCACCGTCGAACTCTAACCGTGCGTGACGGTTTCCCCCGCCGCCTCGCGGGGTGCGTCACCCGGTCAGCGCGGGGTGCGCGTCCCCGAGCCGGTGCCGCCGGAGCCGCCGGAGCCGCCGCGGAACTTCGAGACGGCGTCGGTCAGCTTGCGCCGCGTCGCGGGGTCCTTGAGCGCGCGCTGCGCCTGCTGCGTCACCCGCTTGCCCTCCGGGGACTTCAGGAACCGCCCCAGCTTGCCCACCAGGCCTGCCACCGTGACCTCCTCGACCGCTGTTCGCGGTGCGTCGTCTGCGAGAGGTCCAACGGTGGGGCCCGCCGGGCGGTTCCGCGAGTCGGGGGCCTACTTGCGCAGCACGACGGCGACGTCGGTGACCGCGAACAGGAAGGTCCCGGTGCGCGCGGCCCGCCGCAGGCCCTCGACCCACCCGGCGGCGCGGGCGGCCAGGCCCGGGTCGTCACCGGCCGCGGCGAGGATGCCGGTGGCGACCTTCCACGCGACCGAGCCCTCGTCGAAGCGCCGGTGCGGGTCGGCCCAGGAGTGCACCGACTCGACCGCGAACGGGCTGGCGGCGGCGTGCCGCAGGAGCTTGCGGCCGGCGAACCCGTCGGTGCTGGCGCCCTGCGCGGGGACGTGGGCCACGAAGCGGTCGAGCAGTTCGCGCGTGAGGTCGTCGTCGTCGCTGGTGAAGAGCGCGGTGTCCCAGTCCGAGTGCGCGAGCACGGCGGTCCCGCCGGGACGCAGGACGCGGTGCACCTCGTGCAGGTGGGCGCCGACGTCGGCGAGGTGCTCGACGGCGTTCAGGCTCACGGCCGCGTCGACGCTGCCGTCCTCCAGGGGGAGCGCGTCGAGCTCGGCGATGTGCGCGCGCACGCGCGGGTCCAGCAGCAGGTCGTCGTCGAGCGCGGCGCCGACGTCGACGGCGTGCACGAGGCGTGGCCCGGAGGCCAGCAGGGCCCGCGTCGTGCGGCCCTGGCCGCAGGCGAGGTCGAGCGCGACGGACCCCGGGGCGATGGCGGCGAGGTCCGCGACGTTCTCGAAACGACCCACCCGCGCAGCCTACGAGCACCCGGCCCCCGCCGCCCGCAGGTGCGCCCGGCACCACTTCGTCACCGCTGGTACCTGCTCGGGCGCAGGCGGTTACGGCGTGCCCCCGGTCGGTCGAAGATTCCGCGGACGGTCACCCTCACGTGGCGTCAAAGTCTCCCGCTCTCACCTACAGTCGTGCCAGCACCGATCGGTGCGCGCATGGCCGGGGGGCGGTGCGGTCGACGGTGACGGGGTTCGGGGCACACCGGCCGGCACGCGGTGCCGAGGGGTGCGGGACGCCGTCCGAGGGGGAAGGCGGACTCGCGCAGTGGTGGACACGACGCACCAGGAGAGCCCCGCGACCGGAGGGCCGGGGGAGCCCCGCAAGCACGGTCGGCGCAAGGTCGTCGGAGCCGGTCTCGGCGTCCTGGCCGTGGCGGTCGGCGGGGGCGTGTACTGGGCCACGCGCGACACCAGCACCCCCGTCCAGCCCGCGCCCGTCCCGTCCTGGACACCGCGCCCGCACGTGCCGGCGGACGAGCTCGACACGAAGTGGGTCGGCGTCCAGACGCACACCGTCTCCGTCGCCGAGGACTTCGGCCAGTGGCTCGGCCGGCCGCTCGACTGCGTGGTGGTCTTCGGCTCGGAGAACGACTGGAAGGCCATCGAGGGCCCCTGGTTCGCGATGGACCCGCCGGAGGGCCAGGACTGGGGCGCGTGGGTCCGGGACGACCCCGACAACCGCACCCTCGTCATCTCCACGGCCATGGTCCCCAAGGACCCGCCGTCGGACTGGCGCGCCCGCGGAGCCGCCGGGGAGTACGACCAGCACTGGCAGCGGTTCGGCCGCAACCTCGTCGACACCGGGCTCGGCTCCTCGATCGTCCGCATCGGCTGGGAGATGAACGGCAAGTGGTACGAGACCCACTACGTCGGTGAGTCCGAGGAGGACCGCGAGGACTGGAAGGAGTACTTCCGGCGCATCGTCATGGCGATGGAGGTCGAGGGCTCGGACTTCGAGATCGACTTCAACATCGCCGAGGGGCCGCAGAACTCCGTCTCGATCGACCAGCTCTACCCCGGCGACGACTACGTCGACATCATCGGCATCGACGTCTACGACTCCTACATCTCGCCCATCGACCCCTCGGCGCGCTGGCAGGCCAAGGACGAGAAGGTCAACAGCGTCTCGGCCGTCGTCGATTTCGCGGTCGCGCACGACAAGCCGATCAGCTTCCCCGAGTGGGCCATGGTCGCCGAGGGTTCGACCCAGGGCGGGGGTGACAGCCCCGAGTTCATCGACCAGATCGCCGACGTGGTCGCCTCGACCGACGTGCGGTACCAGGCCTACTTCAACTCCCCCGAGGGCGGCGTCGGCATGACCCTCGAGGACGCCCCGAACGGGTCGGCGGCGTTCGAGGAGCGCTTCGGCGCGACGGGTGACGCCGCCCCGGAGGCGTGATGCACGGGCCGGACGGCGGGTACCGTCTGGGCCGCGTCCGGTCCGGCCGGTGCGCGCTCCACAGAGGAGGACCACGGTGAGTGTGCTCGCCAAGCTGCGCGGCGCGGGCATGACCCGCGGCGTGTGGAACATCGTCGACCAGCTGATCTCCAGCGCGAACAACTTCCTCGTGCAGATCGTCGTCGCGAAGTCCGTCAGCGACGGCGACTTCGGGACCTTCGCGATCGTGTTCTCGATCTTCGCCGTCGCCATCGGGTTCTTCCGCGCCCTGTCCACCTCACCGGTGGCCATGCGGTTCGCCGGCGCCGACGACCGGGAGTTCGGTCGCGTCACGGGATCCTCCACGGGCCTGGTGCTCGCGGGGTCGGTGGCGGTGGGTGCCGGTCTGGTCGCCACCGGGTTGCTCGGCCCGTTCGGCCGCGTCACCTCCGACAGCCTCGTCGCCCTGGGCGTCGTCCTGCCCGGGCTGCTCATGCAGGACGCGTGGCGGCAGGTCCTCTTCGCCCGCCTGCGGCCCGCCGCCGCGTGCGTCCTCGACGGCGCCTGGGGCGTCCTGCAGCTCGCCGCGGTGCTCGTCCTGTTCCTGGGCGGTGTCCACCAGGTCCACGCCTACGTGCTCGCCTGGGGCGGGGCCGCCCTCGTCGCGAGCTTCGTCGGGCTCGCGCAGATGCGGACCCGTCCCCGCCCGGTCCGGGCGATCGGCTGGTTGCGCGAGCAGTCGTCCATGACGCGCTACCTGGTGCCCGAGTACGTCCTCATGCAGTCCGGTGCCCAGTTGGCCGTCTTCGTCGTCGCCGGGGTCGCCGGGACGGTGGCGGCCGGTGCGCTGCGCGGGGCCAACATGCTGACGGTGCCCGCGACGATCCTGTCCACGGGCCTGATGTCCTTCGCCGTCCCCGAACTGGCGCGGCGGCGTGCCCGCACCTCCCAGGGCACCTGGAAGTGGGCGGCGCTGGCGATCTCGGGACTCGTCGTCGTCACCGGTGTCGTCTGGGGGTCGCTGTTCCTGCTGCTGCCGGACTCCGTCGGCCAGGCGCTGCTCGGGGACTCGTGGGCCGGGACGCGCGAGGTGCTCGTGGCGATCATCGTTGGCCAGGCCGGGTCCGCCCTGTCCGTCGGTCCGGCGGCCGTCCTCTACGCCAACGAGGGCGCGAAGGTGACCATCCGGCTCCACACGGTCTACGCCGTCCTGCTCATCACGCTGTCCACGGTCGGTGCGCTGCTCTGGGGCGCGGTCGGCACGGCGTGGGGGATGGCCGGGGCCTTCTGGCTCACCGCCCCCTGGTGGTTCGTGGCCATGCGCCGGCACCTGCGCACCCCCGTGGACCAGCCGCCCCCCTCGGTCGAGCCGACCCCCGTCGGCTGAGAACCCGCCGGGCCGGTCCCGGCCCCACCGCGCACGACGCGGGAGCAGCACGCGAGAGGCGGACCCCGTGGGGGGTCCGCCTCTCGTCGTCGTGGGGGTCTTCCCGGGCCCCGTCGTGGGGCCGGGTCAGGGGGTGGGCGGGGTCAGCCCGTTCGGTGACGCCGGTGCGACCGTCACCGCGACCGGCGCGCCCTGCCCGCTCTCCCCGCCCCCGGACGCGGGACCGCTCGCCGCCGGGTCGCGCCGGGCGTCGCGCCCGGCCTCGTAGCGGTACCCGATGAACAACGAGGACAGCGGGACCAGGACGTAGAGCACCTGCGGCTGCAGGAGCGCCCCGGTGAGGAACGCGTTGGCGAAGACGCCGGCCCCGGCCAGGGTGGGCGAGGGGGAGCGCCGGACGAGCGCCAGGGCCGCGAAGACCCCGAACAGGACCGCCGCGGGCAGGCCGTACTCCAGCACGAGCTTGGCCAGGCCGGAGAAGTTGATCGGCAGGCGGGTGGCCTGGAAGATCTCGTCGGCCAGCCGGTCCGCCCGGCCGGCGCCGTCACCCACGAGGACCGACCAGGGCCGATCGCCCCACGTCTGCAGGATCTGCCCGTAGGGCTGCACGAAGCGCAGGCTCCCGCTGGAGTTCGTCTGCGACGTCTCCCCGGCGCGCTCGGCGATGATGGAGCCGAAGGGCGTCGCGAGGGCGATCGGGATCGCGACGACGACCGCCACCACGATGCGGGCCGTCCAGCGCCCGCCCCGGCGGAGCATGAGCAGCAGCACGCCGAAACCGGCGAACAGCAGACCGGTCCCGGAGATGGTGCACACCAGCGCGATCGCCAGGACGACGACCCGCCACCACGCCGCGCGGCGGACCAGGACGGCCAGCAGGGCGATCGCGAGGAACTGCGCGTAGATGGACGGTTCGAGGAACACGAAACCGTTCGCCTTGATGATCGGGTTGCCGTACTCGATCGGGTAGCTGGTGTTGTACCCGGTGAACAGGACCGTGCGCGGCACCGCGGACAGGACGAAGTCCCGGTAGGACCAGACGCCGAGGGCCTGGCCGGCCGTCTGCAGGATCCCCACGGCGGCGAAGACCAGCATGAACGCCTCGAACCGCGCCAGGACGCGTTCGTACAGGTGGTGACGGGCCGGGTGCAGCCGGAACGTGAAGACGACCCAGATGACCGGCAGGTACACCAGGGACGTGATGGCGCCCTCGCCCGTGCGGAACAGCACGATCCCCGCGCACAGGAACGCGGCGGCGACGGCGAGGACGAAGACCCTCGTGGCCGGCCGGTTCTCGACGACGTCACCGTGGTGCAGCAGGTACCCCAGGCCGGCCAGGGCCACCAGGACGCTCACCGAGAGCTGCACCCCGCCGAGGGGCAGGCCGAAGCGCTGCAGCAGGGTGATCGACACGATGAGCGCGGTGACGACCGCCATGACGCGCCGGTCCGCGACGGACTCGCCGCTCGCCCGTCCGGGCCGCGGGTCCGGGGAGGGGGTCGGCGAGGGGTCGGTCGTGGAGGTCGGCTGCGGCACGCGGGTCCCCCCGGACTCGAGTAGGAGAAGGGTGAAGAAGCGGTGGGCGGCGTCCTGGGGCCCGCCTGGCGCGTGCCATCGTAAGTCGTGGGGAGGGCCTCTTCGCCGGTTCCGGCGATCTGCGGGGCCGAACGAGTGCGCTGCGTGACGAGGTCATGCGATCGGAGCAACGACCCGTTGCTCCGAGCGGGTCGAAGCGTCCGGGAGGACCTCCCGTCCGACAGCGGGCACCCCGCGTCGGGTGCAAGACTGACCGCGCGACGACCGCCGCACGCGGTCGTCACGGGCGCGGAGCCCGGTGGGGGGACCAGGAGGAAGCGTGGCAGCAGCAGCAGCGGGCGTGCCCGAGCGCAACGGCGCCGGGACGTGGGCGGCGGTCTTCCGCCACCGGTGGAAGGTCGTCGTGGTGGCGGTCCTGCTGGGTGTCGCCGGGTTCGCCGGGGCGACCGCGTTCCTGCCGGCCAGCTACGCGGCCGAGGCCGTCATCACCTTGGACAAGGACCGGCCCTTCGACCCGACGGCGACGGGCAACAACGCCGCTCAGCTCGGCGACCCGACCCAGTGGGCGGCCCTGCAGGCGGCCGTCGTCGACTCCAGCTCCGTCCTCGACGCCGCCCTCGCGCCGGTCGGCACCGGGGTCGGTGCCCAGACCGTGCAGGTCCCCGCGGACCTGGCGGACACCTTCCGCGCCGGGCTGACGGTGACGGCCCAGACGGACACCAACCAGATTGTCGTCTCCGCGACGGCCCCCTCCGCCCAGGACGCCGCCGACATCGCCGACGCGGTCGCCTACGCCTACCGCGCGCAGTCGCTGCAGCAGGTCACCCAGGCCCGCGACGCCGCCCTGGCGAACGTCGCGGCCACGGACACCGCCCAGGTCCAGCAGATCAACATCGCGGCCACCACGTACGGGTCCGGGGTGGCCAGCGTCGACGACGCGACCGTGCCGACCCAGCCCTCCCCGCCCCACCCGTGGCAGATCGGCCTGGTCGCCGGGATCGTCGGCCTCCTCGGCGCGGCCGGGGTCGTCGCGTGGGCCGCCCACCTCAAGCAGCGCGTGACGGCACCCCCGCTGGCCGGGGTCGCCGAGCTCGCGCGGTGGAACTCCCTGCCGACCGTGCGCGCCCTCGCGGACCCGCACAGCGACCCCAGCCGCAGCGCGGGCGTCGTCCTGGTCGGGCTGCAGCACCTCGGGCACCTGCGCACCCCGCGGCTGGAGGTGAGCAGCGTCCTGGTCACGGCCGCCTCCGGGAACGCCGGCGCGCTCGCCGCGGGGCTCGCCGCCTCGGCGGCCCGCGCCGGTCGTCGCGTCGTCCTGGTGGACGCCGACGAGGACGGCAGCCGGCTGGCCCGCATGGGCGCGCCCGCCGCCCCCCTGCGCGAGGGTGCCCTGCCCGAGCGCCGGTGGAGCGAGGAGATCCAGCCCTGGGTCGTCGGGGGAGGGGCCGTCGTCGGCGTGCTGCCGCTCGACGCCCGCTCGGTGCAGCCGCACGCGGTGGGGTCCGGGGTCCGGCACCTCGTCGAGTCCGGTTACCTGGTGATCTTCGCGGGCGGGTCGGTGGTCTCGAGCCCGATCGCCTTCGCCGTCGCCGGGGAGGTGGACGCCGTGCTCGTCCAGGTCGAGGCCGACCCCCGCGCCGAGGTCGTGAGCAAGACGCTGAACCAGTTGTCGATCGCCGCCCCGGCCGTCCTGGCCCAGGTCGTCGTCGGTGACGTCTCCTCGTCGGGGGGCGACGCTCGCCTCGAGCAGCGTTCACGCCCCGTCTCCCGGCCCACCGCCGAGGTGAGCGGCGCCGGGCGCGGCTGACGTCCGCACCAGCTGCGCAGGTGCGACGGGCCGGTCCCCACCCGGGGGCCGGCCCGTCGTGCGTGCGGGCCCGTCGCGGCGCGGGAGCGCGGCGGTGTCACGGCGCGGGAGCGCGGCGGTGTCACGGCGCGGGCGCGGCGGCGATCTCCTCCCACGGGCCGGGGGCGATCCAGCCCTCCTCCATGTGCGTCGCGAGCGCGGGCTGGGCCCCCAGCAGCACCCGCCGCCGCGAGGGGCGCCGCAGCGACCGCGCGTCGACGGCCGTGCGCATCCCCGTGAGGTAGGCCCGCCGCAGCGCCGACCTCCAGGCCGGGGTGCCGTCGGCCGGCTCGTGGTGCTCGACGAGCTCGCGCAGCGTGAAGCGGGGCCGCCCCTGCAGCGTGAGGCAGCTGGCGTGGTCGAAGTCGCCCCCGGACAGGGCGCACAGCCACAGCAGCCGCTCGTCCTCGCGCAGCGCCCGGACGCGGGCGGCGAAGGTGCTCGTGGTGCTCTCCAGGCGCTCCCACCGCACCGGCTGCGCGGTGTCGGGCACCTCCTCGCCGTAGGGGGCGAAGTAGTCGGCCCCCGCGTGCTGCGGGTCCCGGGTCGCGTCGAGGAGGGCCACGAGGCTCTCGGGGCGCCACAGGTAGTCGTCCTCCGCCAGCAGGAGGACGTCCCGGCCGTCCCAGCCCCGGCGCCGGGGCAGGCCGAGGGCCGTGAGGTAGCTGCGCCGGTTGGAGCCGCCGTCGATGGTGACGGGGTCGCCCCAGCGGGCCATGAGGTCCAGCCGCTCGCCCGGCACGGGGCCGTCGTTGAGGAAGACGACCTCGGTGCCCGCGTCGGGACGCTCCTCGCGGACCCGCTCCACGGCCCGGCAGAAGGACTCCAGACCCACCCGTTTGCTGTACCAGCCCGGCCGGCCCTTGCTGTTCTCCCCGCCGTGCGAGCGGTAGACGACGTGAAGTCTCACCCGCCGATCGTAACCGGGCGGGCCGCGCCGACCGGGTGGCGCGATCACGGAGGGCACACCTATCGCTGCAGGTCGGCGCCGCGTTACAGGTTCGGCCGAACTCCTCGCTCAAGCCGCCGGGTGAGCCGGCCGAAGACCTCTCTGTCACCCCCGAACGGGCCAACTCGGCACCTGCGCACCCCCGCGCCGGCGCCCTGAGCACAGCGAGGTTGATCCACCCCCATGAGCAAGCTTTCGAAGTTCCTCCTTTCGAGCACCGCCGTCGCCCTCGTCGCCGCGGGCCTGACCACCGCCGGTGTCACGGCCGCCTCGGCCGAGGCGGGGCTCGTCATCCGCCAGGGCACGGGCAAGGCCGACTGGACCGACCCCGCGGGCAACGTCTGGAAGAAGGACTCCGGCTTCACCGGCGGCTACCAGGTGCAGTCGGTCACCACGAGCAGGATCAGCGGCACCGACCTCTCCCCGCTCTACCAGAACGAGCACTGGGGCATGAGCCGGTGGAGCGCACCGGTCCCCGCCGGGACCTACGAGGTCACGCTGAAGATGGCCGAGACGTACTTCGACGCCCGCGGCACCCGCGTCTTCTCGGTCTCCGCCGAGGGCCAGCGGGTCGTCGACAACCTCGACCTGTTCGCCGTCGCCGGCAAGAACGCCGCCGTCGACCGGACCTTCACCGTCAAGGTCGGCGACGGGTCGCTGGACCTCGGCTTCTCGGCCACGCGCAACAACGCCAAGGTGGACGGCATCCTCGTCCGGGCGGTCTCGCCGGCGCCCGCCGGTCCCGGTGTCGTGAAGCCCTCGCCGCGGCCCACCACGCCCACGCCCGTCATGACCACCCCGGCGCCCCCTCCCGCCACCACCCCCCCGCCGAGCCCGTCGGCACCGCCCGCGGCGGCGGGGACCTGGCTCTCGGGGGCCTCCGGGGTGGGTGTCGGCGACGGCCGGTACGCGGCCTGGCGCGGGACCCCCCTGGGCATCGCCGCCAGCTGGGCCAACGACAACACGAACAACCAGCACTTCTGGCAGCTCGACCCCGGGGCCGAGTACGGCAAGTGGAACGCCTCCATGGACATGGCCGTCGGCGGCATCGACCGCGGTGAGACCTGGGCGCAGGGCGCCTCGGGCCAGTTCGACGCCCGGTGGAAGGCCTCCCTGCTCAAGCTCAAGTCCCAGTGGGGCAACCGCAGCGGCACCGTGTACATCCGCTTCGCGCACGAGATGAACGGGTTCTGGTTCCCCTGGTCGGTGAACAAGAACAACCACCAGGACTTCGTGGCCTCGTGGAAGCGCTACCGCGCCCTGCAGCAGCAGGTCTTCCCGGAGGCCAAGCTGGTCTTCAGCGTCAACCGGGACAGCAACGGCACCGGCATGGACTGGACGAAGTTCTTCCCCGGCAAGGCGTACGTGGACGTGCTGACGGTGGACTACTACAACCAGTACCCGTACGCGAGCACCAAGGCGCAGTTCGACGCGGCGAGCTGGGACAAGGACGGCTACGGCGCGCCCAAGGGCATCCGGGCGCACGCCGCCTTCGCCAAGAGCCAGGGCATCCCGTTCGGCGTCTCGGAGTGGTCCGGCAACGCGGACAACGGTGACGGCGCCGGCTACGTCGAGGGCATGCACGCCTTCTTCGAGGAGAACGCCGGCACCGGCCCCGGGCAGGTCCTGTACGACATCCAGTTCAACTGCGACATCGACGGCAAGCGCTGGCTGCTCTTCGGTTCCGGCGTCCGGATGCCCTCCTCGGCGCAGACGTACAAGAACCTGTTCTGACCCCAGCCCCGCACGACGGCGCCCCCGCCGGCCAGGTGAGCACCCGGCCGGCGGGGGCGCCGTCGTGCGTGCGGGGCCGGGCCTACTTGATGCGCTCCATGACGACCCGGCCGGCCACCGAGGCGCGACCCGTCGCGACGCCCTTGACGTAGGCCCAGTGCTGGGCGGCGCGGTCCTGCCGGCGCAGGGCCTTGCACTGCAGCGTCCGGACGGCGTACCCGAGGGCCAGCACCGAGCTGATGCCGCGCACGGACGCGCCGGAGTGGTGGCGCGCGAGGTAGCGGCGCATGGCCGCCCCGCGCAGCCGCAGCATCTCCAGGTTCGGTGCGCCGGACCCCCCGGCGGCGTGCGGGACGATGACGTCGGTCCGCAGCCGCTCGCGCAGCCCGGCCTGGCGGGCCGTGCGGCCGAACATCATGTCCTCGTTGTAGACGTAGAAGTCCTCGTCGAAGCAGCCGAGCTCCACGAAGGTGCTGCGCCGCACGGCCATGCACGCCCCGGTGGTCCAGTCCACGTCGAGCGCCTCCCCGGGTGCGGGTTTGGCGTACAGCCCCGCCCGCGGGAACAGCTTGTGCAGCCCGGTCGAGTGGACGAGGGCACGGGTGGCCGTGGGTTCCCAGCCGCCGACGCCCAGCTCGACGTGCCCGTCGACCCCGGCCATCGTCGCGGCCGAGGCGGCCAGGCCGGGGTCGGCGGCGACGTCGGCGACGAGGGTGGACAGGTGCTCCAGGGTCGGGCGGGAGTCGGGGTTGCCGAAGACGACGTACTCGTGGGTCGAGGTGCGGGCCCCCATGTTGGCGGCCTTGGCGAAGCCCTTGCCGCCACCGGAGTCGACGTAGCGGGTGGCGGGCCGCTCGGCGGGCAGCTGCGACAGGCCGTCCACGTCGGAGGCGTTGTCGACGACGACGACGGGCAGGTCCTCGGGGAGGCCGGCGAGCAGGGCCCGGATCTGGTGGGCGCTGCGGTAGCTGACCAGGACGAGCTCGACGTCGTGCGTCAGCCCGCTCGGCGGTGCCGTGCCCCGCCCGGCCTCCTCCGACGCCCGGTCCTCGACCGCCTGCTCCACGTCGTTCCTCACGTCCACGCTCACTACCGCCCGTCCCCTTCCGGTGCTTCCCCCAGCGGCCCCGCCGTGCGTCGCGCCCGGCTGGGCCGTTCCGGTGGTGGTCGTCCCACCCGCCCGGGGTCCAGTGTGGCCCCCCGCCCCGCGTCCCGGAGGGTGACCGTCCGTGGCGAACGGGTGGTTTCCCGTCGGAGGGTCCGGAACCACCGCAAATACATCACTCAGTGCTGACCTGCGACAACTCGGCGTCACATCGTGGGGGAATCCCCGCCGCGGACCACGAGGAACTACTCAGAGTGATTAGTTAGATACGCAATGGCCTTGTTGCCCAGTGTCTCCCGCCCTTGCAAGAATGCCCGGACCACCCGCGGAGTGCGCGGGGGTCACGGGGGCGGTGAGGGGGGTCCGGCGGCCGGTCGGCCGGTGGGTCTCACCGCTCCGGACGTTCGTCTGGGGGGTTCCACACGTGAAACTGGGTCGACCGAGCCCGGCCGTCAGCGCGCTGACCGTCATGTCCTTCGCCGGTCACGTCATGTACCCGCTGTACCTGCTGGCCAGCGAGCGCCTCGCGCCGCGCAGCCCCGTCCGTCCGCGGGCCGGGGAGGCCGGCTGGACGTGGGACGACGTGGACGTGCTCATCCCGGCGTTCGGCGAGGCCGGCGTGCTGGCCGAGACGGTGCCGCAGCTGCTGGGTGAAGGCGTTCCGCTGGACCGCATCACGATCGTCGTCGACGAGGACCGCAAGACCCGGGCGGCGGCCGAGCACCTCGGGTGCCGCGTCGACTGGTCGCCCACCCGGGCGGGCAAGGCCGCCGCCGTCAACCGCGGGGTCCAGAACTCCAAGGCCGACATCGTCGTCCTGCTCGACGCGAACGCGTTCGTCCCCGGGGAGGGGCTGCGCGCGCTCGTCGACCGGGTCGCCACGGACCTGCACCTGGCCTCGGGCGTCCGCAAGGAGTCCGGTGCGGCCGACGAGGGTCTGTACTGGCGCTACGAGAACTGGATCAAGCAGACCGAGGCCGGCCGCGGCGGGTCGCTCGCGCTCGTCGGCGAGGCCGTCGCGCTGCGGCGCGAGTCGTTCCGCCCCATCCCGGGCTCGGTCCTCAACGACGACCTGTTCCTCGCCTTCGACTTCGCCCGGCGCGGGCTCAGCGTCGGCGTCGTGCCCGAGTGCGTCGCGGTGGAGGACTCCGCCCCGCGCGGTGACCAGCTCGAACGCCGCGTCCGCATCATGAGCGGGCAGTTGCGCCTGTTCTGGGGTTTCCGCCGCTCCTTCCTGTCCGGGGACGACAAGTTCCTGCACTTCGCCATGCACAAGGGCTGGCGCTCGACGCTGGGACCGGCGGCCCAGCTCACGCTGACCGCCGCCTGCCTGGCCCGTCCGAAGAGTCGTTTCAGCCAGCTGTTCCTGCTCGGGGAGGCCGTGTCCGTCGCGGCCTACCTCAAGGGGGACAAGTTGCAGGGCAAGGCGGCCGCGCCGCTGCGCGTGCTGGGGCAGGCCGTCGGCATGCCGCCGGTCATCTTCGCGCTGTCGATCCCGCGCGCCCTGGGCCGGTCGCGGTCGGGCGCCTGGAAGAAGCGCACCCGTTGAGCCCTGAGCCGACACCCGGGTCCACGTCGGAGCGCACGGCCTGGGTCCTCGCCAAGCAGTTGCCGGCCAGCACCGACTCCGGTGGCCGGCAGCGGGTGCGGGCCGTCATCGACGCCTACGCCGCCTCCTTCGACCGCGTCCACGTGATCGGGTTCGACCGCTGGCCCGGGTGGCGGGACGTCCTGCCCGCCCACGTCACGGTGCACGAGGTGGCCGCCCCGGGACCCACCCCGGGTGCGGTGCTGCGGGGTTCGCTGTTCGCGGGCAAGTGGTTCTCCCGGCGGGTCCACGACCTGCTGGCCACCGGTGTCCGGGGTCGGGACGTCGTCCACGTCGACTTCCCCCAGATGGCGGTCAACGTCCCCGCGGACGTCCGGGTCGACGTCCTGGACCTGCACAACGTGGAGTCCGACCTCGTCGCGCGCCGGTTGCGCACTGAGCGTCCCCTGGTCGGGCGCCTGCTGGCCCCGGAGGTGGCCCGGTTCCGCCGGTTCGAGTTCGCCGCCGCCGCCCGCGCCGGGCACGTCACGGCGTGCAGCCGCAAGGACCAGGAGGTCCTGTCGGCGCACGGGATCGACAGCACGTTCGTCCCGAACGGCGTCAGCGCCGCGTCCGGTGTCCCGACGGTCCCGCCGGCGACGCGGACGGCCCTGTTCGTCGGCGCGGTCGACTACGGCCCCAACCGGGCGGCGCTGCGCTGGTTCCTCGACGAGGTGTGGCCGCAGGTCCTCACCCGCGTCCCCTCGGCCAGGTTCCTCGCCGTGGGGCGCGGCCTGTCGGCGGTGCACCCGCGCCCGACGGGCGAACCCGGGGGGGTGGAGTTCCACTCCGACGTCGCCGCCGTGGACCCGTTCTACGAACGCGCCGACGTGTGCGTGGTGCCGCTGCTGTCGGGCGGCGGGACGAAGATCAAGCTCGTCGAGGCCCTTTCCCGGGGCCGGGCGGTCGTCACCACGAGCCTGGGTCTGGAGGGCCTCGAGGAGCACCGCGACGTGCTGCGCGTGGCCGACGGGGCGGCGGCGTTCGCCGACGCCCTGGTCGAACTCCTCCAGGACCCCGAGCAGGCCGCGAAACTCGGGTCCGCCGCGGCCGACGTCGCGCGGTCGTTCTCGTGGGAATCCGCGATGACTCCGTTGCGTGACCTGTTGTCGACGATTCGTCGATGAGTTCCCCGAAGCGGGTTTCTTTTCACCCGCTTCGCTCAATCTCACGCTCCGTGTTCGCCCGCCTGTAGTAGCCTCGCGGCAGCACCTGGGCGGGAACCGGTGGCTCGGATTCGTGGGGGGTTCGAACCGCCACCGCACATCCCGCGCGCGCAGCGCGACGGGTGCGCAGTTCCCCCACGGACGGTCTGCGGGCGCGGTGCGCCCGCACCGACGAGATCCGACCGACCAGGTTCGAGTGAGGGAAGACATGACCGAGGCCACTCCCGTCTCCGAGATCCCCGTCGTCATCCTCTGCGGTGGCATGGGCACCCGACTGCGCGAGGCCAGCGAGAAGCTGCCCAAGCCGCTGGTGGACATCGGCGGACGGCCGATCCTCTGGCACATCATGAAGCTGTACAGCTCCTACGGCTTCCGCAAGTTCGTCCTGTGCCTGGGGTACAAGAGCGACCTCATCAAGCGCTACTTCCTCGACTACCGGATCAACGCCGGCGACTTCACGCTGAACCTGTCCTCCCAGGACGACCCGACGTACCACACCAACGGGGTCCAGGAGGACTGGGAGATCACGTTCGTCGAGACCGGTCTGACGACGGCGACGGCCGCCCGCATCAAGCGCGTCGAGCAGCACCTGACCGCCGACAGGTTCCTGCTGACCTACGGCGACGGCCTCGGCGACGTCGATGTCCTCAAGACGCTGGCCGACCACGACGCCGCCGGCCGGCTGGCCACGGTGACCGCCGTGCACCCCAGCTCGCGCTACGGCGAGATGCACGTCACCGGCGACACCGTCACCGAGTTCAACGAGAAGCCGACCCTGGCCGACGGCTGGGTCAACGGCGGGTTCTTCGTCTTCGACCGCGCCTTCGCGGACAAGTACCTCGAGGACGACCCCGACATGATGCTCGAGCAGAAGCCGCTGCAGACCGTGGCGCGCGACGGGCAGCTGACCGTCTCGCAGCACGAGGGGTACTGGCTGGGCATGGACACCTTCCGCGAGTGGACCGAGTTCAACAAGCTCTGGGACGCCGGCAAGGCTCCGTGGAAGACCTGGGAAGACTGAGACCCTCGAGAACCGGAGAACCGCAGTGAAGATCGTCGTCACCGGGACCGAGGGTTACCTCGGCGCCCTGCTCGCCCCGACCCTGCTCGACGCCGGCCACTCCGTGCTGGGCGTCGACACCGGCTACTACAAGCAGGGCTGGCTCTACAACGGCGTCACGGCGTCGGTCCAGACGCTGGCCAAGGACGTCCGCCACGTGAGCGTGGAGGACCTCGCCGGCGCCGACGCCGTCGTGCACATGGCCGAGCTGTCCAACGACCCGCTCGGGGAGCTCATCCCCGACGTCACCTACGTCGTGAACCACCAGGGCTCGGTCCGCCTGGCCGAGACCGCCAAGGCGGCCGGGGTCTCCCGGTTCGTCTACATGTCGAGCTGCTCCGTCTACGGCGTGGCCGAGGACACCGTCGACGAGACGTCGGCCGTGAACCCGCAGACCGCCTACGCCGAGTGCAAGGCCCTCGTCGAGCGCGACGTCGCCCCGCTGGCCGACGACGGTTTCTCGCCGACGTTCATGCGCAACGCGACGGCCTACGGCGCCTCCCCGCGCCAGCGGTTCGACATCGTGCTGAACAACCTCGCGGGTCTGGCCTACACGACCGGCAAGATCGCCATGACCTCCGACGGTTCGCCCTGGCGCCCGCTGGTCCACGGCCTCGACATCGCCAAGTCGATCCGCGCCGTCCTGGACGCCCCGCGCGAGAAGGTCCACAACGAGGTCTTCAACGTGGGCGACTCCGAGCAGGTCTACCGCGTCCGCGAGATCGCCGAGGCCGTCGGCCGCGCGCTGCCCGAGGCCGAGATCACCTTCGGCCAGAGCGACGGCGGGGACAACCGCAGCTACAAGGTGAACTTCGACAAGATCCACGCGACGCTCGAGGGTTTCTCGTGCGACTGGAACGCCGACAAGGGCGCCCAGCAGCTCGTCGACGTGTTCAAGGCGATCGACCTCGACGAGGCGACGTTCACCGGCCGCGGCCACACCCGGCTCAAGCAGCTCGAGCACCTCATCCGCACCGAGCAGCTCGACGAGGAGCTGTTCTGGCGCCTCCAGCCGACCTCGGGGATCGCCCAGTGAAGTTCACGACCACCCACATCGAGGGCGTCGCGATCATCGACCTCGAGGAGCGCGCGGACGACCGCGGGTTCTTCGCCCGGTCCTTCTGCCGCGAGGAGTTCCTCGCGGCGGGGCTGAACCCGGCGGTCGAGCAGTGCAACCTCTCGTACAACCACCAGGCCGGCACCCTGCGCGGCATGCACACGCAGGTCGACCCCGCGCCCGAGGCCAAGCTCGTGCGCTGCACGGCCGGCGCGATCCAGGACATCATCGTCGACCTGCGCCCGGACTCGCCCACGCGGTTCCAGCACGTCGCGGTGGAGCTGTCGGCGCAGAACCGCACGGCGCTCTACGTCCCGGAGTACTTCGCGCACGGCTACCTCACGCTGACCGACGGCGCCGAGGTCGTCTACCAGGTGTCCCAGAGCTACACCCCGGGCACCGAGCGCGGCCTGCGCCACGACGACCCCGACCTCGCCCTGCCCTGGGCGCGGGACGTGGCCGTCATCAGCGACAAGGACGCGAGCTGGACGCTGCTGGCGGACGGGGCGCAGCTGTCGTGATCATCGTCGACAACGCGCTCAAGCGTCGCCAGGCCGAGGGCCGCCCCATCCGGGTCGCCCTCGTCGGCGCCGGGTTCATGGGCCGCGGGTTCGTCAACCAGGTCGTGAACTCCGTGCCCGGCATGGAACTCGTGGCCATCGCCAACCGGACCGTGTCCAAGGCGCGCGACGCCTACGAGCAGGCCGGGGTCACCGGCGTGGTCGAGGCCGACGACGCCGCGGCCGTGGACAAGGCCATCGCGCAGGGCACGCCCGTCGTGTCGGCCTCCTACGAGGCCGTCGTCGACGCGGGCCGGGTCGAGGCCGTCGTCGAGGCCACCGGGAACACCGAGTACGGCGCGCACGTCGTCGTCCGGGCCATCGAGCAGGGCAAGCACATCGTCCTGCTCAACGCCGAGGTCGACGGGACCGCCGGCCTCGCGCTGCGCACCCGCGCCGAGAAGGCCGGCGTCGTCTACACCGGCTGCGACGGCGACCAGCCCGGCGTGCAGATGAACCTCATCCGCTTCGTGCGCTCCATCGGCGTCACGCCGCTGGTGTCGGGGAACATCAAGGGCCTGCAGGACGAGTACCGCAACCCGACTACGCAGGAGGGTTTCGCCAAGCAGTGGGGGCAGGACCCCTACATGGTGACGAGCTTCGCCGACGGCACGAAGGTGTCGTTCGAGCAGGCCCTCGTCGCCAACGCGGCGGGTTTCTCGGTCGAGGAGCGCGGCATGCGCGGCGCCGACCACCGCGGGCACGTCGACGAGCTGACGGCGATGTACGACGTGGACCGGCTCAAGGAGCTCGGCGGCGTCGTCGACTACGTCGTGGGCTCCAAGCCGGGCCCGGGCGTCTACGTCCTCGGGACGCACGACGACCCCAAGCAACAGCACTACCTGAACCTGTACAAGCTCGGCACCGGGCCCCTGTACTCGTTCTACACGCCGTACCACCTGTGCCACTTCGAGGTGCCGCTGACCGTCGCCCGCGCGGTGATCTTCGGCGACGCCGCGATCGTGCCCGGTGACGAGGTGAAGGTCGAGGTCGTCACGACGGCCAAGACCGACCTGAAGGCCGGCAAGGAGATCGACCGCCTCGGGGGGTACGACACCTACGGCGTGGCCGAGACGTACGCGGCGACGACGGCCGGGAACCTCCTGCCCATGGGGGTGGCCGAGGGGTGCGTGCTCAGGCGCGACGTGGAGAAGGACCAGGTCCTGACCTACGACGACGTCGTGCTGCCCCGGGGCCGGCTCATCGACGCCCTCCGCGTCGAGCAGGCCGCGCTCCTGGCGCGCTGACCCCTCGACGTCCCGGACGGCCCCGGCGGGTGCTCCCGCCGGGGCCGTCCGGCGTCCCGTGGACCGTGCGCGGGACCCGCGCGTTAGGGTCGCCGACGTGAACTCCGCGGGCAGGCTCGACGTCGCGGTCGTCGGGGCCGGGCGGGTGGGGCCGGTCCTCGGGGCCGCGCTGCGCGCCGCGGGGCACCGCCTCAGCGGCATCGCGGCCCGCACGCGCCAGGGCGCCGAACGCGTCGAGGCGCTGCTGCCGGAGGTCCCGTGGATCGAACCCGCGGACGCCTTCGCCGCCGACCTGGTCCTGCTCGCCGTCCCGGACGACGTCCTGGGCCCCCTCGTCACCGAGCTGGCGCCGAACGTGCGCGCGGGGCAGCTCGTCGTCCACACGTGCGGGCTGCACGGGCTCGGCGTCCTGGAACCGGCCGCCCGGCGCGGCGCCCTCACCCTCGCCCTGCACCCGGCCATGACCTTCACGGGCACGTCGCTGGACCTGCAGCGGTTGCTCGGCGCGGCCGTCGCGGTCACCGCACCCCCCGTCCTGGCGCCCGTCGCCGACGCGCTCGTGCGCGAGTGGGGCGCCACCCCCGTCGTCGTCGCCGACGCCGACCGCGCGCTCTACCACGCGGCCCTGGCCCACGGCTCGAACCACCTCGTCACGCTCGTCGCGCAGGCGCTCGACGCCGCGCGCGCGGCGGTGGGCCAGGACGCCGAGCGCGTCCTGCGGCCGCTGCTGCAGGCCGCTCTGGACAACGCGCTGCGCGAGGGCGACGCGGCGCTCACCGGTCCCGTCGCGCGCGGCGACGCGGGCACCGTGGCCACCCACCTGCGCGTGCTGGGCGCCCTCGACCCGGCCACCGCCGCCACGTACGCCCGGCTCGCCGGTGTCGCCGCCGACCGCGCGCAGGCAGCCGGCCGCCTGGCCACCCCCGCGGCCGCCGCGGTCCGCACCGAACTCACCGCAGGAGAACCGTGAGCACCACCCCGCCCGCCGCCCTCACCGTGGCCCGCACCCGCTCCGAGCTCGTCGCCGCCCGGGCCGGGCTGCCCGGGCCCGTCGCGGTCGTCATGACGATGGGCGCGCTGCACGCCGGGCACGCCCGCCTCATCCGCGAGGCGCGCGGCCGGGCGTCCTCGGTCCTGGTGACGGTCTTCCTCAACCCGTTGCAGTTCGGGCCGAACGAGGACCTCGCCCGGTACCCGCGCACGCTCGACGAGGACCTCGCGCTGGCCGCGGACAACGGCGCGGACGTCGTGTTCGCGCCGGGACCCGACGTCGTCTACCCCGACGGCACCCCGGGCGTCCGGGTGGCCGCCGGGCCGCTGGGGGAGGTGCTCGAGGGGGCGAGCCGGCCGGGCCACTTCGACGGCGTGCTGACGGTCGTGGCCAAGCTGCTGCGGCTGACGCGCGCGGACGTGGCGTTCTTCGGCCAGAAGGACGCCCAGCAGCTCCTGCTCGTGCGGCGGATGGTGCGCGACCTCGACCTCGGCGTCGAGATCGTCGCGGTGCCCACGGTCCGCGAGGACGACGGCCTGGCGATGTCGAGCCGCAACCGGTACCTCACCCCCTTCGACCGCGAGGTCGCCCTCGTCCTGCAGCGGGCGCTGGCGGCGGGCCGGGCCGCCGCACCCGAGGGCCCCTCGGCCGTGCGGCGCGCGGCGCGGGACGTCCTCGTCGCCGAACCCGCGGCCCGCGTGGACTACCTCGCCCTCGTCGACCCCCACGACCTCGCCGACGTGCCGGAGCACTTCCGCGGCGAGGCGCTGCTGGCCGTCGCCGCCCGCGTGGGCTCGACCCGGCTCATCGACAACACCCCCCTCGTCGTGGGTCGCCCGGTGGGCTGAGCGGGTCACGTCGCCCCCGCGGTGCCCCACTAACCTGGGGCGGGTGAACGACCAGACGCCCGACCTGCCCGAGGACGAGTTCGAGGACCTGCCCGAACAGGTCAGGGTCCGCCGCGAGAAGCGGGACCGGATCATCGCCGCCGGTGGTGAGGCCTACCCCGTCTCGGTGCCGCGGACGACGTCGCTGGCGGACCTGCGCACGCGCTACGAGCACCTCGCCCCGGGCGAGGAGACGACCGACGAGGTCGGGGTCACCGGTCGCGTCGTGTTCCTGCGCGGGACCGGGAAACTCGTCTTCGCCACGCTCCAGGAGGGCGACGGCACCCGGCTGCAGGCCATGGTCTCCCGCGACGGGGTCGGTGAGGACGCGCTCGCCGGGTGGAAGTCCGACGTCGACCTCGGCGACGTCGTCTTCGTCCACGGCACGGTCGTCTCCTCCAAGCGGGGGGAGTTGTCGGTGCTCGCCGACTCCTGGCAGATGGCGTCGAAGGCGTTGCGCCCGTTGCCGGTCCTGCACAAGGAGCTGTCGGAGGAGACCCGGGTCCGGCAGCGCTACGTCGACCTCGTCGTGCGCGAGGCGGCCCGGCAGAACGTGCGCGCGCGCTCGAACGTCGTGCGCTCGGTCCGCCGGACGCTGGAGGACCGCGGGTTCCTCGAGGTCGAGACCCCGATGCTGCAGACGCTGCACGGCGGGGCCAGCGCGCGGCCGTTCGTGACGCGTTCGAACGCGTTCGACACCGACCTGTACCTGCGCATCGCACCGGAGCTGTTCCTCAAGCGGCTCGTCGTCGGCGGCATCGAGCGCGTCTTCGAGATCAACCGCAACTTCCGCAACGAGGGGGCCGACTCGACCCACTCGCCCGAGTTCGCGATGCTCGAGGCGTACGAGGCCTGGGGCGACTACGACTCCGTCGCCGAGCTCACCCGCACGATCGTGCAGGAGGCCGCGCAGGCCGCGTTCGGCTCGCACGTCGTGACGTGGGCCGACGGCACCGAGCACGACCTCGGCGGGGAGTGGAGGTCCATCTCCATGTACCCGTCCCTGTCGGAGTCCCTCGGTCAGGAGATCACCCCGGAAACCCCGCGCGAGCACCTGCTCGCGGTCGCGGAGAAGCTCGGCGTTCCCGTCGACGCCGCCCGCTGGACCGGTGGAAAGCTCGTCGAAGAACTCTGGGAACACCGGCTCGGGGATTCCCTGGAAACGCCCACCTTCGTCCGCGACTTCCCGGTGGAGACGTCCCCGCTGGTGCGCGGGCACCGCAGCACCCCCGGTGTCGTGGAGAAGTGGGACCTGTACGTCCGCGGTTTCGAGCTCGCGACCGGGTACTCCGAACTCGTCGACCCCGTCGTGCAGCGCGCCCGGTTCGTCGACCAGGCCCGGCTCGCCGACCTGGGCGACGACGAGGCCATGCGGATCGACGAGGACTTCCTGCGCGCCCAGGAGCACGGCATGCCGCCCACGGGCGGCATGGGCATGGGCGTCGACCGCCTGCTCATGGCCCTGACGGGCCTCGGGATCCGCGAGACCATCACGTTCCCGCTGGTCAAGCCCCGCTGAGCGCCGTCCCCGGGGGCGTGCGCACCCGGACGTACCCTGGGGGCGTGGACCAACTCGCCGCACTGCTGCCCCCCGCGGGGCTGGCGCTCCTGTTCGTGCTGCTCATGCGCGCGATCCTGCACGCCGACCGCCGGGAACGGGCCGCCGCTCGGCGGGTGGAGGCCGAGCGCCCCGGTTCCGGGCCGCGTCCGGGGAGCGTTCCCGGGGGTGTTCCCGGGGAAGGGGCGGCGGAAAGCGGGCGCGACGACCGCCCGGCGTGAAGGGGCGACACGAAAAGCGGGATTCCGAGGGATTTGACCTGATCCCTGGAAAGCGTCAGAGTGTTCCCGACCGGCGCACCAGCGAATCGGTCGACCACGTCCTTCGAGAGGAATACCCGGAATGGCGCAGAAGGTTCAGGTCCTGCTCGTCGACGACATCGACGCCAGCGAGGCCTCGGAGACGGTGACCTTCGCCCTCGACGGGGTCAACTACGAGATCGACCTCTCGGACGAGCACGCCGCGGCCCTGCGCGACGCTTTCGCCCCGTGGGTGGGGCACGCCCGCCGCGTCGGCGGCCGCGCCAGCTCCGGTCGGCGTTCATCCGGCGCGTCCCGCCCGGCGGCCAAGTCCTCGGACGGGCCCGAGCGCGACACGGGCGAGGTCCGCACCTGGGCCCGCGAGAACGGCTACACGGTCTCCGACCGCGGCCGCATCTCCGCCGAGATCCTCCAGGCGTTCGACGCCGCCCACTGAGGCGGACCCCGCCTCGCAGGATGCAGGGCCCGACCACCGCACCGGTGGTCGGGCCCTGCGTCGTCCCGCCGGTGCTGCGGGTGGACGCGGGACCGGGCGGGACCATCCCTCCGCCCGAGGGCCGGTGCACCCATCGGTGGATGCGCCCGGGCGTGACGGTGCGTGAGGATCGAGGCGTTCGGCTGCGGTGGTCCCCGGCGACGGGGGCCGCCGGGCGACCCACCCGTCCACCACCCGCCACCACGAAGGGGCACCCCATGATCGAGGCGGTCGGCCTGCGCAAGGTCTACGGCAAGAAGGTGGCCGTGCACGACCTCAGCTTCACCGTGCGCCCGGGCATCGTCACCGGGTTCCTCGGGCCCAACGGGTCCGGCAAGTCGACGACGATGCGGATGATCGTCGGCCTCGACCGCCCGACCGCCGGTCAGGCGCTCGTCGACGGCAAGCCGTTCGCCGCCCACCGCGCCCCGTTGTCGACCGTCGGGGCCCTGCTGGACGCCAAGGCCGTCCACACGGGGCGCTCGGCCCACAAGCACCTGCTCGCGATGGCCGCCACCGCCGGCGTCCCGCGCTCGCGCGTCGACGAGGTCGTCGACCTCGTCGGTCTGCGCGAGGTGGCCCGCAAGCGGGCCGGCGGGTTCTCCCTCGGGATGGGGCAGCGCCTCGGCATCGCCTCCGCCCTGCTGGGGGACCCCTCGACCGTCCTGTTCGACGAACCCGTCAACGGCCTCGACCCCGACGGCATCCTCTGGATCCGCAACCTCATGAAGGAGCTCGCCCGCCAGGGCCGGGCCGTGTTCGTGTCCTCGCACCTCATGAGCGAGATGGCGCTGACGGCCGAGCACCTCGTCGTCATCGGCAAGGGGCGGCTCATCGCCGACGAGTCCGTCAAGGCCTTCGTCGACCGCGTCCAGCCGCGCGGGGTGACCGTCCGGTCCCCGCAGGTCGAGCAGCTGCGCGAGCTCGTCGCCGCCGAGGGCGGTCAGCTGGCCGCGATGGACGACGGCAGCTTCGACGTCCGCGGCCTGAGCGCCGAGAGCATCGGGGACGCCGCCGCCCGTCGCGGCGTGGCCCTGCACGAACTGACCACCGTCAAGGCGTCGCTGGAGGAGGCCTTCATGGAACTGACCGCGAACGCCGTCGAGTACCAGGCGCAGGGGCCGGCCGGGGGTGGACCGCTCACGGTCCCCGAACCGTCCGGTCGCGCCCGCGAGGAGGTCGCCCGATGAGCACCGCGACGTCGTCGGCGCAGCCGCTGGAGCAGTACCGCGCACCCGAGCACCGGGTGACGTTCGGCGGGCTGGTCCGCTCGGAGTGGATCAAGTTCTGGAGCGTGCGCTCCGTCGTCGTGACGATGGTCGTCTCCTTCGCCGCGATCGTCGGCATCGGCGTCCTGACGTCGTTCGCGACGCGGGCCGTGCTGTCCTCCGCCGAGGGCGGGCAGGCGATGGCCGCGCAGGGGTTCGACGGGGTCGGGGCCAGCCTCACCGGTGCCCAGCTGGGCACGCTCGTCGTCGCCGCGGTCGGGGTCATCGTCATCGCGGGGGAGTTCTCCACCGGCATGATCCGCACGTCCGTGGTGACCGCCCCGCGCCGCCTGGGGATCATCGGGGCGAAGGCCGTGGTGCTCGCCGTGAACGTCGCCGTCGTCACCGGGGTGGCCGTGCTCCTGGCGTTCCTGCTCGGTCAGGCCGTGCTGGACACCCGCGACCTCGGCGTCTCCCTCGGGGACGACGGGGTGGCCCGGGCCCTGCTGGGCAACGTCGCGATGCTCGTCGGGGTCGCGCTCGCCGGCCTCGGGGTCGGCGCGCTCATCCGGAACGCGGCGGGCGGCATCTGCACCGTGGTCGCGGCCGTCTTCGTGGTGCCGCTGCTGCTCCTGCCGGTCCCGGAGTCCTGGGGCGGGGACCGCATCCGCGAGTTCTGGTTCAGCAACACCTACCTGAACGCCACCACCGTCACCCAGAGCGACGGCTACCTGTCGGCCGGGACCGGGTTCGGCGTGTTCGTGATCTGGGTCGCGGTCCTGCTGGGCCTGGGGGCCCTCGCCCTGCGCAGCCGGGACGTCTGAGCGGGCCCCGTCAGGCCGAGGAGGCCCGGACGACGAGTTCGGGCGGGTAGACGACCTGCCGGTCGGGCAGCACGACCGGCGGGTCGTCCCGCACGTCCACCGTGCGCACCCCCGCGACCCCCTCGGTGGCCCGTCGCAGCAGCAGCTCGACGGCCGACCGGCCGAGCAGGCCCGTCGGCTGCCGCACGGACGTCAGCGGCACGGTCGCCGCCGCCGCGAAGTCGATGTCGTCGTAGCCGACCAGGGCCAGGTCCCCGGGGACCCGCATCCCCCGCCGCGCGACCTCCTGCAGCACCCCGAGCGCCAGCAGGTCGTTGAGGCAGAACACGGCGGTGGGCCGGTCCGGCCGGCCCCAGGAGTCGAGGGTGGCCCCGACCGCCCGCCCGTTCTCCAGGTGCATGGCGGGGACCTCGACCTCCACGAGCGTCCCCGGTGGCAGGCCGGCCTCGGCCACGGCCCGGCGGGCGCCGGTGATCCGGTGCTCCACCTGCACGAACCCGCGGGGACCGCCGACGACGGCGATGCGCCGGTGGCCCGCCGCGAGCAGGTGCGCCACGGCCAGCCGGCCGCCCTCGACGTCGTCCACCGACACCGACGGGGTCGCCCCGTCCGGGTCGCTGCGGTCGAGCAGCACGAGGGGCACCTCCAGGCGGCGCAGCTCGGCCAGCCGCTCCTGCGAGGTGTCGACGGGGGACAGGGCGATCCCCGCCACGCGCTGCTGGCGCAGCACCTCCAGGTGCCGGCGCTCGCGGGCGAGGTCCTCGGCGCTGCTGCACAGCAGGAGCGTGTGCCCGCCGGCCTCGGCCGTCAGCTCGGCGCCGCGGGCCAGTTCGGTGAAGAACGGGTTGGCGATGTCGAGCACGACGAGGGCCAGGAAGCGGCTGCGGCCCATCCGCAGCTGCCGGGCCGACTCGTTGCGGACGTAGCCCAGCGCCTCGATGGCCTCCTGCACGCGGAGGCGGTTGACCTCGGTGACGGTCTCGGGACGGTTGAGGACGTTGCTCACGGTCCCGATGGAGACACCGGCCCGGGCGGCGACCTCCTTGATGCTCACTGCGGTCACGGTCGGATGCTAACCCAAAAGTTCTAGATACATCACGGTCCGTGAAGGCCGCGGACACGGAACCGCAGGGCCGGGGCGCGGTACTCCTCCAGGGCGTGCGCGACCCACCCGGCCGTCCGGGCGACCGCGAAGACGAGCTCCCCGGCGTGCGGCGGCAGCCCCCGGCTCAGGGCGTGCGCGGCCAGCGCCAGGTCGACGTTCGGGTAGGCACCCGCGCCGTGGGTGCGCAGCACGTGCACGAGCAGGACCGGCAGGGCCCGCGCGACCTCCCCCGGGGGCAGGGCGTCCAGCAGGGCGTCGGCCCGCGGGTCGGCGCTCGTGTGCACGACCGTCCCGAACCCCGGCGGCACCCGGCCGTCCAGCCCGGCGAGCACCGCCGCGGGGCCGTCCTGCAGCACCCGGTCGAGGAACCGGTGGGCTCCCACCGGGGCGCCGGCGTGCAACGGCCCGTCCGCCGCCCCCAGCGCCGCCGACAGCACGGCCGGCAGCGGCGCCCGCGCGCTGGCCGCGACCCGCGCCGCCACCGTCGAGACCGCGAGCCCGTGGTCGGCCAGCAGGACCAGCGCCGGTCCCCAGCCACCGGGCGCGCCCAGCACCTCGTCGAGGGTCGCGGCGACCCCGCCCCCGCGGTCCAGGACGGCCGAGAGCAGCGGTTCGGGGTCGAGGTCGGGGTCCGGGCGGGAGGGGAGCAGGGCCCCCGCCGCGGCGACGGCCACGCGCAGCCGCGCGGCCGGCCGGGTGCCCGTCGGCAGCGCCCGCAGGACCGCGTCGACCCCGGCCGCGAGGGCCGGGTCGGGCGCGAACGGGCCCGGGTGCGCCGTCCCCGTCCACAGCAGGCGGGCGACGGCCTCGAAGGAGTGCGTGCGGGACAGCGCGACCGCGTCCTGGCCGCGGTAGCGCAGCCGGTCGTCGTCGAGGGAGGTCAGCTCGCTGCGGACCGTCTCCACCGCCCCCAGCGGGCGGCCCCGGCCCCGGGCGGCGAGGGCCTCGACCTCGGCGGCCTCGAAGAGGCTGCCGCCCGGCGTGCGGTGCGCGTGCAGCAGCCCGCGGCTGACGTAGGCGTACAGCGTCGCGCGCCGCACCCCGAGCCGGTGGGCCGCCTCGGCCGACGACAGGGTGGGGGCGGGTGACGGCGCGGGTGGGGCCACGGTTGATCGGATCAACGTTGACCCGCACCGGTCAAGGTCCGGACGCTCCGGGCATGGACGCACCCACCACCACCACCTCCGCCGGCGACGTGCCCGCGGGTCTGCGCGGCGTCGTCATCACGACCACCGAGCTCGGCGACGTCCGCGGCGAGGAGGGCTTCTTCCACTACCGGCAGCACTCCGCCGTCGACCTCGCGCGGACGCGGACCGTCGAGGACGTCTGGTTCCTGCTGCACCGCGGGCACCTGCCCTCGGCCGCCGAGCTGGCCGCCTTCCGGGCCGAGGTCGCCCCGCTGCGGGTCCTGCCCCCGGCGCTCGCCGACGTCCTGCCGGCGCTCGCGGCCGCGGGCGGCTCGCCGCTGGCCGGGTTGCGGACGGCGCTGTCCCTGCTGGGGGCGGCCGAGGGGGCCGGCCCCGTCCTGGACCTGACCCCGGAGCAGCGGGCGGCCGACGCGCTGCGGGTCTGCGCGCTCGTGCCCACGGTGCTCGCCGCGCTGCACCGGACCCGGGCCGGGCTGCCGGTCGTGGCCCCGCGGGACGACCTGGACGCGGCGGGGAACTGGCTGTGGATGCTCACCGGGACCCCGGCGCCGCAGGCCCACGTCCGGGCCCTGCGGCGCTACCTCGTCGCCACGGTCGACCACGGCTTCAACGCGTCCACCTTCACCGCCCGCGTCGTCGCCTCCACGGGCGCCGACGTCGTCGCGGCGGTCGTGGCCGCCCTCGCCGCCTTCTCCGGCCCGCTGCACGGCGGGGCGCCGGACCGGGCCCTGGCCGCCCTCGACGAGATCGGCCACCCCGACCGCGCCGCGGGCTGGGTGCGCGACCAGCTCGCGGCCGGGCGCCGGGTCATGGGCTTCGGCCACGCCGTCTACCGCACGGCCGACCCGCGCTCGGTGCTGCTGCGCGAGACGGCCCTGGAGCTGGGCGGGGAGCTGGCCGAGCGCGCCGTGGCGGTGGAGGATCGGGTCGTCGCGGCGCTGGCCGAGCTCAAGCCGGGCCGGGCGCTGCACGCCAACGTGGAGTACTACGCCGGGGTCGTGCTGGCCACGTGCGGGGTCGAGCCGGGGCTGTTCACCCCCACCTTCGCCACGAGCCGGGTCGTCGGCTGGTGCGCCCACGTCCTGGAGCAGGCCGCGGACCCGCGCATCATCCGGCCCTCGGCGCGCTACACCGGGCCCGCCGCCCCGGTGCCCGTGCCCTGAGCCGGCGCCGCGGACCGTTGCGCCGACGGCGAACGAAGTGGCGGAACACCCCGTCCGGAGCGCAGGTTGGTCAGGACAACCGGGTCAGGACCAGTTCACGACCGCCGTCAGGTGCCCTCCGGCGCCGCCGGTGGGAGTGAGAGTGTCACAGCTCGGGACTAGCATCGGAATGGTCCGGTCGGGGGACTCCCCCCCGAGCAGTCCGGACTCGACCACCCGCGAGGAGCGCCGCATGTTCGAGAGGTTCACCGACCGCGCCCGACGGGTCGTCGTCCTGGCCCAAGAAGAGGCCCGGATGCTCAACCACAACTACATCGGGACCGAGCACATCCTGCTCGGCCTGATCCACGAGGGTGAAGGCGTCGCCGCCAAGGCCCTCGAGTCGCTGGGCATCTCCCTGGACGCCGTCCGCGAGCAGGTCCAGGAGATCATCGGCCAGGGCCAGCAGGCCCCGTCCGGTCACATCCCCTTCACCCCCCGCGCCAAGAAGGTCCTCGAGCTGTCGCTGCGCGAGGCGCTGCAGCTGGGCCACAACTACATCGGGACCGAGCACATCCTGCTCGGCCTCATCCGCGAGGGTGAGGGCGTCGCCGCCCAGGTGCTCGTCAAGCTCGGCGCCGACCTCAACCGGGTGCGTCAGCAGGTCATCCAGCTGCTGTCCGGGTACCAGGGCAAGGAGCCCGCGACGGCCGGTGGCCCGCAGGAGGGCACCCCCTCGGGGTCGCTGGTCCTGGACCAGTTCGGCCGCAACCTCACCCAGGCCGCCCGCGAGGGCAAGCTGGACCCGGTCATCGGCCGCGACCCGCAGATCGAGCGCGTCATGCAGGTCCTGTCGCGGCGCACCAAGAACAACCCGATCCTCATCGGGGAGCCGGGCGTCGGCAAGACCGCCGTCGTCGAGGGGCTCGCGCAGTCCGTCGTGCGCGGCGAGGTCCCCGAGACGCTCAAGGACAAGCAGATCTACACGCTCGACCTCGGCGCCCTCGTCGCCGGCTCGCGCTACCGCGGCGACTTCGAGGAGCGCCTGCGCAAGGTCCTCAAGGAGATCCGCACCCGCGGCGACATCATCCTGTTCATCGACGAGATCCACACCCTCGTGGGTGCCGGTGCCGCCGAGGGCGCGATCGACGCCGCGAGCATCCTCAAGCCGATGCTGGCCCGCGGTGAGCTGCAGACCATCGGGGCGACGACCCTCGACGAGTTCCGCAAGCACATCGAGAAGGACCCGGCGCTGGAGCGGCGCTTCCAGCCCATCCAGGTCCCCGAGCCGACGCTGCCGCACGCCATCGAGATCCTCAAGGGCCTGCGCGACCGGTACGAGGCGCACCACCGCGTCTCCATCACCGACGCCGCCCTGGTGGCCGCCGCGACGCTGGCCGACCGCTACGTCAACGACCGGTACCTGCCGGACAAGGCGATCGACCTCATCGACGAGGCGGGCGCGCGACTGCGCATCCGCCGCATGACCGCACCGCCGGACCTGCGCGAGTTCGACGAGCGCATCGCCGACGTCCGCCGCGAGAAGGAGAGCGCGATCGACGCGCAGGACTTCGAGAAGGCGGCCTCCCTGCGCGACAAGGAGAAGAAGCTCCTGGCGCAGAAGGGCGAGCGCGAGAAGCAGTGGAAGTCCGGTGACATGGACGTCGTCGCCGAGGTGGACGAGGAGCTGATCGCCGAGGTGCTGGCCACCGCGACGGGCATCCCCGTCGTGCGCCTCACCGAGGAGGAGTCCTCGCGCCTGCTCAACATGGAGGCCGAGCTCCACAAGCGCGTCATCGGGCAGAACGACGCGATCAAGGCGCTCTCGCAGGCCATCCGCCGCACGCGGGCCGGCCTGAAGGACCCCAAGCGCCCCGGCGGGTCGTTCATCTTCGCCGGCCCCACGGGCGTCGGGAAGACCGAGCTGGCCAAGGCCCTCGCGGAGTTCCTCTTCGGCGAGGAGGACGCGCTCATCCAGCTCGACATGAGCGAGTTCTCCGAGAAGCACACCGTCTCGCGCCTGTTCGGCTCCCCCCCCGGTTACGTCGGGTACGAGGAGGGCGGCCAGCTCACGGAGAAGGTGCGCCGCAAGCCGTTCTCCGTCGTCCTGTTCGACGAGGTCGAGAAGGCCCACCCGGACATCTTCAACTCGCTCCTGCAGATCCTGGAGGACGGTCGCCTGACCGACTCCCAGGGCCGCATGGTCGACTTCAAGAACACCGTCATCATCATGACGACGAACCTGGGGACGCGGGACATCTCCAAGGGCGTCGGCACCGGGTTCGCCGCGGGGTCGCAGACCTCGCAGACGAACTACGACCGGATGAAGTCGAAGGTCAACGAGGAGCTGAAGCAGCACTTCCGCCCGGAGTTCCTCAACCGCGTCGACGACATCGTCGTGTTCCCGCAGCTCACCCAGGAGGAGATCGTCCAGATCGTCGACCTGTTCGTGAAGCGGGTCGACGAGCGCCTCAAGGACAAGGACATGGGCATCGAGCTCACCCCGACCGCGAAGGTGCTGCTGGCCACCAAGGGCTACGACCCGGTCCTGGGGGCGCGTCCGTTGCGGCGCACCATCCAGCGCGACATCGAGGACGTCCTGTCCGAGAAGATCCTGTTCGGCGAGCTGCGCGCCGGCCAGATCGTCTCGGTCGACGCCTCCGGCGAGGGCAAGGACGCGACCTTCACGTTCGAGGGGACGTCCAAGGAGGACCTGCCGGTGACCGTCCCCATCGGTGACGGCGGCACGAGCGCCGACGACTGACCCACCCGGTCCGCACGCGCGACGGCCCGGCACCCCTCGGGGTGCCGGGCCGTCGCGCGTTCCCGACCGGCTCCGTCACGGGCTCCCGCGGGTGCGCCGGGCCCGTCTGGGAGGATCACCGGGTGCCGAGCTCCGAGGTCCACCCCCAGGTCCGGGTCCGTCCCGCCCGGACGGGGGACGTCCGCGCCGTCCGCGACCTCGTGGAGCAGTACGCCCGCCAGCGCATCCTGCTGGGCAAGGAACTCATCACCCTGTACGAGGCCGTCCAGGAGTTCGTGGTCGCGGAACTGGACGGCCGCGTCGTCGGCTGCGGTGCCCTGCACGTGCTGTGGGAGGACCTGGGGGAAGTGCGCACCCTCGCCGTCGACCCCGCCGTCCGGGGCGCCGGCGCCGGGCACCACATCCTCGCGGCGCTCCTGCGACGGGCCGACGACCTGGGCCTGACCCGGCTGTTCTGCCTGACGTTCGAGAAGGCCTTCTTCGAACGGCACGGGTTCGTCGAGATCGAGGGGACCCCGGTCGAGCCGGAGGTCTACGCCGAGATGCTGCGCAGCCACGACGAGGGGGTCGCGGAGTTCCTCGACCTGGCGCGCGTGAAACCGAACACGTTGGGCAACAGCCGGATGCTACGTCTGGCAGGAGGAGGGGCATGAGCACGACCGTCATCGTCATGGGGGTCTCGGGCAGCGGGAAGACGACGCTGGCCCAGGACCTGTCCACGGCCCGGGGCTGGACGTACGCCGAGGGCGACGACTTCCACAGCCAGGCCAACGTCGAGAAGATGCGGTCGGGGCACCCCCTGACCGACGAGGACCGCTGGCCGTGGCTGCGCTCCATCGCCGCCTGGATCGGTGAGCGCGAGGCGGCGGGGGAGTCGGCCGTCGTCACCTGCTCCGCGCTCAAGCGCGCCTACCGGGACCTGCTGGCCGAGGGCAACCCCTCCGTCGTCTTCTGCGAGCTGAAGGTGCCCGACGAGGTGCTCCAGGACCGGCTCACCCACCGCGAGGGCCACTACATGCCCGCCTCGCTCCTGCGCAGCCAGCTCGACACCCTCGAGGACCTGCAGCCCGACGAGCAGGGGTTCCGGGTCCAGGTGCAGGACGGTCCCGCCCAGGTCCTCGACGAGGTGCTGAGCCACCTGTGAGCCACCTGTGAGCTGGCGGTCGCCCGCGGTGCCGGTCGTCGGCGTGAGGACGGCGTAGGCGCGGCCGTGGACCTCGTCGTCAACCGCCGCCTCACCGTGCCGGAGGCCGAGCTGCACGAGCGGTTCTCCCGGTCCTCCGGCCCCGGTGGGCAGGGCGTCAACACGACCGACTCCCGCGTGGAGCTGTCCTTCGACCTGCTCCGCTCGCCGTCGGTGCCCCACGACCTGCGCGTCCGCGCCCTCGAACGGCTCGAGGGGCGGCTCGTCGACGGCGTCGTCACCGTGGCCGCCTCCGAGCACCGCGCGCAGCTGCGCAACCGCGCCGCCGCCGCCGAAAGGCTGCGTTCCCTGCTGGCGCTGGCCGTCGCCCCACCCCCGGCCTCGCGCCGCGCCACCCGCCCCACCCGCGGTTCTGAGCGCCGCCGCCTCGACGCCAAGCGCCGGCGCGGGCAGACCAAGCGGCTGCGCCGCTCCTGCGAGGACTGACCCGGCCCGTCCCGGGGGCCGGCTCAGGTGCGGGGCAGGCAGTAGCGGCCGTCGTCGAGGGGCTCGACGAGGCCGTCGGCGACGAGGCCGTCGAGGCAGCGGGCGCGCTGCGGCGCGTCGGGCCAGCACGCCGCCAGCTCCTCGGCGGTGACGGGGTCGGCGCCGGCGCGCAGGACGGCGAGCAGCCTGCCGCGCACCTGGCGGTCCGTCCCCGCCCACGCCTGGCCGCGGCGGGCGGGCCCGTCGTGGGCGGGGCGCCCGGCGAGCACCCAGGCGCACCGGTCGAGCAGGGGGCAGTCGTCGCAGCGCGGTGATCGGGCCGTGCAGACGAGGGCGCCCAGCTCCATGACGGCCACGCCCCACCGGGCGGCCGTGGGCGCCTCGTCCGGCAGCAGGGCGACGGCGAGCCGCTGCTCGGCGGCGGTGAGCGCGGGCGCGGGTTCGGCCGCGCCCGTCACGGCGCGGGCGTGGACGCGGCGGACGTTGGTGTCCACGACGGCGTGCCGTCGGCCGAAGGCGAACGAGGCCACGGCCGCCGCCGTGTAGCTGCCGATCCCGGGCAGGGCGAGCAGCCGGGCGTGGTCGTCGGGCACCTCGCCGCCGTGCTCGTCGCGCAGCGCGACGGCGGCGGCGTGCAGGCGCAGCGCGCGGCGGGGGTAGCCGAGCCGGTCCCACGCCCGCACGGCCTCACCCGGCGCCTCCGCGGCGAGGTCCGACGGCGTCGGCCAGCGCTGCACCCACTCCAGCCACCGCGGCAGGACCCGCGCGACCGGCGTCTGCTGCAGCATCACCTCGCTGACGAGGACGCCCCACGGGGTGCGGTCGGGGGCCCGCCACGGCAGGTCGCGGGCGTGGTCGTCGTACCAGGCCAGGACGCGGGCGTGCAGGTCCCGCAGCGAGGCGGCGCCCAGGGGGGAGGCGGGGGTGGTGCTCATCGCGGTGGATCGTCGCACGGCGGCCGCGGCGCGCCTCCACCACCGTGCCCGGGTCCACGCCTACCTTCGCCCGGTGAGCAGCGTCCTGCACCCGGTCGGACCGGAGGACAAGGGCACGTACTGGCGACGACGCCTCGTGGTCGTGCTCGCACTCGTCGTGGTCGCCGTGCTCGTGGCCCTCGGCGTCCGGGCGCTGACGACCTCCGACGACGCGCAGGCGCAGGGCCCGACGAAGCTGGACCCCAGCACGGTCGCGACCACCGGCGCCACGGCCGACGCGACGACGCCGGGGGCCACCCCGACGGGCACGCCCGGCGCCACCCCGTCCGGCAGCGCCACCGCGCCGACCGCCACGACCGCGGCGGGCGCCTGCTCGGACCAGTCGCTCGCGGTCACCCTCACGACGGCGGCGACGACCTACGGCCCCGGGAAGGCGCCGAACCTCGTCCTGACGGTGGAGAACACCTCCCAGACGCCCTGCACGGTCGAGACCAGCAGCGCCGTGCGCGTCCTGACGGTCACCGACGCGAGCGGGGCGCAGGTGTGGTCCAGCGCCCACTGCCAGACCAGGGGCGAGAGCGTCACCGACCAGCTCGCCCCGGGGCAGACGCGGTCGAAGACGACGACCTGGTCGCGCCAGCGCTCCGAAGCCGGGTGCCCGACCGGTCAGCCGGCCGTGGAGCCGGGGACCTACACGGTGAACGGCACCTGGGACGGCGTCGCGGCCGCGCCCATCACCCTCGCCCTCACGGGCTGACCCGCGGCGGGCCGCCCGGCCTCAGACGTAGCGTTCGAGGATCGAGCTCTCGGCCAGCCGCGAGAGCCCCTCGCGGACGGCGCGGGCCCGCTGCTCGCCGACACCGTCGACGGTCATGAGGTCGTCGATGCTGGCCGCCAGGAGCTTCTGCAGGTCCCCGAACTGGTCCACGAGGCGTTCCACGATCGCCCCGGGCAGGCGCGGGACGCGGTTCAGCAGGCGGAAACCCTTCGGGGACACCGCCGAGTCGAGGGAGTCCCCGCCCACGGAGAAACCCAGGACGCGGGCCACCGAGGCCAGGTCCACGAGGTCGGCCGAGTGCAGGCCGGCGAGGGATTCCAGGACGACCTGCAGCGGCCCCTCGTGGCGGGAGGCCTCGAGGTAGTCGCGGACGACGAGTTCGCGGTCCGGCCCGACACCGCCCACGAGTTCGTCGAGCTGCAGGGACAGCAGCCGGCCGTCGACGCCGAGCTCCACGACGTAGCCGGAGATCTCGTCGGCGATGCGGGAGACCATCTCGATGCGCTGCACGACCGAGCAGACGTCGCGGACGGTCACCAGGTCCTCGATCTCGAGGGCGGACAGCGTGCCCGTCACCTCGTCGAGGCGGGCGCGGTAGCGCTCCAGCGTCTGCAGGGCCTGGTTCGCCCGGCCCAGGATCGCGTCGGAACCCTCCAGGACGTACCGGCGGTTGCCGGTGTAGACGGCGACGATCCGCATCGACTGCGAGACCGAGATGACGGGGAAACCCGTCTGCTTGGCGACGCGCTCGGCGGTGCGGTGGCGGGTCCCGGACTCGCTGGTCTCGATCGAGGAGTCGGGGACCAGTTGCACGGCGGCCCGGACGATGCGCGAGACGTCGCGGTCGAGGACGATCGCGCCGTCCATCTTCGCCAGTTCCCGCAGACGCGTCGCGGAGAACTCCACGTCGAGGGCGAAACCCCCGGTGGACAGGGAGTCCACGAGCCGGTCGAACCCGAGGACGATGAGCGCGCCGGTGCGGCCGCGGAGGATGCGTTCGAGCCCGTCGCGCAGCTCCGTCCCCGGCGCCACGATCGCCAACGTCGCCCGGAGGACGTCCTCGGGGGTGCGGTCCACCACCGGCCACCTCCGAACCTCGCACGTCACGGCCACGAACTCAGGCGGAGTCTAGCGGTGCGACCCGCCGGACACGGCCCACCCCGCGGGAAGAGGTTTTACGAGCGCACTTCACGGGCTCACGAGCCGGGCGGCCACGCAGGCGTCGAACAGCGTCTCGACCTCGTGGACCCGCAACCCGGCCGGCGCGGCGCCGTCGCCCAGCGACCCCTTCGGGACGATCGCCGTGGTGAAGCCCAACCGCGCGGCCTCGCTGAGCCGCCGGGGGACCCCCGTCACCCGGCGCACCTCCCCGGCCAGCCCGACCTCGCCGAGGGCGATGGTGCCCGCGGAGATCGGCCGGTCCTTCGCGGCGCTCGCCACGGCCAGCGCCACGGCCAGGTCCACCGACGGTTCCGTCAGCTTCACCCCGCCGACGGTGGCGACGAAGGTGTCGCGGTTGCCGAGCGCGACGCCGAGGCGGCGCTGCACCACGGCCAGGACCATGGCCATCCGGCTCGACTCCAGCCCGCTGGTGACGCGGCGGGCGTTGCCGGGCGTGGTGTCGGTGGACACCAGCGACTGCAGCTCCGCCAGCAGCGGCCGGCGCCCCTCCAGCGTCACCGTCACGCACGTGCCCGCCACCGGTTCCGGTGTGCCGGAGACGAACAGCCCGCTCGGGTCGGGCAGGCCCACGATGCCGTCCTCGCCCAGGTCGAAGCAGCCGACCTCGTCGGTGGGGCCGTACCGGTTCTTCACCGCGCGCAGCAGCCGCAGCCGGGAGTGCCGCTCGCCCTCGAACTGGCACACGACGTCGACGAGGTGCTCCAGGGTCCGCGGGCCCGCGATCGAGCCGTCCTTGGTCACGTGGCCCACGAGCAGCGTCGCCAGCGCCCGCCGCTTGGCCACCCCGATGAGCGCACCGGCGACCTCCCGCACCTGCGAGACCCCGCCGGCCGCCCCGTCGACCTCGCCCGAGGCGACCGTCTGCACCGAGTCGACGATCAGCAGGTCCGGGTCCGAGCGCTCGACGTGGCCCAGCACCGTCGCCAGGTCCGTCTCCGAGGCCAGCAGCAGCCGGGGTCGCAGCGCCCCGATCCGCTCGGCCCGCAGCCGGACCTGCGCCGCGGACTCCTCGGCCGTCACGTAGAGCACCGTGCGGCCCGTCGCGGCCGCGCGGGAGGCGGCGTCGAGCAGCAGCGTCGACTTGCCCACGCCCGGCTCGCCCGCCATGAGGACGACCGCCCCGGGCACCAGCCCGCCGCCGAGGACGCGGTCGAACTCCTCGACCCCCGTCGGCGTCGCGCGCGCGGCCTCGACGTCGACCTCGGCGATGGGCCGGGCCGGTTCGCGCACGGGGGCGGCGACCGTCGTGCGCACCGGCGCCGTCCCGACCTCCTCGACCGTGCCCCACGCCTGGCACTCCCCGCAGCGGCCGACCCACTTGGCCGTCGTCCAGCCGCACTCGGCGCACTTGTAGGCGGGGCGGGACTTCGCGGACGGGCGGGCGGAGCTCTTGGCGGGCACGTGCTGCACGGTAGGGGCCGGGTACGACACGACCCCCGCACCGGGGCCGGTGCGGGGGTCGGGACGGAGCGGAGGTCACCGGTCGCTCGCCGGTCAGGTGCCGTAGAGGACCTTCATGGTCGTCATGAGGATGCCGAGCGTGGCCATGACGAAGCTGGGCACGAAGGCGAGGATGGCCGCGCCGATGCTGCCGCTCTTGCGGTACAGCAGGTAGGCCGAGAACACCATGACGAGGGCGCCGACGAGGGTGAACGTCAGACCCACCGCGATCCGGCCGCCGGGGGCCGCCTCGTACGGGTCCGACCCCAGCAGCAGCAGCGGCACGACGCCGGACAGGACGAGGCCGACGACCCAGATCGCCAGCGCCGCGACCGTGCCGGCGTTGGGCTTGGGCCACCTGACGGGGTTCAGGGCCCGCTGCTCCTCGTGCTGGACCGGCGGGGTGGCGTGCGCGCTCATGCCTCCATCATCCACGCTCGGACCCCCCGGGGGCGACCCAGGTGCCGCGCGCGCCGCGCCGGGTCGTCTACGCCGCGCGGGTGAGCGGGCTCCGGAAGCCGCCGCGGACCGCCGACACCTCCACCGTGAGCCGACCGCGCCGAGCAGGCAGCCTGCTGTCCCGGCCCTTCGAGGCGCCCCTGGAGCGGGAGTTCCAGGTGGCCCGCAACGCGTCGCGGTCGCGGTGGTTCGTCCCGACGGCCCTGCTCGGCCTCGTCTTCTTCGACTTCTACGTCCTCCTCGACCTCGTGCTGGCCCCGCAGGTGCTCGAGCTGTCCCTGTGGCTGCGCCTGGGACTGGTGACGCCCCTCACCCTCGCGGGGCTGGGGCTGCGCAGGTGGTGGATCGCGGCACGCCCCGGGTCCCGGATCGACGTGCCCCTGGTCGCCGGCGCCGCCTCGCTCGTCGTCGGGACCCTCGCCGTGCTCCAGCGCAGCGCGCCCGAGGCCCTCGGCGGGGCCTACTTCGCCGGTGCCCTCGTCGTCGTCGTGTTCTTCGGCACGCTGCTGCGCAACGACGTGCGGGGAGCGGCGGGCGTACTGGTGACGATGGTCGCCGCGTTCGGGTGCGGTCAGTGGTACGTGGGGTCCGACCCCGTCGCGATCCAGACCACCGCGCTGCTCGCGGTCGCCGTCAGCGGCCTGTTCGGGCTCGTCCTGGCCGGCACCCTCGAGGAGAGCGAACGGGCGCGCTTCCTCGCCGAGCGGCGCGAGCGCCGGCTCGCCGCCGAGCGCGAGGAGCTCATCGCGGCGCTGGCCCGGGCCGCCGTCCGCGACGAGCTGACGGGCCTGCTCAACCGGCGCGGGCTGCTCGAGCACGTCGCGGCGCACCCGCGCAGCGCGGGCCGCGGGGGCGTCCTGCTCGTCGACGTCGACCACTTCAAGGAGCTGAACGACCGGTTCGGCCACCTCGAGGGGGACCGGTGCCTCACGCTGGTGGCGGACGCCCTGGCCTCGGCGTGCCGTCCCACGGACGTGGTGGCGCGCTTCGGCGGGGAGGAGTTCGTCGTGGTGCTCGACGGTGCCGTCGGGGACGACCCGGAGGAGGTCGACGTGCACGTGGCCGCGGAACGAGTGCGCACCGCCGTGCGCGAGCGCCGCCTGCCCCACCCCCGCGGCGGGGTGGTGACGGTGAGCGTCGGCGCCGCCCGCGGGGACTGGGCGGCGGCGCTCGCCGCCGCCGACGAGGCCGTCTACGCGGCCAAGACGGCCGGGCGGGACACCGTCGTCGTCGTCCCCGCCGCCCCCTCCGCGGCAGCGGCCTCGTGAACGGCCGGCCCCTGCTCCGGCTCGGGGAGCGGCTGCGCCGGATGGGGCTGCCCGTCGTCTCGCCCAGCTACGAGGCGCTGGCCCGGCAGGCCGCCGACGAGGTGCTGGTGACCGACCTCGAGGGCACCATCGCCTTCCTCAGCCCCTCCTTCAGCCGTCGCTGGAACCTCGACCGGTGGGCGCTGCTGGGGCTCGACGCCTTCGCCTGGGTCCACCCCGACGACCGCGACCGCGCGCGCGAGCTCCTGCGGCAGGCGTGCCTGCCGGGCGCCGGTCCCGTCGACACCGAGCACCGCTACCTCGTGCGCGCCACGGGGGAGGTGCGCTGGGTCCGGGTGCGGTTCAGCGACGCCCGGCACGAGCGCGGCGTGCGGGGGGTCATCTGGAACTGCGTCGACTCCACCGACGAGCGGCGCGCGCTGGAGGCGCTGCGCTTCACGGCCAGCCACGACCGGCTCACCGGTCTGCCCAACCGGCGCAGCCTGTTCGAGTCCCTCGCCGCCGGGGCCGGGACGACCTGCGGGCTGGTGCTGCTGGGGCTGGACGGGCTGAAGGCCGTCAACGACCGGGTGGGTCACTCCGCCGGTGACGACGTCGTGCGGCGCACCGCCGAACGGCTCACGCAGGTGGCCGGCGGGGACGCGGTCGTCGCCCGTCTCGACGGCGACGAGTTCGCCCTGCTCGTGAGGGGGGAGGAGCGGGCCGTCGGGCAGGCCGTCGCCGTCCTCGCGCAGCGGTGCGTGCGCGCCGTCCGCGAACCGGTCGCCGTGGGCGGGCGGTCCGTCGTCGTGACCGCGGGCGCCGGGACGGCGCTCTCGCCGCCGGGCGCGGCGGGCGCGGCGGGCGCGGCCGACGACGCGCAGGACCGGGTCCGTGCGCTGTTCCAGCACGCCGACGTCGCCCTGTCCGCGGCCAAGGCCGCCGGCGGCGACCGCGTGGTCCCGTTCTCGCGCGGCCTGCTCGACGCCCGGCACGAGCGTGCCGAGCTCGCCGCCGACCTGCGCCAGGCCGTCGCCGCGGGGCAGCTGGACGTCGTCTACCAACCCCTCGTCGACCTCGCCGCGGGGTCCACGGTGGGGGTGGAGGCCCTCGTCCGCTGGCAGCACCCGCGCCGCGGCGCCGTGCCGCCGGACGTCTTCGTGCCCCTGGCGGAGGAGTCCGGCACGATCGGGGACCTCGGGGCGTTCGTGCTCGACGAGGCCCTGGGCGCCGTCTCCCGGCTCCACGCCGCCGCGGGGGCCGGGGTGCTGGTCAGCGTGAACCTCTCGGGCCACCAGCTGCTGCAGCCCGACCTCGTCCCCCTCGTGGCCGACACCCTGGCCCGGCACGGCGCGGCCCCGTCCGCGCTGTGCCTGGAGGTCACCGAGAGCGCCGTGGTCGAGGACCTGTCCGCCGCGCGCGAGACGCTGCTGCGCCTGCGGTCGCTGGGGGTCCGGACGGCGCTGGACGACTTCGGGACGGGGTACTCCTCGTTGTCCTACCTGCGCCGGCTGCCCGTCGACAAGCTGAAGATCGACAAGTCGTTCCTCGACGACGTCGCCGACGAGCAGGGGGTCGCCGTGCTGTCCGGCATCGCGGCGCTGGCCACCGGGCTGGGGCTGACGACGGTGGCCGAGGGCATCGAGACCGACCAGGTCGCCCGGCTCGTCGCGCGGGCCGGCTGCACGTGGGGGCAGGGCTACCACTTCGCGCGGCCGCTGCCGGAGGCGGCGGCCCGCGAGCACCTGGCCCGGCAGGCGGCTCGGGGTGGGGCTCAGAACCCCTTGTGGCGCAGCACGACGGCGTAGTCCACCCGCGTCCCGGCGTGGCTCGCGAGGAACGCCTCGGCCAGCCGGGGGGCGAACTCGACGCGCACGACGGCCTCGAGGTCGGCCCGGGAGTCGAACTCCCACGCGACGTCGAGCCGTTCGACCGCCCAGCCGCGGCGGGCGAAGAACCGGTCGACGGCGACCGGGTCGTACGAGGGCAGCGACGTCGCGAACCAGCGGCCGACCGTCGAGCGGGTGGCGTCGTTGTCGACGACGAACGCCCGCCCGCCCCGGCGCACGACGCGGTCCAGCTCGGCCAGGCCCGGTTCGCAGCCGGGGCCGAAGAAGTAGGCCCACCGGGCGTGCACCACGTCGACGCTCGCGTCCGGCAGCGGCAGCGCGCCCGCCTCCCCCCGCAGCACGCGCACCCCCGGCGTCCCCCCGGTGCGCCGGCGGGCCCGCTCCACGAGCGGGGGGTGCGGTTCCACCCCGGTCACCGAGCGTGCCGTCGCCGCGAACCGGGGCAGGTGGAAGCCCGCGCCGCAGCCGACGTCGAGGACGTCCAGACCCGCCCAGTCGTGGATCGCGCGCATGGCGCCCTCGAGGAGGCCGCCGCGGTCGACGGCGAGGTTCTCCAGCTCGTAGACGTCGGGGGAGTCCCAGATGTTCGGGCTGGGGACGACCCCGCTCACCGGCGGTGGTCGGCCGGGTGCACGGTCAGCGGCAGCAGCCGCCGGTGCGCCGACCCCGCCCGCGTCCGCTTCACGAGCGCCTCGCAGTGCCGGGCCAGCTCCTCGTAGGGCGCGTCGCCGATCATCTCGCGCAGCTCGTTCTCGCAGCTGAGGAACACGGGTCGTTCCCCGACGTGCGCGGCGGGGTTGCCGGTGCAGTACCAGTCGAGGTCGTGCCCGCCCTCGCCCCAGCCGCGCCGGTCGTACTCGGCGATGCTGACCTCCAGGTACGTCGAGCCGTCCCCGCGGGTGACGGTCCGGTAGGAGCGCTTCAGCGGCAGCTGCCAGCAGACGTCGGGCTTGTGGGTCAGCGGGTCGACGCCCTCGCGCAGGGCCTGCAGGTGCAGCGCGCACCCCGCCCCGGCGGGGAACCCCGGCCGGTTGGCGAGGATGCAGCCGCCCTCGTGCACGCGCGTCTTGCGCTCGCCGTCCTCGACCTCCGTCCAGCCGCCCGCGCGGGCCTCGTCGTGGAACTGCCACACCTCCGGCGTCAGCCGCCGGACGACCTCCGCGACGCGCTCCTCGTCCGCCGCCTCCGTGAAGTGCGCCCCCAGCGCGCAGCAGCCGACGTCGGGCCGGTCGGCGTAGATCCCCGGGCAGCCGTCGCCGAAGATGCACGTGTAGTCGCTCGTGAGCCAGGTCAGGTCGACGCGGTACACCGTGTCCGGCTGGTCCTCGGGACCGGTCGCGGCCGCCACGTCCTGCGGGTCGGGGAACTCCAGCCACAGGCGGGCCGTGTCCAGCGGGGTCTCGACGTCCACCGCTGCAGCGTAGGCGGGTCCTGCGGGGCCCGGACCACCCGCCGCCGTCCACTAGGGTCGCCGCGTGCGCTTGGGTGTCCTGGACGTGGGCAGCAACACCGTCCACCTGCTGATCGTCGACGCCCACCCCGGGGCCCACCCGCTGCCGGCGCACTCGACCCGCCGGCTGCTGCGCCTGGCCGAGCACCTGACCCCCGCCGGCGCCGTCGACGACGCCGGGGTCGCAGCGCTCACCGACGCCGTCGCGGCGGCGGCCGCCGCGGCCGAGGACGCGGGCGTCACCGAGATGCTCGCCTTCGCCACGTCGGCGGTGCGCGAGGCCGTCAACGGCGAGGACGTCCTCGACCACGTCGAGCGGGCCACGGGTGTGCGGTTGCAGGTGTTGCCCGGCACCGCCGAGGCCGACCTGACGTTCCTCGCCGTGCGCCGCTGGTTCGGGTGGTCGGCGGGCCGGTTGCTCGTGCTCGACATCGGCGGCGGGTCCCTCGAGGTGGCCACGGGCCTGGACGAGGCGCCCGACGTGTCCTTCTCCCTGCCGCTGGGCGCCGGCCGGCTCACCCGCGACCGCCTCGCCGGCGACCCGCCCCCGCCCGAGGCCGTCCGGGAGGTGCGCCGCTCGGTGCGCCAGCAGGTCGCGGCCCGCGTGCGCGACGTGGCCCGCGCGGGCGCCCCCGACCGCGTCGTGGTGACGTCCAAGACCTTCCGCAGCCTCGCCCGGCTCACCGGCGCGGCCCCCGCGGCGGAGGGCCCGTCGGTCCGCCGCGTCCTGCGCCGCGACGACCTGGCGGCCTGGGTGCCGGAGCTGGCGGGCATGAGCGCCCGCCGGCGGGCCGAGCTGCCGGGTGTCAGCGCCGAGCGCGCGGGGCAGGTGCTCGCCGGCGCCCTCGTGGCCGAGGCCGCCTTCGAGCTCCTCGGCGTCGAGGAGGCGCTCGTGTGCCCCTGGGCGTTGCGCGAGGGCGTCATCCTGCGCCGCCTGGACGCCATCACCGCGGGGGCTGTGGACGGCGACCACGGCGTGGTCGGTGCGGGGAACTAGCGTGGGCGCCGTGGAAGCGACGTCCCCGGCTGCCGGGAACCTGCCCGAGGGCCCGATCCGGGTGGGTCTGTCGACGACGTGCTCCTACCCGGAGTCGACGACGGCCGCGTTCGAGATCGCCGCGCGCCTGGGCTACGACGGCGTCGAGGTCCTCGTGTGGACCGACCCCGTCAGCCAGGACGCGACCGCGCTGCGCCGCCTCGCCGAGCACTTCGACGTGCCCGTCCTGTCGGTGCACGCCCCGACGCTGCTGCTGACGCAGCGCACGTGGGGCCGCGGGGACCCGTGGGGCAAGCTCGAGCGCTCCGCGGAGCTGGCCGCGACCCTGGGGGCGGGCACCGTGGTCGTGCACCCGCCCTTCCGCTGGCAGCGCGAGTACGCCACCGGTTTCGTCGCCGGGATCGAGGCGCTCGAGGCGCGCACGGGCGTGACGATGGCCGTGGAGAACATGTTCCCCTGGCGCGCCCGCGGCCGGGAGCTCGTCGCCTACGCCCCCGGCTGGGACCCGACCGGCCTCGGGTACCGCCACCTCACGCTGGACTACTCCCACGCCGCGACGTCCGGGCAGGACTGCCTGGAGCTGACGCGCGCCTTCGGCGCCCGGCTCGCCCACGTGCACCTGTGCGACGGCACCGGTTCGGCCAAGGACGAGCACCTCGTGCCCGGCGACGGCACCCAGCCCGTGGCCGCCGCCCTGGCCGAACTGGCCCGCAGCGGGTTCGGCGGCACGGTCGTCGCCGAGGTCAACACCCGGCGGGCCCGCGGCCGGGCCGCGCGGGAGGAGTCGCTGGCCCGCACGCTGGCCTTCGCGCGCGAGCACCTCGCGCGGACGCCGGAGGTCACGGCGTGACCGGGCGCGGCGGGACGAGGGTCCGGACGGACGAGGGGGGACGCGCGTGACGCTGGCGCTGGTCGGTGCGGGGGTGATGGGCCAGACCCTGCTCGGGGGTCTGCTGCGCGCGGGACGGTCCGCGGACGACGTGCTCGTCGTGGACCGCCGGGCCGGCCGCGGCCGTGAGCTGCACGAGCGCTTCGGCGTCCGCGTGACGGGCGACGTCGCCGCGGTCCGGGGCGCGCGGACGGTGCTGCTGGCCGTCAAGCCGCAGGACCTGCCCGCGCTGCTGGACTCCCTGGCCCCGCACCTGGACCCCGACGCGCTCGTCGTCTCCCTCGCTGCCGGGGTCACGACCGCGGCCGTCGAGGCCCGGCTCCCGGCCGGGACGTCCGTCGTGCGGGTCATGCCGAACACGCCCTCCCTCGTCGACGAGGGGATGGCGGCGCTCGCGGCCGGGTCCTCGTGCGCCGACGCGCAGCTGGCCGAGGCCGAGGACCTGCTGCGCTCCTGCGGTCGCACGGTCGTCCTGGCCGAGAAGCACCTCGACGCCGTCACCGCGCTGTCCGGGTCCGGTCCCGCCTACGTCTTCTACGTGGTGGAGGCGATGGTCGAGGCGGGGGTCCTGCTGGGCCTGCCGCGCGCCACCGCGACCGAGCTCGTGGTCCAGACCGTCGTCGGGGCCGGGGCGATGCTGCGCGAGACCGGTCAGCACCCGACCGTGCTGCGCGAGCAGGTGACGTCCCCGGCGGGCACGACGGCCGCCGCGCTGCGCCAGCTCGACGACTCCGGTGTGCGGGCCGCGCTGGTCTCCGCGGTGGAGGCCGCCGCGGCCCGCTCCCACCAGCTGTCGGGGGGCTGAGCCGTGGGGGGCGTCGCGGGGGACGCGGCGGGCAGGGACGAGGTGCGCGTCGTCTGGGACCAGGCGTTCACGCGCTACGACTTCGGCCGGTGGCACCCGATGGCCCCCGTCCGGCTCGACCTGACGGCCCGGCTGTGCGCGGACCTGGGCCTGTTCGACCGGCCCGGGGTGAAGGTGGTCGGCGCCGAACCCGCGGACGACGAGCTGCTGCTCTCCGTCCACGACCGCGCGTACGTCGACGCGGTCAAGGCCGCGTCGGCCGACCCGCGGCGGGCCCAGCCGGTCTTCGGCCTCGGCACCGAGGACGACCCGGCCTTCCCGGGGATGCACGAGGCCGCCGCCCGCATCGTCGGCGGGTCCGTCGACCTCGGCCGTGCTCTCGTCGCGGGCCGGACCCTGCACGGCGTGAACTTCTGCGGTGGCATGCACCACGCGAAACCGGGCTGCGCCAGCGGGTTCTGCGTCTACAACGACGCCGCCGCCGCCATCGTCGCGATGCTGCGCGAGGGGGCCGAGCGCGTCGTCTACGTCGACCTGGACTGCCACCACGGCGACGGCACCGAGGCCGTCTTCTGGGACGACCCGCGCGTGCTGACGCTCAGCGTCCACGAGTCCGGGACGACCCTCTTCCCGGGCACGGGGTTCGCCGACGAGCTCGGCGGGCCCGACGCGCTGGGCGGCGCCGTGAACCTCGCGCTGCCGGCCGGGACGGGGGACGCGGGCTGGCTGCGGGCCGTGCACGCCGTGGTCCCGCAGCTCGTGCGCGCCTTCGCGCCCGACGTGCTCGTCACCCAGCACGGCTGCGACACCCACGCCCTGGACCCGCTGGGTCACCTGGCGGTCTCCGTCGACGCCCAGCGGGTGGCGTCGGCGGCGATGCACGCGCTCGCCCACGAGGCGTCCGGGGGCCGCTGGCTCGCCCTCGGAGGCGGGGGGTACGAGGTCGTGGACGTGGTGCCGCGGACGTGGGCCCACCTCGTCGCGGAGGCGTCCCAGCAGCCGCTGGACCCGGCGACGCCGCTGCCGGCGTCCTGGCGCGCGCACGTGGAGGCGGTCCTCGACCGGCGGGCCCCCGCGACGATGACCGACGGTGAGCCCGCCACCTTCACGGGGTGGGAGTCGGGGTACGACCCGGACGACGCCGTGGACCGCGCGATCCTGGCCACGCGGCGGGCCGCGTTCCCCTTGCACGGGCTCGACCCGGACTTCGACTGATCTCCCAGAGAGTTTTTACCGAGCGTAAGTCCTGGTCACAGGCTGTCTAAGTCACTCTGTGTGACTCCATAGACACGCAGACCTTCCACCCGCGTCACACCTGCCCCTACAGTGGTCAGTGAACGCGCCCCCACCGGGCCGTCCGCGGGGGACGGTGCGCAAACGGCGCGCGAACTGAAGGGTGCTGTGGGGATGCCTGAGGATCGCCCGCTGTCCGAGGTCCGGTTCCTGACCGTGGCCGAGGTCGCATCGATGATGCGCGTGTCGAAGATGACGGTGTACCGCCTGGTGCACAACGGGGAGCTGCCCGCCGTGCGGGTCGGCCGCTCCTTCCGCGTGCCCGAGGACGCCGTCCACGAGTACCTGCGGCAGTCGTTCATCGACACCGCCTGAGACGGGGGCGCGCCACCGCGCGGCACGTCGCGGACCCGCGGGCGGGTAGACTCGACGACGGTCTGCCGCTCGCTGAGCGGCACGTCAGCGCGCCGGTCCACCGGGGCGCCGGCACGCAACCAGTCGTATCGAGTGAGCGAGGACCCCTTGGGCTCTGTCATCAAGAAGCGTCGCAAGCGCATGGCGAAGAAGAAGCACCGCAAGCTGCTCCGCCGCACGCGTCACCAGCGTCGCAACAAGAAGTGATGCGCTGAAGGGCGGCTCCCCCGCGGGGGAGCCGCCCTTCGTGCGTTCCGGCCAGCACCTCAAGGCGAGGTGCTGGCCGGGGGCGAGGTGAACTGCGAGCCCTGACCGTCCTGGACCCACGCCAGGCCGGCGACGAAGACCGCGATGGCCAGCGCGCCCGCGACGAGCAGCCGCGGCACCCGCCGGGTCCACGCCGTGATCGCCACCGGGGTCGCGACGAGCGCCGATGCCACGCCCCAGTAGACGAGACTGATGGCGGGGGGCCGCGCAGAGGGGTCGATGCGCTCGCACCCGTCGAACCCGCAGAACGTCAGGACGGCCAGCGTGGTCGGCAGCCAGGCGACGACCGTAAACAGCACCATCAGGACCAGCAGGGTCAGCCAGGGCCGACGGCGACCCGCGGAGGGTGCCGGCTCGGTGTCGTCCATCGGTGTCCTCCCGGTGGTGCGGGGTGAGGGGTGGAGCACCCGGTGGGGCCTCGGGTGCGAGGCACCCACCGGGTGCGTTGTCAAACCGTCCGCAGGGTCACTGCGCCGGTCGCGCTCAGGCAGCCGGTGACGACGGCGCCCCTGAGGTCCGTCTGCCCGTCGAGCCTGACCCGCCCGGGGGTCTCCAGACGGACCGTCACCTGGTCGTCGGCGGTTGTGGGGCCGACCAGCGCGATGTCCCTGCCGGTCGCGCAGCCATCCAAGGTTCCGGGGACGACGATCCGGAGGGTGTGAGCGGCTCCGTCAGCCGACACGACCCGCAGGCCGTTCGTCGACGTCAGGCCCTCCGCCACGATGGTCAGGTCGCCCTCGAGGCGGAGGGTCTGGTCCTGGAGGGACACACTCGAGCACCCGCTCACCGCCCTCGTCGCGTCGATCCGGGTAGCGCCTGCCGTGGACACGACGTTGCCACCCGCGGACCACGAAGCCAAGGTGCAGCCGGGGTTCGCGGACAGACCCTGCGACCAGCTCGGCGCCTGGTTGGCCTGTGCCGTCGCCTTCAGCCACTGACCCCAGCTGAGGTCGGTTGCAGGGGCCGAGCCCGCCACGAGCTCGTCCACGGGGGGGACGACGACGGGCGGTAGTGCTTTCCGTTCGGTCACGACGCCGGTGATCGACCCGATCGAGCGCAGCTGCTCGACGGTCCGCCCGTCCATGACCTGCAGAGTGTCCGCGGTGGCGACGTCGCCGCCGACGCGCACGCTCGACTGCACAGTCACCTGGCCGCTGGCGGTCACATCACCACCCACCCGGACGTTGGAGTCCATCCGCACCGTTCCCCCGGCGGTGATCGACCCGTCGACGGAGCAGTCGTTGGTCAGCGTGACCGAGCCCGTGGCGATGACGTCGCCGCCCACGTGACCGCGCGAATCGCACGTGAAGTCGCCGTCGACGACCGCGTCGGCGGCAGGGCCCACGAGGCTGGTGCTGTTCGTGATCGTGAGGTTCGAGGCGGACCGCACGACGCCGGAGCGTCGCATAGGGGTCGCGTCCTCGGCCGCGACGGGACCCTCGGTGGCGCCGAAGCCCACACCCCCACGGTCGTCCGTCACGACCAGCGCGACCTGGTACAGCCCGGGTTCGGCGAAGGTGTGCTCCACCGTGGCACCCTCACCCGTCGTGCCGTCGCCGAAGTCCCACTCGTAGCGGACGACGCGCCCGCCCACCACGCTGGAGCCGGTCCCGTCGAAGGAGAGGGTCCGACCCGTCCCGGAGGTGCGGACGACCGCGACCGGCAGCGGTGCGAGGACCTCTTCCTCGTACGTGGACAGCGTGACGGGTTCTCCTTCGGGGGCCACGTCGAGGCCGTACGAGGAGATGGTCCACTCACCGGCTTCGGCGTCGGGGACCGTGAAGTACTCGTACGTGGGACCGTTCGCGTGGTCGGCCTCGCGCGGTTCCGAGCGCGTGTACCGGACCCCGCTGGGGGAGATGAGCGTGGTCTCGACATCGCTCCCGGGCCAGGCGACGTTCACGGAGACCGTCCTGCCCGACACGGTGAACTTCCGGACCACGGTCTGCCCCGGGAGGATGTCGTAGGTGGGCCGGGTGATCGTCGCCAGCTGCGACTGGATGCGCGCGGCCATCCGGGCGTGCCCGAGGGGGTTGGGGTGGAAGGACTCGTTGTCCGCGCCCTTGTGCTGCGCGGTGAAGAGGATCCCGTTGATGGCGGGCGCGGGGGCGCAGGCGTCCTGCAGGGTCAGGACGTCGGCCATGTTGACGTGCTCGAAGCCCACCTGCTGTGCGGCCCTGCCGATCGCTGCGTCGGCGCGGTCGATGCTGGAGTTGATCCACTTCTGGTCCGACCCCCTGATGAACTGGCAGTTCTGGTTCAGGAAGTTCGACTGGTTGAAGAAGCGCGGGTAGCTGACCACGACGACGCGGGCGTACGGCGCCTTGGCCCGCACGACGCGGTAGAGGCTGACCAGGTCCGTCCTGAGCTTGCCCTTCTCCAGGCTCGTCAGGTTCCTGTCGACGTCCGCGCCGAAGTTCTTCTGGCAGCTGGGACCGAACGTGTTCAACGGGTTCAGCCCCTGCACGATGCAGTTCTTGAGGGTTCCGGAGAAGTCCAGGTCGTTGCCGCCGATCCCGATGGTGACCAGTCGGGTGTCGTACCCGAGGGAGTCGATCTGCGGGTTCTCGGACTTGAAGGTCGAGACCAGGTCGCCCATCTTCGCCCCCGAGCACGCCTCGAAGTCGAGGTCGAGGCGAACGGTCGTGCTCGCCAGCACCTTCGGGTAGGCCAGGGTCGAGCGGTGGCAACCGCCGAAGGCGCCGGTGCCGTCCTCGTAGAGGTAGGAACCCTCGCCGGACTGGAACGAGTCGCCGAGAGCGACGTACTTGTCGGCCACCACGCCCTGGTTGCGCACCTTGAAGACGTAGCGGCCGGGTACCGAGGATCCCAGTGAACTGTGGACTAGGCCGTTCGGCGAGGAGTCCAGGAAGGCTCCCGACTCCCCGGACCCGGGGAGTTCGGTCCCGGGGCGGGTGGAGGGCTGCTCCGACGTCCCGCCGGGACGGCCGCTGGCGAAACCGATCCGGGCGGGGGTACCCCCGAGGCCGTTCCTGCCCCCGCTGGCGTCCCCGGTCTCCCACTGGACCCCGTCGTAGTTGAAGACGATGTCGAAGGCGCCCCGCCCCTGGTCGGGGCGGGCGACCAGGAGCAGCTGGAACGAGTTCAGCTTGTCCGTCTTGCCGTTGTAGTACCCCACGTTGCGCCAGTCGACGCAGAACGCTTCGTGGCCCTCGTAGACGGTGGTCCCGTACCCGTAGCGAACGACGTCCGAGCCGGTGGGCCGGGTGTCCACGTCGGCGAAGAAGGGGGCGATGATCGCACGAGAGGTGTCCTTCAGGCCGAACGGCGTGAAGGTCGACAAGGCCTGGTCGAAGGTCACGTTGCCGTTGTTGTTGACGAAGACGTGGTCGTGGGTCTGGCCGTAGAAGTTGACCTCGAAGGGCAGGTCGACGCGGGGTCCGGACCCGTCGTCGTTGCGCGGCAGGCTGTTGCGCGAGCAGGCAGCCGCATCGACCATCGCGTGACCGGGCGCGGCGTGAGCGGCGCCCGGTAGCGCGAGCAGCGCGCTCGCTACGGTCAGGGTGGCGACCAGGCCTGCGGCCAGTCGTCTCAATGTGATCGTGCGCCTCCTGTGAGTGATCAGCAGGACGACTGTGTAGGCGGGTCGGGAGGGTGGAGGCTGGTTCGTCACGCGGTCACCCGTTCGCTGCCCCAGGTGTCACCGTTGGGACGCACCCGGAGGTGCTGACCACCTCGGATGGGTGCCCACCTCGCTCCCCGTGACCGGGGACGAGGTGGGCCACCCGGACGGGTGAGGTCAGGAGCAGGTGACCGCGGCCGGCGTCGCGGTGCTGCCCGTCGCGGCGAGCTGGTAGCCGAACGTCGTGGTCGCGCCCGCGGCGAGGGAGCCGTTCCAGGACGCGTTCTCCACCGTCAGCGTCCGTCCCGACTGCGTCCAGGTGCCGTTCCACAGGTTCGTCACCGTCTGACCGGCGGGCAGCGTCGCCACCGTCGTCCAGCCCGTGCGGGCCTGGGCGCCGTTGGTGACCGTGACGGTCTGCACGGCGCCGGCGCCCCAGGCCGAGTCGGTCCGCGGGGTGGCCGAGCACACGGGCCGCCCCGAGGTCGGGCGCTTCGCGCGGGTCACGGTCGGGGTGGGGCTCGCCGTGGGGGTCGGGTTCGCCGTGGGGGTGGGGCTGGTCGCCGCGCCGGTGCCCGCGGAGAACGACGTCACCGCCAGGCCCGCCCCGCCGGTCCACGGCTCGAACCCGGCCTGGACGCTCGTGAGGTACCACGAGCGCTGGACCCAGCCGCGGGCGAGGGCGTCGTCGAAGAAGGTGCTGACGGGCAGGTCCAGCGAGGAGGTCCGGGTGGTCCGCACGTAGGAGACGACGTTCCACCCGGTGTTGCCGAACCAGACGTCCCAGGTCGCACCCGCGAGCGCCACGGTGGCGACCTTGCGGCCCACGGGCTGCGGCCGGCCGGCGTGGCCCAGCCACACCATGACCTCCGCGCCGGTGTTCTGGCCGTCGGTGCGCGGCGTCGGGTCGAACCACAGGTCGTAGGCGGCGTCCCACTCACCGGCCACCGAACCCGGTGCGGGGTAGGTCACGGCGACGCTCGCGCGGACGGAGCCGAAGGTGCTGCCGGACGCAGGCACGGGGGTGAAGCCCGGCGTGCAGTCGGCGTAGTGGCAGCCCCAGTAGATCGACGGGTAGCTCTTGGGCGGGCCGTCGGTGGCCACGGCCCCGTCGGCGCGGGTGAGGCGGAACCCCGTCGCGGTGGGCTCGACGCACTGCGGTTCCGCGGTGCCCCAGCGGTTGTTCTGGATGCGGTACTTCCCGTCCGCCGTCGTCGCTTTGGCGTACTGGTCGCACAGGGCCGCGGCGGCCGCGGCGCGGGGGGTGTCGAGGGTGGTCACCGCGGTGGCGGCACCCGCCACCAGGGCGGTGACGGCCGCGGCCGCCCCGAGCTTGGGTCCGGCGGTGGCGACGAGGGCGCGCAGGCGGGGCACGCCGCTGTCTCGTCCGCCCGGACCGCCGACCTGAGCGTTCCGGCGCGTGGTGTGCGTCACACCTGCGGGTCAGCGGCGGCGCAGCAGCCCGGCGACGACGACGGCCCCCGCGGCCAGGCCCCCGGCGCGGACCGTCCAGCGGGCGAGGTGCTGCCAGGAGCGGAACTCGTGGACGGGCCACCCGTGGGCGACGGCGTGCCGGCGCAGCGCGCGGTCGGGGTTCACGGCGCTGGGGGAGCCGACGAGGCCGAGCAGGGGCAGGTCGTTGGCGGAGTCGGAGTAGGCCGCGCAGCGGGTCAGGTCGAACCCGCGGTCCTCGGCCAGGGCGCGCACGGCGTCGGCCTTGGCCTGCCCGTGCAGCGGCTCGCCGACGAGGCGGCCGGTGTAGGTGCCGTCGACGGACTCGGCGACGGTGCCGAGGGCGCCGGTCAGGCCCAGGCGGCGGGCGACGACGTCGGCGAGCTCGACGGGGGCGGCGGTGACGAGCCAGACGGGCGTCCCGGCGTCCAGGTGCCGGCGGGCGAGCGCCCGCGACCCGGCCCGCACCTCGGCCTCCAGGTGCTCGTCGTAGACCTCCTCGCCGATCTGGCGGATCTCCGCCGTGGAGTGCCCGGCGACGAAGGCGAGCGCGAGCTCGCGGACCTCCCCGAGGTGCCCGAGGTTCTCCCCGCGCAGCGCGAAGTGCAGGGCGCGCCGGCCGAAGCGCTGCAGCTCGCGGCGGGAGAAGAAGCCGCGCGCGGCCAGGCCGCGGGCGAAGTAGAACAGCGAGGCGCCGTGGACCATCGTGTTGTCGAGGTCGAAGAACGCCGCGTCGCACGCCGCGTCCGGTCCGGCCGCGGGAGCGGGGCGGGAGGCGTCGTCGCGGTGCACTGCGGCATCGTAGGACGACCCACCGACAAGAAGGGTGAGCGATGGACCACGCAGAGCGAGTGGGTGCGGGGAGCGCGCGGGTCGTCCTCGTCTCGCGGGTCGGCTGCCACCTGTGCGACGACGGCCGCGAGGTGGTCCGCGCGGTGGCCGCGGCGGCCGGGGTCGGCTGGGAGGAGGTCGACGTCGACGCCGACCCGGAGCTGCGGCGGCGGTTCACGGACAAGGTCCCGGTCGTGCTGGTCGACGGCGCCGAGCGGGACTTCGGCCGTCTGGACGCCGACCGGCTGCGGCAGGCGCTGGCGGGTCGCCGGTGGTGGCGACGGGGGCGCTGACGGCCCCGCGCCCCGATGGTGAGGTGAGGCTCACCTTCCTGTGAAGGTGCAGGTCAGCGGGGGCGTGGTCCTCGTCACGCGGGCCCGTCACGACTTTGTGCGTGGCTTCACAAGAGCCTAGGCTGCTGGCGCACGACCAGGGGTCCCGGCTTCCACCGGGACCCGAGCGACGCGTACGAGGGTGCTGGTCTGACCGCTGTGGACGAGGACGACGTGGGGACGGTCGACGTCCCCGAAGCGACCGTGGCGCGGCTGCCCCAGTACCTGCGGGCCCTGTCCGTCCTGGCCGAGGCCGGCCTGCGGACGGTGTCCTCCGAGGCGCTCGCCGAAGCCGTCGGCGTCGGCTCGGCCAAGCTCCGCAAGGACCTGTCCCACCTCGGCAGCTACGGCACCCGCGGTGTCGGGTACGACGTCACCGAGCTGCACCGGCAGATCGCCGACCACCTCGGGCAGACGACCCCCTGGAACGTCGTCATCGTGGGCATCGGGAACCTCGGGCACGCCCTGGCCGGTTACGGCGGCTTCGCGAGCCGCGGGTTCCGCGTCGTCGGACTCTTCGACGACGGCGCGCACGTCGTCGGTGAGGTCGTGGGCGGCATCCGCGTCCGGCCCCTGGCCCAGCTGCCCGAGGTCGTGCGCCCCGGCGGGACGATGGGCGTCCTGGCCGTCCCCGGTGAGCACGCCCAGGCGGTCTGCGACAGGCTCGTGGCCGCCGGGGTGCGCAGCGTCCTGAACTTCGCCCCGACCGTGCTGCGCGTGCCCGCCGGCGTCGACGTGCGCAAGGTCGACCTCGCCTCGGAGCTGCAGATCCTCGCCTTCCACGCCCAGCGGCGCGCCGCCCGCGTGCCGTCCCTCGTCCCCGTGGCAGCTCCCGTGACCGAACGTGTCGGAGAGGTGGTCTGAGTGGCCCTCATGGTCGTGGGTCTGTCCCACCGGACGGCGTCCCTGGGCGTGCTCGAGCGCGCCAGCTTCGACGCGGCCGCCGCCGGTGAGGTCGTGGCCTCGCTGACGGCCTCCCCGCACGTCGACGAGGTCTTCGTCCTGTCGACCTGCAACCGCGTCGAGATCTACTGCGACGTCACCCGCTTCCACGGCGGGGTCGCCGACGTCGGCGACGCGCTGTGCCGGCGCATCGGCCTGGGGGTCGACGAGCTCGGTGAGCAGCTCTACGTCCACTACGAGGACGCCGGGGTCGAGCACCTCTTCCGCGTCGCCTGCGGGCTGGACTCGATGGCCGTGGGGGAGAGCCAGATCCTCGGCCAGCTCCGCCTCGCGCTGCGCGACCTGCACGACCGGGGCCTGGCCGGCGGGACGCTGGACGGCCTGCTGCAGAACGCGTTGCGCGTGGGCAAGCGTGCCCACTCCGAGACCCGGCTGGACGCCGCGGGCGCCTCCCTCGTCGACGCCGCGGCGACCCGCGCCGCCGCCGTCCTCGGTGGTGAGCTCGCGGGCCGGCGCGCCCTGGTCGTCGGTGCCGGTGCCATGAGCGCCCTCGTCGCGACGACGTTCGCCCGCGCCGGGCTCGACGTCGTCGTCGCCAACCGCACCCCGGACCGCGCCCAGCGCCTGGCCGCGGCCATCGGCGGCCGGGCCGTGGGCCTGGACGACCTGCGGGCCGAGGTGGCCGCTGCCGACCTCGTCGCCAGCTGCACGGGGGCCGTCGGGCACGTCCTGGACGTGGCCACCGTCGCCTCCGCGCTGCTGGACCGCCCGGAGCGGCCGCTGTTCGTCGCCGACCTCGCCCTGCCGCGCGACGTCGCCCCCGACGTGGCGACGCTGCGCGGGGTGCACCTGGCCGACCTCGAGGCCCTGGGCGCCGACCTCGCCAGCACCGCGGTCGCCGACGACCTCCGCTCCGTGCGCGCCATCGTCGCCGAGGAGGTCGCCGCGCACGCGGCCTCGCTGCGGGCGGCCGACGTCGCCCCCACGGTCGTGGCGCTGCGCGCCCAGGCCCGGCACGTCGTCGACGCCGAGATGCGCCGGCTCACCAGCCGCGTCGACCTCGACGACGCGGCCCGCGCCGAGGTCGACCGCACGGTCCACCGCATCGTCGAGAAGCTCCTGCACACCCCGACGGTGCGGGTGAAGCAGCTCGCCGAGGCGCCCGGCGGGGTCGGGTACGCCGCGGCCCTGCGCGCCCTGTTCGACCTCGAGGTCGGGCCCGACCGCTCGCGCGGCGCGGCCCTACCCGGCGACGCGCCGCTGTCCGGGACCGTCGCCGACGCCGTGGGGCGCGTGTCGTGACGCGTGCGCTCCGGCTCGGCACCCGCCGCAGCGCCCTGGCCACCACCCAGAGCTCGTGGGTCGCCGACGCGCTGCGCCGCAACGGGTCCGAGGTCGACCTCGTCGAGGTGACGACCCACGGCGACGTCAACCACGCGCCCCTGGCCCAGATCGGCGGCACGGGCGTCTTCGTCTCCGCCCTGCGCGACGCGCTGCTCGCCGGCGAGGTCGACCTCGCCGTGCACTCCCTCAAGGACCTGCCCACGGCCCCCGCCGGCGGGCTCGCCCTGGCCGCCGTCCCCGAGCGGGAGGACGCGCGGGACGCCCTCGTGGCCTCCGCCGGCCGGACGCTGGCGCAGCTGCCCGCCGGGGCCCGCGTCGGCACCGGCTCGCCGCGCCGCCAGGCGCTGCTCACGGCGCTGCGACCGGACCTGCGGGTCGTCGCGATCCGCGGCAACATCGACACCCGCCTGGGCTTCGTCGCCTCCGGCGAGCTCGACGCGGTCGTCCTCGCCGCGGCCGGTCTGGCGCGCATCGGCCGCGCGGACGAGGTCACCGAGTTCTTCGCCCCCGGCACGTTCGTCCCGGCGCCCGGCCAGGGCGCGCTCGCCGTGGAGTGCCGGGCCCACGACGACGAGGTGCGCGCGGTGCTCGCCCGGATCGACGTCCCCGCCGTCCGCCGCGCCGTCGCCGCCGAGCGCCAGGTGCTCGCCTCGCTGGAGGCCGGCTGCTCCGCACCGGTCGGGGCCTACGCCGACGGTGACGTGCTGCACGTCGCCGTCCAGGACGCCGCCGGCGCCCTCGTGCGCCGCACCCGGTCGTTCGCGACTGTCGCCGACGAGCCCTCGGCGCGTACGTTGGGGGCCGACGTCGCCCGCGACCTGCTGACCCACGAGCTCCCGGGGTCCTCGGACAGCGGTCGTCGTCCCGAGAGCCCCCCCGCGTCCAGACCCGGTGCGCCCGCCGCAGCCCGCAGCGACGGACCGCAGGTCTCGTCGGAGAACCACCCCCAGGACCGTCCGGACGACGGTCCACGTCCCGATCCGGAGAGTGGCTCGTGAGCACGATGACGAACAGCCCCCGCGTCGCCGACCCGGAGCAGGTGCCGGTCGACGCGGTGGCGGCGGCCCCCGAGGTGAGCGTCCTGCCCGACGTGGTCGACGCGAAGAAGAGCCGCGACGAGGTGCCCGCCCAGCCCCGCTCGAAGAGGACGCCGTCGAAGGGGTCGGTCCGCAAGGACAAGGTCGGCGACAAGGACCGCGCCACCAAGGCCGAGAAGGAGCTCGGGCACGTCTCCTTCGTCGGGGCCGGCCCCGGCGACCCCGGGCTGCTCACCGTGCGCGCCGTGGACCTGCTGCGCACCGCCGACGTGGTCGTCCTCGACCAGGACAGCCGCGAGGACCTCGTGGCCCGCTTCGGCCGCACCGGCGTCGAGGTGCTCGACGCCGGGTTCGGCGACGACGGCCAGCCCCTGACCCGCGCCGCGCGCGCCAAGCTCGTCGTGCGGGCGGCCAAGGCCGGTGGCCGCGTCGTGCGCCTCATGGACGGCGACCCCTCGACGTTCACGGGCCTCGTCGACGAGGTGGCGGCCTGCCGCAAGTCCGGGATCGGCTTCGACGTCGTTCCCGGCGTCTCGGCCGTCAACGCCGTGCCCGCCTACGCCGGCGTCCCCATGACCACGACGTCGACCTCGAGCGTCAACGTCGTGCACCCGGCCGGTCGCACCCTGGACTGGTCCCGGCACGCCGACGCCGACGCCACCGTCGTCGTCCTCGGCACCGGGGACGACATCGCCGCCGCCGCCCGCGGCCTGCTCGCCGCCGGCCGGTCCCCGGCCACGCCCGTCGCGCTCACCTCGCACGGCACGACGACCACTCAGACGACGACGACCGCGACCCTCGGCACGCTCGAGGCGGCCGCGACCGTCCTCGACGGCTCACCCACGACGGCCGTCCTCGGCGAGGTCGTCGCCCTGCGCGAGCAGGGCAGCTGGTACGAGACGAAGCCGCTGTTCGGCTGGCGCGTCCTCGTCCCGCGGACCAAGGAGCAGGCCGGCGCCATCACGACCCGCCTGTCCGACCACGGCGCCACCGCCGAGGTCGTGCCCACCATCTCCGTCGAGCCGCCGCGCACGCCGCAGCAGATGGAGAAGGCCGTCAAGGGCCTGGTCACCGGCCGGTACGAGTGGATCGGGTTCACCTCCGTCAACGCCGTCCGCGCCGTGCGGGAGAAGTTCACCGAGTACGGCCTCGACGCCCGCGCGTTCTCCGGCCTCAAGGTCGCCGCCGTCGGCGGGGTCACCGCGGAAGCGTTGCGCGAGTGGGGGATCGAACCCGACCTGTTGCCCGAGACCGAGCAGTCGGCCGCCGGGTTGCTCGAGGCGTGGCCCCCCTACGACGAGGTCCTGGATCCCATCGACCGGGTGTTCCTGCCGCGCGCCGACATCGCCACCGACACCCTCGTGGCGGGGCTGCAGGAGAACGGCTGGGAGGTCGACGACGTCACGGCCTACCGGACCGTGCGCGCCGCGCCGCCCGCCGCGCCCGTGCGCGACGCCATCAAGACGGGCGCGTTCGACGCGGTCGTCTTCACGTCGAGCTCGACGGTGCGCAACCTCGTCGGGATCGCGGGCAAGCCGCACCCCTCGACGGTCGTCGCGTGCATCGGCCCGGCCACGGCCAAGACGGCCGAGGAGCACGGCCTGCGGGTCGACGTCCTCGCCGCCGAGCCGAGCGCCGGTGCCCTCGTCGAGGCGCTCGCGGCCTACGGCCAGGGCCTGCGGGCCGGTGCGCTGGAGGCGGGGGAGCCCGTCCTGCGGCCCAGCCAGAAGAAGTCGTCCGCGCGCCGCCGCGCGCGCTGAGGTCGGCGCGCTGCGCGCGCTGGAGAGGTCCCACCGTGGTGCAGCTGCCCGTCCGTCCCCGCCGCCTGCGTTCCACCCCGGCGATGCGCCGGCTGGTGACCGACGTGCACCTGCACCCGGGGGACCTCGTCCTGCCCGTCTTCGTGCGGGAGGGCATCACGCAGGACCAGCCCGTCCGCACGCTGCCGGGCGTCGTGCAGCACACCCGCGCCTCGCTCGCGGCCACGGCGAAGGAGGCCGCGGCGGCCGGGCTCGGCGGGATCATGCTGTTCGGCGTGCCCGAGCGGCTCGACGCGACCGGGTCCGGTGCCGACGACCCCGACGGGATCCTCAACGTCGCGCTGCGGGACGTGCGGGACGCGGTGGGCGACGACCTCGTCGTCATGGCCGACCTGTGCCTGGACGAGTTCACCGACCACGGCCACTGCGGCGTCCTCGACGACCGCGGTCGCGTCGACAACGACGCCACCCTGGAGCGGTACGCCTCGATGGCGCTGGCCCAGGCGGCCGCGGGGGCGCACGTGCTGGGGCCCAGCGGGATGATGGACGGCCAGATCGGCGTGCTGCGCGGCGTCCTGGACTCCGGCGGGTACGACGACGTCGCCCTGTTCGCCTACGCGGTGAAGTACGCGAGCGGGTTCTACGGCCCGTTCCGCGAGGCCGTGAACTCCCAGCTCAAGGGCGACCGCCGCACCTACCAGCAGGACCCGGCCGCGAACGTGTCCGAGGCGCTGCGCGAGGTGCGGCTCGACCTCGACGAGGGCGCCGACATGGTGATGGTCAAACCCGGTCTGCCCTACCTCGACGTGCTGCGCGCGGTCGCGGACGTGGCGGACGTGCCCGTCGCGAGCTACCAGGTGTCGGGGGAGTACGCGATGGTCGAGTTCGCCGCGCAGGCGGGCGCGATCGACCGCGAGCGGGTGGCGTTGGAGTCGCTGCTGGCGCTGCGGCGGGGTGGGGCGCAGATCGTGCTGAGCTACTGGGCGCTGGAGGCGGCGCGGGAGTGGCTGGGCTGATCGTCCTGACGGTTCGCTCGGAGGGGTGAGATTAGACCCTCATCCTCACGAAGATCCCCTTCATCCTAAATATGGGATGAGAAGTTTCATATCGAGGATGATGAGTTGGTGACTGTGCTGGTGAGGCGGTAGCGGGTGTTCCGGCTTCGTGGCGGAGAAGACGTCTCGATGAGTCCATCCCTCTTGAGGAGACGCAACCAGTGCTCGACGGTCTTGGTGCCCAGACCCAGCTCCTCGACCACCTCGGCCTTGCTGAGCTCCCGGCGGAGCTGCAGGAGCTCCACGATCTGCCGGCCGCGATCGGGGTGCGGGCGTCGTCCGCCTGGGCCGCTCGTCCGGGCGAGCTGCGACAGGGCGTAGGAACTCCCCCGGCGGGTGCCGTGCTGCTCGACCAGCTCTCGTGCGACGAGGTCCTGGAGTTCGTACGTCGCGGTACGGCTGTCGGTCACGCCGGTCAGTCGCCGGTAGGTGCTGTTGTCCAGGCGGTCTCCCCGTCGCATCGCGGCGAGAGCGAGTCGTTGGGTGTCACGGAGGCGGTCAGTGGTCAACCGCCCCAGCCAGCGGATGGTGTCGTCGTCGAGCAGCGTGTGGTTGGGGAACTTGACGCTGAAGGTGGTCACCCCGTCCGTGAAGGACGGCAGTCCCATGCCCGCTCGACGGAGAGCCGCGACCATCGTCCGCACCCCGGAGCCCCGGTTCTCGCAGACGACACCGCCGTGGGGCAGCGGGACGTCCTCGAGGATGCGCAGCAGGCGTGCGTTGCGGGCCGACGAGCGGCCGTCGTCGCCGAGGTGCGCGATGTCCACCGCACCGAACAGGCCACCCGGGTTCTTGATGACGAGGCGGTCGGGGTACATCTCCACCTGCACCTGGGTACCGCGGGATCCAGAGCTGAGGTCGCGGTGGACGAGGGCGTTGACGATCACCTCGCGCAGGGCTGTCTCCGGGAAGTCGGGGACGTCGACCCGTCCTGCTCCCTGCACCACAGCTCGGCGGGCCGAGTTGCGCTGGACGGCGGTGAGCACCGCCAAGACCATCTCGGGGATCGAGCCGTCGGCCGCCACGTTGTCCAGGAACCGGACCCCGCCGGAGTCGTCCGCTCCGGCCGGTGTGGGGTAGCTGACGAAGGTCGTGTTGACCTGCGGCAGGAACTGCTGCGGGTACCTCCCCAGGGCCAGGAGACCGGCGATGGTCGGGCGGGGCGTCCCGTCGGCCTCGACCGCGAGAACCCCCGTCATGGTCAGCACCGTGTGGTCGTCCACGCCCGTGAAGGCTCGTGCGCTCCGCGCTCGAACCCGGCGGAGGTAGGCCGCGACCACGTCCTCATCGAGGTCGGTGACCGCTGCGCCGGGCACGACCTCCGTGTCGAACGTGGGTTGACCACGTTCGGCCACGAGTTGCTGCACTTCCTCGGCGGTCAGTCGGCGGTCGCTCTCCCCGACACGCAGGTAGCAGCCGCGCACCATTCCCTGCGCGGAGACGTAGCACGGCTTCTCGCTGCGGGGGAGCTCCTCGACGTCGACGATCACCACCGAGCGTCCGGCGTCGGTCTCGATGCTCACGGTCGGGCGCAGCGGAGGCGTGAAGCGGTCGGCGCACCAGGAGACGACATCGGCTTGCGTCTTGGCGGCATCGGCCACCCCCACGACGTCGAACGACTGGTTCTCCACGATGCCGAGCAGCAGCGTCCCGCCCCCGGGGGTGTTGGCGAAGGAGCAGAGCGTCTCGAGGGCGTCCTTGGGGACGGCGTCGCGAGCGGCTTTGGCCTCGAGGGCGCCTGACTCCGCTCGGTGCTCACGGAGGTCCGCCAGGAGCGTCGGCAGACGTGCATCGACCACGGATCGAGTCCTCATCCTCAGAGCCAGTGCCTTCATCCCAATCATAGGATGAGGACGATGCTGAGGTCACGGGCCTGGCTACCGTGTGTGACAGCAACTCGACGATGGGGGCGCAGCAGTGACGCAGGTCGAAGGCTTCGGGGACAAGGTCGGCTTCATCTGGTCGATCGCCGACCTGCTTCGTGGGGACTACCGGCCCCACGAGTACGGGCAGGTCATCCTGCCGTTGACGGTGCTGCGCCGCCTCGACTGCGCTCTCGCCCCGACGAAGACGAAGGTCCTCGAACGTGACGCCGCGCTCACGGTGCAGAACAAGGACCGCATCCTCAAGGGGGCGGCGAAGCAGCCGTTCTACAACACGAGCCCTCTGGACTTCACCCGTCTCCTCGACGACCACGAGAACCTCGCTGCAAACCTCCTGCAGTACGCCTCGGCGTTCTCGGCGGGCACGGCCGAGGTGCTGGAGAAGTACAACTTCGCCAACCACGTGGAGCGCCTCGACGCGGCGGGGCTCCTGTACCAGGTGGTGAGCCGGTTCCACGACGTGGACCTCGGGCCGGACGCGGTGCCGAACGAGGCGATGGGCTACATCTTCGAGGAACTGCTGCGGCGGTTCAACGAGATGAGCAACGAGACCGCGGGTGAGCACTTCACCCCGCGCGAGGTCATCAAGCTCATGGTCAACATCCTCTTCTCCGAGGACGACGAGGCGCTGCGGGGCAGCGCTCCGGTCCGGTCGATGTTCGACCCCGCGTGCGGCACGGGCGGCATGCTCATCGGCGGGCAGGAGCACCTGCACGACCTGAACGAGAACGCCACCCTGGAGATCTTCGGGCAGGAGCTCAACGGCGAGACGTGGGCCATGGCCCGTTCGGACCTGATGATCAAGCAGCAGGAACCGGAGAGCATCCAGCTGGGCAACAGCCTGTCCGCGGACGCGTTCGGAGGCCGCACGTTCGACTACCTGCTGGCCAACCCGCCGTTCGGGGTCGACTGGAAGCGGATCCAGAAGACCATCACGGACGAGCAGGCCAACCTGGGGATGGCCGGCCGCTTCGGGGTGGGCCTGCCGCGGGTCTCCGACGGCAGCCTGCTGTTCCTGCAGCACATGATCTCGAAGATGAAGCCCGTGGAGAAGGGCGGGAGCCGGCTGGCGATCGTCTTCTCCGGATCCCCCCTGTTCTCCGGCGGCGCCGGGTCGGGGGAGTCGGAGATCCGCAAGTGGATCATCGAGAACGACTGGCTGGAGGCCGTCGTCGGCCTGCCGGACCAGTTGTTCTACAACACCGGGATCTCGACGTACTTCTGGGTCCTGACGAACCGCAAGGCGCCCGAACGCAAGGGCAAGGTCCTGCTGCTGGACGCGCGCGAGTCGTGGACGAAGATGCGCAAGTCCTTGGGCGACAAGCGCAAGTACGTCAGCGACGAGCAGATCGCCGACGTGACCCGGCTCTACCACGACGCGCTGGCGGGCGACCTGAGCGACGAGCGGGTGCGGGTGTTCGCCAACGAGGACTTCGGGTACCAGCGCATCACGGTCGAGCGTCCCCTGCGACGGAGGTGGGACGTGACCGAGGAGGCCGTCGCCGCCGTCGAGATCGCCAAGCCGTTCCTCAAGGCGGACATCGACCACGACGCGATCCGCGGGGTGCTGCGGGGGCTGGTCGGGACCTCCGAGACGACCGAAGCCGGCTTGTGGAAGGTGTTCTGGAGGGAGGCCTCCGCGGCGGGGTTGCCGACCCTCGCGGCGCCGGTGCGCAAGGCGATCCTCGCGGCGTGCGCCGTCCCGGACCCGGAGGCCGAGCCGCAGCTGGACGGCAAGAAGCAGGTGCTGCCCGACCCTGACCTGCGGGACAACGAGAACGTGCCGTTGACCGAGGAGATCGGCGAGTACGTGGCGCGGGAGGTGCTGTCGCACGTGCCGGACGCCTGGGTGGACGAGAGCAAGACGCGGGTGGGATACGAGATCCCGTTCACGCGGTTCTTCTACGAGTACGTGCCGCCACGTCCGCTGGAGGAGATCGACGCGGAAATCCTTCAAGTGGAGGTCGAGATCCAGCGGCTGCTGACGGGGGTGGCGCGATGAAGACGCAGCCGCTGCGCCTTGCTGCTGAAGTGACTCTTGGGCGAATGCGTAACCCGTCCAGTGAAACAGGCCCGAATCAGACTCCTTACCTTCGAGCTGCGAATGTGCGGGACGGCGAACTCGTTCTCAAAGACATCAAGATGATGCACTTCGACCAAGCGGAGCAGGTCCGGTACTCGCTCCGGTCAGGAGACGTCCTAGTTACGGAGGCGTCGGGTAGTCGAGCTCAAGTCGGGCAGACCGCGATGTGGGACGCATCCGTTCCCGGTGTCGCGTTCCAGAACACGCTTGTGCGGCTGCGGGCGAGACCAGGTACACATCCGCGTTTCCTGTACTGGTGGTCGCGTCATGCGCATGGATCGGGACTATACGGTGCTACAGCCCAGGGCTTGGCGATCTGGCATCTGAGTTCTGAGCGCGTCAGGCCGTTGCCTTTTCCGTGTTTGTCGATATTTCAGCAAGGCCGTACTGCTGACTTCCTCGACGTCCAGGTTGGCCTTGTCGATCAGGCAATCCGAATGCGACACAAGCAGCGTATTAAAATTGCACAGCGTAGCGACACGCGAGTGTCCTGGCTATTGACGAACCCGCGCTTGCCGGGGGGCGGCTCGCGGGCAAACTATCCGTGGCTGAGGGATGACGGCGCCAGTTTCATGAAGCTCGCATGGGTTGCTGACCTTCAGTCAGGTCTGACTATTGATGCCCAACGTGCAGGTTCCGTCGAATACCCGTACCTTTCGGTGGCCAATGTGCAAAGCGACCGACTGGACCTCTCGGTAGTCAAAACCGTCAAGCTCGATCCGCGGGTCGCCGCAAGATTCATGCTCAGGTCGGGGGACGTCCTGGTGACCGAAGGAGGCGACCTCGACAAGCTGGGGCGGGGGACGGTGTGGCGAGGAGAGATCGATCCGTGCCTACACCAGAACCACGTCTTCGCTCTGCGCCCTCACCCTGACCGGCTCCTCCCCGAGTACCTGGCTGCACTGACGCGAACTCACCACGCGCGACGGTACTTCGAGATCACGGGCAGTCGAAGCACCAACCTGGCGTCCACGAACAGCAGCAAAGTCCTCGGTTTTCGCTTCCCGCTCCCTGACGTCGCCAGACAGCGACAGATCCTCGATGAGCTGCAACTAGCGGAACAGGACGACGCCGCGCTCGACGCGGCACTCGAACGGCAGATCGCCTTGCTCCAGGAACGCAAGCAAGCCCTCATCACCGCCGCCGTCACCGGCCAGTTCGACGTCACCACTGCCCGAAAGGTCTCGACGACATGAGCGTCCACTCCGAGGCCGCGTTCGAAGCCACCATCGAGGCCCACCTCCTCGCCCACGACTGGCACCGAGGTGACCCGAGCGCATACCGTCGCGGCCTCGGCCTGGACACGGGGGAGCTGTTCACCTTCATCGGCGCTACCCAGGCCGCGAAGTGGGCGAAGGTCGTCGCGCAGTACGCCGACGTCGACACGGCGCAGAAGCAGTTCGCGCAGTGGGTGGCGAGCGAACTCAGCACCCGCGGCGTCATCGACGTCCTCCGCCACGGGGTGAAGAACAAGGGGCAGCTGATCAAGATCGCCCAGTTCAAGCCCGCTCACGGCATCACCGCGAGCCTGCAGCAGGCCTACGCCGCCAACCGCCTCACGGTGACGCGCCAGGTCCACCACTCCGAGTCGCACCCGCACGACTCCCTCGACCTGCTGCTCTCCCTCAACGGCGTCCCCGTCGCGACGGCCGAGCTGAAGAACCCGTTGACCGGTCAGGGCGTGGAGCAGGCGAAGAAGCAGTACCGGGAGCAGCGGTACCCGACCGACCTCATCTTCGCTAAGCGGACGGTCGTGCACTTCGCCGTCGACCCCGACCTCGTCTTCCTCTCCACGACCGTCGGTCCGCAGGCGTACTTCCTACCCTTCAACCAGGGCTCGAACGGTCCGGGCCGGCACGGGGGACAGGGCAACCCGTCCTCCACCACCGGCTACCGCACCCGCTACCTGTGGGAGCAGGTCTGGCAGCGCGACGCCTGGCTGGACCTCCTGCACCGCTTCGTCCACGTCGAGCACGAACCCGGCACGAGCAAGAAGGCCGCGAAGACCACGACGATCTTCCCCCGCTACCACCAGTGGGACGTCGTGAAGAAGCTCGACGCCCACGCCTCCACCCACGGGCCGGGCCGGGCGTACCTGCTGCAGCACTCGGCGGGCTCGGGGAAGTCCAACAGCATCGCGTGGCTCGCCCACCGGCTCTCCACCCTGCACACCGCCACCGACGCGAGTTCGCTGCAGGGGGCGGCGAAGAACCTCGGGCCGGACACGAAGGTCTTCCACAAGGTCGTCGTCGTCACCGACCGGGTCGTCCTGGACCGGCAGCTGCAGGAGACCATCGCGCAGTTCGACCACACCCCCGGCGTCGTCGAACGCATCGACAAGAACTCCCAGCAGCTCGCGGACGCGCTCACCGGGTCCACGGCGCAGATCGTCATCACCACCCTGCAGAAGTTCCCCGTCGTCAAGAAGGCCGTCGGGGCGGTCGGCGGCGGCAAGCGGTACGCCGTCATCGTCGATGAGGCGCACTCCTCGCAGTCGGGGGAGGCCGCGAAGGGGCTGAAGTCCGTGCTCGGGACCGGCCCCGACGCGCTGGCCGCCGCCGAAGCGGCGGACGCGGCGGAGGAGCAGGCGAGCGACCCGGAGGACGCGCTGAGCGCGGACGTCGGTGACCTCCTCCTGGCCAGCGCACGTGACCGGGGCCGACAGGCCAACCTCTCGTTCTTCGCCTTCACCGCCACCCCGAAGCAGAAGACGCTGGAGCTGTTCGGCGAGAAGATCCCCGACCCGACCAGGGACAGTGGGTTCCGCCACGAGGCGTTCCACCTGTACTCGATGCGGCAGGCCGTCGACGAGGGGTTCATCCTCGACGTGCTCGCCAACTACGTCACCTACACGACGTACTACCGCCTCGCCAACGGTGCCCAGACCGTCGAGGGGTCCGCCGGGAGCGACCCTGAGGTCGACAAGCGCAAGGCCAGCCAGAAGCTCGCCCGGTTCGTGAGCCTGCACCCCTCCAACCTGGCCCAGAAGGCCGAGATCATCGTGGAGCACTTCCGCACGGTCACCGCGGGCAAAATCGGCGGTCGCGCCAAGGCGATGGTGGTCACCCGATCCCGCCTGCACGCCGTGCGCTACCACCAGGCGATCGAGAAGTACATCGCCGGCAAGGGGTACCAAGACGTCAAGGCCCTCGTCGCGTTCTCCGGGAAGGTCGAAGACCCCGACGTCCCCGGCGAGGAGTGGACCGAACCCCGGCTGAACCGCGACCGCGCCGGCAACCCCATCCCCGAGACGGAGACCGCGGCCCGCTTCAAGGGCGAGGACCCGTTCGACGAGTCCGACTACCAGGTGCTCATCGTCGCCGAGAAGTACCAGACCGGTTTCGATGAACCCCTGCTCCACACCATGTACGTCGACAAGAAGCTGGACGGGGTCAAGGCTGTCCAGACCCTGTCCCGGCTCAACCGGACGACACCTGGCAAGGAGGGGACCTTCGTCCTCGACTTCGCCAACGACGCCGAGGACCTCAAGGAGGCTTTCCGGCCGTTCTTCGAGACGACCTGGACCGAACCGACCGACCCGAACCTGCTCTACACGCTGCAGCAGCGCATCGAGAGCCACGCGATCGTCCACCCCGCCGACGTCAGCACCTTCGTCGCGGCCCTCCTCAAGGGCGAACTGAGCGGCAACGAAGTCCTGTACGCCACGACCGACGCCGCGCTCGAACGCTACCGGGCCATGCCGGAACCAGCGGACCAGGAGGACTTCCGCACCGCACTGCGCGACTTCGTCCGCATGTACGCCTTCCTCGGGCAGGTCATCACCTGGCACGAGGTGGACCTCGAGGAGCTCTTCTACTACGGCAGCGCCCTCCTCACGCGTCTGCCGAAGCTGGAGGGGGAGGACGGTGACGTCGACGTCAGCGACGCCGCCACCTTGACCCACCTGCGCACGCAGATCACCGGCGAACACGACGTGTCCCTCGCCGCCGGGGACGGAGAGGACGGCCTCCCCCCGGCCACGGGCGGCGGGGCGGGAGCCCAGAACGACCCGGAGAAGGTGCGGCTGTCCGAGATCATCGCCGCCCTGAACTCCAAGTTCGGGCTCGACCTCGGGGAGGCGGACACCCTCCTCGTCGAGCAGTACGTGGTGCAGAGCACTCTGGACCCGGAGATGCGTGCGGTGGCGATGGAGAACTCCGAGGAGAACTTCGGGTACCGCTTCGACAAGCGGGTCGACGACTTCGTCATCGACCGGCAGAACGCCAACGAGGCGCTGTTCACCAAGTACTTCGACGACCCGGCCTTCCAGACGGTGCTCGTGGAGTTCATGCGCAAGGAGGCCTACCGGCGCATCCGAGGTGGTGAGGCGGCGTGAACGCGCCCCGGATCCGCTACCAGGACGTCGTGCCCTACGACGTCCCGCCTTCCTCGACCTCCTGACCGGGCCCACCGGCGGCCACCTCGCACTGCCCCACTCCGTCCACTGGGGGCCGAGCCGCGTCGTGGACCTCGACGACCCTTCCGAGCTGGTCTGGGCCTACCAGGCCGTGGTGCGCGAGGGAACGGTGCGGCAGCAGCGCGAGCTCCTCGACGCCGCCACGCTGGTCCGCGTGTGGCGCGACCTGACCCTCCCCGTGCGCTGCCGGACCCTGTGGGAGGAAGCGTTCCCCGTGTTGGTGTGGACCGCCTCGGCGGACGTGGTCGGTTGATGGACCTGCTCGCGCACCAGCGGTACGTCACGCGCCTGCTGCTCGCAGCGACCGCCGGCAAGGGGTTCGTCCTGGCGGGGTCGGGTGCCATCCGCGAGCACGCGATGATCGACCGGCCCACCGAGGACGTGGACCTCTTCACCGATTCCCTGGACGCCGACGGGTTCGACCGTCGTCTGCTCGCCGAGCAGTCGCGTCTCGCAGTGACCCTCGCGCCGCGACGGGTCGAGCAGCACGGCACCGGTGAGGTGGAGCTGCCGGCCGTCCAGGACCGGCTCGGAGCGTGGGCTCGCGCGCTGCGCGGCTGACGCGCCGCCTGTCCGGCGGAGAAACCCTCCGGGCTCCGCTCACTCCAGCGGGGTCACCGTCACCACCATCGCCACGTCCGCGACGACGGGGTGACCACCGTCGTACAGCGCCCCGGCCCGCACCGTCGGCTCGCTCAGCACCACCGCGTCCTCGTAGAAACCCCCGAACAGCACGGTCAGGTGGACCGGGCTCCGGTGCACGACGGCGTGGGCGAGTTGGCGGACGTCGCCCTCGGGCAGGAGTTCGGCCCGCTTGCGCAGCGAGCGGGCGAGTTTCTCCACGGCGGGGTCGGGGGCCGGCGGAGCGCCGGCGCGCAGCCGCAGCGCGTGCGCGACCGGGTCGCGGTCCACGTCCTGCGCGCCCGCGACGTCCGGGGAGGCGTCCGGCCCGCCGGGAGCGGCGGGTTCGTCGAGGTGGGGCCGGGCCCGCGTCACCGCGTGGCCGACGGGTTCTCCGGCGAGGTTCTCCTCCCGCGGCAGGTACCCCGCCGCGCGCACGCCGGCGAGCACGTCGGCCGGCGCGGCGGCCGAGGCCAGCACGGTGGGGGCCAGCGCGACCAGGGCGAACCGGCGCAACCCGGAGTGGGTGCGGAGTTCGGCCAGCAGGGCTTCCTCACCGACCAGGACGGTGCCCGCGGGCCGGATCCCGACCTTGCCGTAGCGGCGGCCGACGTCGCGGGCGAGGTACTCCAGCGTCTGCGGCAGCGGTTTGTCGCTGAGTTCGCGCAGGCCGTCCAGGAGGTCCTCGACGGTGTGCCCGGCGTCGAGGGCGGCCCGGAAGGTGGCGTCGGTGAACCGCCAGGAGTTCGCCGCGCCGCGGGCCTCGCGCTCCGCGACGGTGTCCAGCACGTCGACGACGTGGGCGGCGGGGTCGCCGGCGACCAGGACGGTCAGGTCGGAGCCGAAGCTGGCGCGGGCGTTCACGGCGGGCAGGAGCAGGTCGGCGTCGCGGACCAGGGCGTCCCGGTCGTCCCCGACGAGGGCGTGGCCGGCGCCGCTGAGGGTGCCCACGGCCACGGCGCCGACGAGTTCGGCCTCGGCCAGCACGTCGGCGACGTCGTCGGCGTCGTGGGGTTCCAGAGCGCGAGGCCGGGCCCAGGCGAGGTGCGCAGAGAGGTCCCCGGCGGAGGTGACGCCCCGTCCGGCGGGCAGCCGGCCCAGGTGGCGCAGCAGTTCCCGGCGGATCTCGGCGGCCCGCGGCGCGGTCGTCCCCCCGCCGATCGCGGCGGGCCTGTCGTCCAGGTCGCGGTCGCGCACGACGAGGGTCGGCCAGTCCCACCAGGTGCGCAGCAGGTCGGCGTAGCGCTCGGCCGGCGGACGCCGCCGCCACTGCGGAGCGCGGTGGGAGGCGGTGATGGAGGTCTCACCCGCCCGGGCCAGCAGACCCAGCTGGTTCGCGGCGGTCAGGGCGAACCGCACGAGCCGGGCGTCGGTGGCCAGGGTCTTGGCGGTCCGGCCGATCTCCCGGGCCCCGATGGAGCCGTCCTTGCGGGTGGGCACGGGGGCGCGGGCGAGGAGCTCGACGACGGCCGAGACGGCGGTGAGGGTCTCGACCGCCGCGCCGGCCGCGGCGCGGTGGGCGGTCTCGGGGGCGACCGGGACGGTGGGCAGGTCGGGGCCGCGGACGGGGAGGGGCACGCGCACCGAGCCCTCCAGCAGGGCGAGGGCCACCTCCCGGGGCAGGACGCGGGCACCCTGGGAGAGGTCCCAGGCGAGCCCGTGCTCCAGCGCCCAGGCCACGGCGTCGGCCGTCGCCCTGCGGTCCGGTCGGAACTGCTCGTGGGGTCGCAGGACGGCCTCGGCCAGTTCCCGCAACGCGGCACCGGTGCGCGCGTCCGCGCGGGCGGTCAGCCGCCGGACCAGGTCGGGGTCGTTCAGGACGTTCCGCACCCGGTGGACGGCACCGGCGGGGTCGGTGGGCAACCCCCAGGCGCGCAACCGCCGCGCCAGGTCCGGCGCGTCGGTGCGTTCCAGCAGGTCGTCCAGGGGGATGCCGCCCAGCAGCGGGACCAGCACCCGCTGGGCGCCCGGGGTCGTGCGCAGCCCGTCGGGGTGCGCCGGGGTGGGGGCGGGCACCACGAGCCCGACCCGCAGCAGGTCCTCGACCCGGGCCCGCACCGCACCGGCGGGGTCGTCCACGGGACCGTCGGGGGCCAGCAGTGCGACCAGCCGGCCGAGCCGGGCGCCACGACCCAGGAACGAGAGAGCTTCCAGGACGACCGAGGTGGGGGCGTCGAGCCGGTCGACGGCCTCCGCCACGTACCCGGGGGCGGCCAGCCGCTGCGCGAGGTCGTCCAGGTCGGCCGGGGCTGCTCCGCGCAGCAGTTCCGGCCGGTCGGTCAGCAACCCGACCAGCGCCTCCTCGCTCAGGGAACGGAGGTGGTCGCGGACCAGGTCCTGCTCGTCCGGTCCGGTGGCGGCGACGTCGGGGAGGGGCTCGTGGGACGGCACGGCCAGAAACTACGCGACACCGGGAGCGCTCCTCCGTCGGCGGGCCGGGAGCCCCCGGCGACGACCGCCGTGCCCGGGCCGTCGCCGAGCTGGCTGCCGACGTGGTTCCCGGTGCAGTCGTCGACGTGGTCGTGGCCGCAGGACACGCCCTCGACGTCACCGTGCTCGGGGGCGGCGTGGAGGAGGCCGGGGTCGAACCGGGCGGTGTGCTCCCGCTCGTCGCGCTCGCCCACGGTGCCGTGCTCGACGACCGCCGCCGCGTGCGCCTCCTGCGTCGACCCGGTGGGGGAGCCGAACCGCAGGCGGCGGAACCCCCGCAGCGGGACGCGGAAGAACACGAACCCGGGTCGTTCGGCGTCGAGGACGCGCTCGATGAGCTGGACCGCGCGCACGTCCGTGCGAGGGCCGTGCTCGGGATCTCCAGGACGACCGGGGTGGGGCGTCGAGCCGCTCGAACGCCTCCACCACGTACCCGGGGGCAGCCACGGTCCGAACCCGTGCTCGCGAGGCGTGGACGCCGCGCGGTGGCCGGACCACACTCGGGGGGTGCCCCCGTCCCGCGACGACCTGGTCCGGCTGCGGCGGGTCCGCGACCGCATCGACCGCGACCACGCGCAGCCGCTGGACGTCGCGGCGCTGGCCCGGCAGGCGCTCATGTCACCGGGCCACTTCTCCCGCAGCTTCAAGGCGGCGTGGGGCGTGACGCCGTACGACTACCTGATGACCCGCCGGATCGAGCGGGCCAAGGCGCTGCTGCGCCGCGGTGACGTCTCGGTCACGCAGGCCTGCTTCGCCGTCGGCTGCTCCTCGCTGGGGTCGTTCAGCGCGCGGTTCTCCCGCCTGGTGGGGGAGAGCCCGAGCTCCTACCGGGCCCGCGACCACTCCGCCGCCGCGTTCATCCCCAGCTGCGTCCTGGCGCGCGCGTCCCGACCGGGCAGGATCGGAGAAGCGCGACCGGGGGCCGCCGCCCTAGCGTCGTCCACGTGCTGACCGTCACCAACGTCGTCCTGACCGTCCACGACCACGACGAGGCCCTGGCCTTCTACCGCGACCGGCTCGGGTTCGCGGTGACCCAGGACGTCTCCTACGAGGGCATGCGGTGGGTCACGGTGACCCCACCCGACCAGCCCGACCTCCACGTCGTCCTGGAGACCCCGCAGTCCTGGCCCGACGCCCCGCAGGCCGACCGTGACGCCGCGCTGGACCTGCTCGCCAAGGGCCTCATGTCCCGGATCATCCTCACGACCGACGACGTGGACGCGCTGCACGACGCGTTGTCGGCCGCCGGGGTGGAGATCACCTCCGAGCCCGTCGACCAGCACTACGGCGTGCGGGACTTCGGGGTCCGGGACCCCTCGGGCAACCAGCTCCGGTTCAACCAGCCGCTGACCTCGGCCCCCTCGCGGGCCTGACGGGCGGCCGGCTCAGCGGAGGGGGTCGGTCCCGGGACCGCGGTCCTCGCGCGCGGAGCGGATGCCGTCCCGGACCCCCGCCCTCACGGCGCGGTAGACGACGTACGCGGTGACGGCGAGGCCCACGGCCCAGAGGACGAGCGGGATGCCGAGGGCGAAGAGGCCGGTGAGGCCGGGTTCACGGAACATGCCGGGACGGTAGCGACGCCGGCCGGTCCGCGTCTGCCTGTCCCCGGTCCCGGACGTCGTCGCCCCGCGCGCGGTGCCGACGCACCAGCACGGCGCGACCCCCGTGCCCCACGACGAGCGCGCCGAACAGGCACCAGAGGCGGGCCCACCCCGTGCCGCGGTGCACGACCTCCGCAGCGAGCACGAGGACCAGTGAGAACCCCAGTTCGACGGTCAGCTCCCTGAGTGCGCCGCCGACCCGGACGGTCACGACCGACCCACCGGTCGCAGGCACCAGGGAGCGGCCACCCAGGCCAGTCCTGCCGCGACCCCGCCCGCCAGGAGAGCCTGCCCGAGCGCCGGCACCTAGACGGTCAGGAACGCGAGCGCCGTCAGCGCGGTCAGGGCACCGGCCACCGCGGCGAGCGCGGTCCGGGCCGCCCGGTCGTGCCCGGCGCGGGCCAGGGCGGCCGCCAGGCAGCCGCCGAGCGCGCCGGCCACGGTCCCGAGGAGGGCGCCCACGAGGGCCCCGACGATCCCGCCGTAGAAGAGGGCGGCACTGAGGGGGAAGCCCTGCGGCGACAGGAGGAAGAGGATGCCGGTGACCGCGCCGCCGGCCGCGCCCAACCCGGCCCCGGCCCCGGTCGTCCGGCCCGTGCTGCGGCAGCGGGCGTCCGCGCAGCGGTCGACGGTGCTCTCCACGCGTCCTCCTCCGACGTCCTCCGGTGGTCCTCGGCCGGTCCTCCGGTGGTCCTGCGTCGATCGTGGCACCGCCCGACCCGGCCGGGGACCTGCTCGCGACCTCCGGGACCCGGTCCCGCCCGGCGGGGACGGTCAGCTGCGGTACAGCCCCTCGGCGTAGCTGGGGCCGTAGTACCGCTCGAGCTCCTCCAGCGGCGTCTCCGGCCGCTCCAGCGCCTTCGCCAGCTGGGCCCGGGGCGGGGCCGCCCGGGGTGTCCACGTCTGCGGGTCCCACAGCTGCGAGCGCAGGAACGCCTTGGAGCAGTGGGAGAACACCTGCTCGACCTCGACGACGACCGCCAGCAGCGGCCGGTGGCCCTTCACCACCATGTCGTCGAGGAAGGGAGCGTCGGTGACGAGCCGGGCGCGGCCGTTGACGCGCAGGCTGTCGCCGCGGCCGGGGAGCAGGCTCAGCAGGCCCACGTGCGGGTTGCCGAGGACGTTGCGCAACCCGTCGACCCGCCGGTTGCCCGGCCGCTCGGGCAGCGCGACGGTCCGGTCGTCGAGGACGTGGACGACGCCGGGCGGGTCGCCGCGCGGTGAGACGTCGCACGTGCCGTCGGGGGCGGACGTGGCCAGCAGGCAGAACGGGGAGGCCGCCAGCCACGCCCGGTCCAGCTCGTGCAGGTGGTCGCGCTCCTTGGCCAGCGCCTGGGGCGCCGGGTCGCCGACGAGCTGCCGCAGGTCGTCCTCGTCCGTGATCTCGCGCACACCGGCAGTGTCCTCCTCCCCGGTGGACGGTGGTCGTCCGTGCCGTCCCGGGACACCCAGGCCGGGCCCGGCGGCGTGTCGTCCACAGCCCGGACCGGGCGGGGGCCACGGCCGGTCGTTCCCGCGCAGGGTCGGGGCATGAGCCTGCGCGCCGTGCCCGCCCCGTCCCCGACCCGTGACCGCGAGACCCTCGAGCAGTGCTGGCGCCGCCTGGCCGCCGGCCGGCCGAGCTGGACGCTGGACCTCCTCGACGTCGTGGGGCCCCACGTCCCGGTCCCGCCGTCGGGCGAGGGGGACGTCGCCCGGTACCGCGACCTGCCGTGGCCGGACGCGGCGGCGCTCCTGGCCCGGCTGCCGGCCGAGCGCCTGCTGGACCACCAGAACGCGGCCCCGTCCCTGGGCTCGCTCCTGCGGGCGGCCGTCGCGCACCCCGGCGAGGTCGAGCTGCACGGGTACCTCGTCCCGCCGAACCGCGCCGACGAGCGCCTGAGCGCCGAGGGGCTCGTCGTCTACGACCACCCCGAGCTCGACGCGTTCCGGCTCGTGGAGTCCGACGCGCCCTGCACCGGGACGGGGTGCGAGTGCCGGGCGTTCTGGGCGTCCGTGCAGGCCTCGTTCGGGCTGGAGGACGCCGGGGGCGGACCCCAGGTCATCGACCCGTGCACCTGTCGGCGCACCGGGCGGCGGGGCTGGTGGTTGTGGTGGACCTGAGGGCCCACCGTGAGGTCGCCCGGGCGCCGGCGGGCTCGTGGACGTGAGGTCCGTCACGCCAAACCTCCGACACGCCGTCGTAGACGCCCCTGGGGCGGACGCACCCCCCGGAGCTTGCGACACTGGGCCTCGTGACCGCGTCGACGCCTGCCCCGACGACCCTCCCCGACCCCGCTCCCGCCTCGGCCGCCCTCTTCGAGCGCGCGGCCGCGGTCATCCCCGGTGGGGTGAACTCGCCCGTCCGGGCCTTCCGGGCCGTGGGGGGCACACCGCGGTTCGTGGCCTCGGCGCGCGGGCCGTGGCTGACCGACGTGGACGGGCGCGAGTACGTCGACCTGCTCTGCTCGTGGGGTCCGATGATCCTCGGGCACGCCCACCCCGACGTCCTGGCCGCCGTGCAGGCCGCCGTGCTCGACGGCTTCTCCTACGGCACCCCGACTGAGCGCGAGGTGCTGCTGGCCGAGGAGATCGTCGCCCGCGTGGAGCCGGTGGAGCAGGTGCGCCTGGTCAGCTCCGGCACCGAGGCGACCATGAGCGCCATCCGCCTCGCCCGCGGTTTCACCGGCCGCCCGGTCGTCGTGAAGTTCGCCGGCCACTACCACGGGCACGTCGACGCCCTGCTGGCCTCGGCCGGCTCGGGCCTGGCGACGTTCGCCCTGCCCGACACCCCGGGCGTGACGGGGGCGGCCGCGGCCGACACCCTCGTCATCCCCTACAACGACCCCGAGGCGCTCGAGGGGGTCTTCCGCGAGCACGGCGACCGCATCGCCTGCGTCATCACCGAGGCCGCGGCCGGCAACATGGGCGTGGTCCGCCCGCAGCCCGGGTTCACGGCCCTGCTGCGGCGCCTCACCCGCGAGCACGGCGCGCTGCTGGTCTCCGACGAGGTGATGACGGGCTTCCGCGTCAGCGCCGCCGGCTGGTACGGGTACGAGGGCCTGGGCCTGGAGCACGCCCCCGACCTGCTGACCTTCGGCAAGGTCATGGGCGGCGGCTTCCCCGCCGCGGCCTTCGGCGGTCGCGCCGACGTCATGGCCCACCTGGCCCCGGCCGGTCCCGTCTACCAGGCAGGCACGCTGTCGGGGAACCCGATCGCGACGGCCGCCGGGCTCGCCACGCTGCGCGGCGCGACGCCGGAGGTCTACGCCGCCGTCGATGCGAACGCGGCCACGGTCCGCGACGCCGCCAACGCCGCCCTGAGCGCCGCGGGCGTCCCGCACGTCGTCAACACGGCCGGCTCGATGTTCAGCGTCTTCTTCACCGGGCTGGACGCCGTGCGGAACTACGACGAGGCCCGCCGGCAGGACCTCGGCGCCTTCCGGGCGTTCTTCCACAGCATGCTCGACGCGGGGGTCCACCTGCCGCCGAGCGCCTTCGAGGCGTGGTTCCTGTCCGCCAGCCACGACGAGGACGCGATCGGCCGCGTCCTGGAGGCGCTGCCGGGGGCTGCGCGCGCCGCGGCGCAGGGGAGCGGGTCGCTGTGAGCGGGACGACCACGACGGGGACGACGCGCACGACGGTCCACCTCGTGCGCCACGGCGAGGTCTTCAACCCCGAGCGGGTCCTGTACGGCCGCCTGCCGGGGTACCGGCTGTCCGAGCGCGGCCAGCGGATGGCGACGCGGCTGGGGGAGTTCTTCGCCGACCACGACATCGCCTCGGTGACGGCCTCGCCGCTGCAGCGCGCGCAGGAGACCGCGACACCCGTCGCGCGCACCCACGACCTCGACCTCGGCACGGACGCGCGGCTCATCGAGGCCGGCAACAGCTTCGAGGGCCACCGCGTGACCGACGGGGCGGGCTCCATCCGCGACCCGCGCGTGTGGCCGCGGCTGTGGAACCCGTTCCAGCCCAGCTGGGGCGAGCCGTACGAGCAGCAGATCGCGCGCGTGACCGCCGTCGTGCGCGACGCCCGGGACGCGTTCCCGGGCCGGGAGTCCGTGCTCGTGAGCCACCAGCTGCCCGTCTGGGTGACCCGGTTGCGCGCCGAGGGCCGGCCCCTGGTGCATGACCCGCGCCGGCGGCAGTGCGCCCTCGCCTCGGTGACCTCGCTGGAGTTCTCCGGCCGCACCCTCGTCTCGGTCGCGTACACCGAACCCGCCGCCGACCTGCTCGTCGGCGCCGACCCGGTCCCGGGGGCCTGATGGGGCTCTCGCGCAGGGCGTTCGGCGTCGCCGCGTTGTCGACGCTCGTCGTCGCGGGCTGCTCCGGCGGGGACGGGCTGCCGGAACCGCAGGGGAAGAACTACATCGACGGGGACGGCACGATCGTGCAGTTCGATCCCGAGCAGCGGCGCGAACCCGTCGACTTCAGCGGCACCACCGTCGACGGGTCCACCGTCGACCTGGCCCAGTACCGCGGCAAGGTGGTCGTGCTCAACGCCTGGTACGCCGGGTGCGCCCCGTGCCGGGAGGAGGCCGCGGACCTCGAGGCGGTCTGGCAGGAGTACTCCGGTCGCGACGTGCAGTTCCTCGGCATCAACACCCGCGACACCGCGGCGATCGCCGAGTCGTTCCAGAAGAGCTTCGGCATCACCTACCCCTCGGTCCTGGACGCGGAGTCCGGTTCCGCGATGCTGGCGCTGCGGACGTACTCGGCGCAGGCCACCCCCACCACCCTCGTGCTCGACGCCGAGGGCCGGGTGGCCGCCCGCGCCTCCGGCATCGTCCGCCGCCTGGACCTGTCCGGCATGCTCGACGACGCGGGCGCCGCCCCGGCCGACACCGCGTCGACCCCTCCGGCGAGCGCCCCCGCATGACGTCCGCGCTGACGACGGCCACGACGCTGCCGGACTACGTCCAGAGCGGGCCGCTGCTGCTGGCGGTGCCGTTGGCCGCGCTCGCCGGGCTCGTGTCGTTCCTGTCGCCGTGCGTGCTGCCGCTCGTGCCCGGGTTCCTCGCCTACGTGACCGGGTTGTCCGGTGGCGGGCTCGAGCAGCAGCGACGCGGGCGGATGTTCCTCGGTGCCTCGCTGTTCGTGCTGGGGTTCTCGGTCGTCTTCGTGCTCATCGGCTTCACCGCCGGCAGCGTCGGGGGCTGGCTCTACGGGTTGCGCTACGCCCAGGCGTTCCAGCGCGCCGTCGGGGTGCTGGTCATCGCCGGCGGTCTCCTCCTGCTCCTGTCGCCCCTCTGGGCGCAGCGGGAGTTCAAGGTGCGTTGGCGCCCCCGCGCTGGGCTCGTCGGAGCACCCGTCCTGGGGGCCCTCTTCGGCATCGGCTGGACGCCGTGCATCGGGCCGATCTTCGCGGCCATCTCCGCGATGGCGCTGACGACCGGGCGCGGTGACCGGGCCGCGGGGCTGAGCCTCGTGTACTGCCTCGGCCTGGGGATCCCGTTCGTCCTCGTCGCCCTGGCCTACGGCCGGGGCATGAAGGTGCTCGGCGTCCTGCGCCGGCACCGGGTCGCCATCGACCGCTTCGGGGCCGTGCTGCTGCTCGTGATCGGGGTCCTGCTGGCGACCAACCAGTTCCAGCCCCTCGTGAGCTGGCTGCAGGTCCACCTCGTGTCCGACTTCGAACCGGTGATCTGATGGCCCGCACCGACGAGACCCACCTCGACGACCTCCGCGACGCCTACCGCGACGCGGGGCAGGGGACCGAGCGCCCGCCGAAGCCGAAGCGCGAGCTGGCCTCGGAGATGACGCCGCTGGAGTTCGCCCGGTTCTGCTGGCGGCAGCTGACGAGCATGCGCACCGCGCTGTTCCTGCTCATGCTGCTCGCCGTCGCGGCCGTGCCCGGCTCGACGTTCCCGCAGGAGAACAACGACCCCTCCGGTGTGGCGACGTTCCTGCGCGACCACCCCACCGCGGGCCCGTGGGTGGAGCGGTTGCAGGGGTTCCACGTGTACTCCTCGGTCTGGTTCTCGGCGATCTACCTGCTGCTGTTCATCTCCCTCATCGGGTGCGTGCTGCCCCGCGTCGGGGTGCACTGGCGCTCGCTGCGCTCGAAGCCCCCGCGTACCCCCGCACGGCTGGACCGGCTGCCCGAGCACCGCGAGACGACGCTGGGGGCGCCGCCGCAGGAGGTGCTCGACGCGGCCCGCGCGGTGCTGGCCAAGCGGCACTTCCGGGCCGAGCGGCGCGAGGGGTCGGTCGCGGCCGAGAAGGGGCACCACCGCGAGAGCGGGAACCTGCTGTTCCACCTCTCCCTCGTCGGCCTGCTCGTCGCCATCGCCTCGAGCTCGCTGTTCTCCTACGCGGGCCAGCGGATCGTCACGACCGGCAGCACGATGGTGGGCACCCAGCTCGACAGCTTCTCCGGCGGGACCTGGACGACCATCGACGACGTCCCGCCGTTCACGCTGGGCCTCGACGCGATGGACGTCGCCTTCGAGGCGCAGCAGTCCTCCCAGCGCGGCGAACCGCGCCGGTTCGCGGCCTCGGTCACCCTCACCGACTCCCCGGGGGACGAGCCGCGCCGGGAGACGATCCGGGTCAACCACCCCGGCAAGGTCGGGCACACCCAGATCTCGCTGTCCGGCAACGGCTACGCGCCCGTCGTCGTCGTCCGGGACGGGCAGGGGAACGTCGTGCAGGACGGGGCGACGCCCTTCCTGCCGCAGACCTCGAACTACGACTCCACCGGCGTCGTCAAGGTGCCCGACGCGGTGGCCGCGGACGGTGCGCCCGTCCAGCTCGGCGTCCAGGGCGTCTTCCTGCCGACCGCCTCGACCAACGCGGCGGGGCAGCCGGTCTCGGTCTTCCCCGACGCGGTCAACCCCCTGCTCGTGGCGCGGGTCTGGACCGGCGACCTGGGCCTGGACGACGGGGTCGCGCAGAACGTCTACACGCTCGACACCTCCGGCATGAGCGAGGTCGCCGGCGCCGACGGGCAGCCGCTGGCGCTGACGATGAGGCCGGGGCAGACGGTGCAGCTGCCGAACGGGCTGGGCTCGGTGGAGTTCGCCGGCGTCGAGCGGTTCGCCAGCTTCGACGTGCGCTACACCCCGGGCCAGACGGCCGCGCTCGTCTTCGCCCTGCTCGCCACGACCGGTCTGATCCTGTCCCTGTTCCTGCCCCGCCGCCGCGTGTGGGTCAAGGCGGCGGCCGGTGCCGGGGGCACCTCCGTGCAGGTCGGCGGCCTGGCCCGCGGCAACGACGCGGGCCTGGCCGAGGAGGTCGAGGGCGTCCTGCGCCGCCTGCGCGAGGCCCTGGGTGAACCGGCACCCGAGCCGGCGCCGGACCCCGGTGGTTCGCCACCACCCCCCGCGGTGGGGGACGATGAGCAGCCAGTGCACGTTCCCGAGGAGAGACCGTGACCGTCGACGAGAACATCGCGAACGTCAGCAACGTCCTGCTCTACGGCGGGATGACCGCGTACCTGTTCTCCTTCATCGCCTACGCGAGCGACCTGGCCGAGGGCGCCAAGGAGATCAAGTCCCGCGAGGCGAGCCGTGCCGCGGCCGCCGCGAGCGCGGGGGGTGGCACGACCACGCTGGAACGCCCGGCCACCGCGCGCCGTCGCCGCGCCGCCGCCGTCGGCACGTCGCTGTTCGTCGTGGCGACCCTGCTGCACCTCGGCGCCGTCGTCACCCGCGGCCTGTCGGTGCACCGCGTGCCGTGGGGCAACATGTTCGAGTTCGCCCTCACCGGCTCGTGCGTGGTGGCCGTGGCCTACCTCGTCGCGGTGCTGCGGGCGCACCGGGCCGGTCTGGGCGGCGGGCGTGACGCCCGCTACCTCGGCACCTTCGTCGCCGGCCCGGTGCTGGCGACGCTCGGCATCGCGCTGCGCAGCTTCTACGTCGAGGCGGCCCAGCTCGTCCCGGCCCTGGACAGCTACTGGCTGATCATCCACGTCTTCGTCGCGATCCTGGCCACGGCGCTGTCGACCCTCGGCTTCTCGGCGACCGTCCTGCAGCTCGTCCAGCAGAAGCGGGACGCCACCCGCGCCGCCGGCGGCCGTCCCGGGGGTGTGTTCATGGACGCCCTGCCGGGGTCGGTGGAGCTGGAGCGCACCGCGTTCCGCCTCAACGCGGTCGCTTTCGTCATGTGGACGTTCACCCTCATCGCCGGTGCGGTGTGGGCGCAGGTGGCCTGGAACCGCTACTGGAACTGGGACTCCAAGGAGGTGTGGACGTTCGTCATCTGGGTCGTCTACGCCGCCTACCTGCACGCCCGCGCGACGCGCGGCTGGGACGGCAAGCGCGCCGCCTGGCTCTCGGTCCTCGGCTTCACCTGCATGCTCTTCAACTACCTGGTCGTGAACATCTTCTTCCCCGGCCTGCACTCCTACGCGGGGGTCTGAACCATGGGTGTGACGCTGCGCTACACCGTCCTGCGGCTCGGCATCTTCGTGCTGTGCCTCGTCGTGGCCCGCGAGGCCGGCGCCGTCGGCTGGCTCGCGATCCTCATCGCCGCCGTGGTGTCCGTGCTGCTCTCGCTCGTCCTGCTGCGCAAGCAGCGCGAGCAGATGGCGACGGCGCTGCAGCAGCGCGTCGACGGGCGCATCGACGCCCGCCAGAACGGCACGGCGAAGAAGTCGCGGTTCTCCCGCGGCCTGGACGAGGACAACGCCGCCGAGGACTGAGCGGCGGTCCGCGCCTCAGCGCAACGGCACGCTCGGCAGCAGCTCGGGCCGCTCGCGGTCCAGCTCGCGCAGGTCGACGACCGCGGGCACCTCACCGCCGGAGCTCTCCACGGTCTCGAGCAGCACCTCCAGCACGCGCCGGACGAGGAACGGCTCCTCGGCCTCGGTCGCCTGGATCCGTTCCAGCAGTTCGGCGTCGCTCGTCACGAGGTGCTCGGTGCGCTCACCCGAGGACGTCTCCAGCACCGCCCGGTAGCGGTGCTCCCCGTCGGCCCGGACGTCGATCTCGCCGCGCACGTCAGTCACGGATCTCACCCATGAGCGAACTGTCCCCCGCCGGCCGCCACCGCGCCAGTCACAACGTCAGTCCGAGGGCGAGCAGCGCGCCGGTCAGCAGCTCGAGCTGACCGGTGTCCTTGAGGACGGGGACCAGGTCGCGCCCCCGGGCGCCGCCCAGGACGGTCCGCAACGGCCGCTGCGCGAGGACGCCGGCGAGCAGCACGAGGGCCGCGAACGGGTGCCGCGGGACGGTCGTGAGGGCCGCGACGAACGCGCCGACGACGAGGCCGGCGTAGAGGGTCCGGGTGCGCCGCTCGCCCAGGCGCACCGCCAGGGTGCGCTTGCCGGCGATCGCGTCGGTGGGGACGTCGCGCAGGTTGTTGGCGACGAGGATGGCGCAGGCGAGGAACCCGACGCAGAAGGCGCCCGCCACGGCGCTGCCGCCGATCCGGCCGGCCTGGACGTACGTCGTGCCCAGCACGGCGACCAGGCCGAAGAAGACGAAGACGAAGACCTCCCCGAGCCCGGCGTACCCGTAGGGGCGCTTGCCGCCGGTGTAGTACCAGGCCGCGGCGACGCTGGCGGCCCCGACGAGCAGCAGCCACCAGGACCCCGACAGGGCCACGACGGCCAGCCCGGCCAGGCCCGCGACGGCGAAGCAGGCGAAGGCGGCGTCCCGGACGTGGCGGGGCTCGGCCGCCCCGGACCCGACGAGCCGGAACGGGCCGACCCGGTCGTCGTCGGTCCCGCGGATGCCGTCGGAGTAGTCGTTGGAGTAGTTCACACCGACCTGCAGCGCCAGGGAGACCACGAGGGCGAGCAGGGCGGGCACCCAGGCGAGGCCGTCGAGCGCGGCCGCGGCGCCCGTGCCCACGAGGACGGGGGTGACCGCGGCGGGCAGCGTGCGCGGGCGGGCCGCGGCGACCCACTGCCGGGCGGTGGCGCGCCGGTGGGTCACCGGGCTGGCGGGCAGGGGCAGGGGTGCGGGGTCGGACACGAGCGTCCATCGTGCCAACCCGCCCCGGAGACCACGGGGTCGGGTTCGGGTGGTCCGTCACAGGCCACGGAGGAAGTCCTCGTCGTCGTCCGGGCCCCGCGGGGCCGGCCGCGAACCGTACGAGCGCGGCGGCTGCTCGACGGGCCGGCCGGCGACGACGTAGGCGACACCGCCGACGAGGGGCAGGAGGAGCACCAGCAGCACCCACGCCCAGCGGGGCAGGTTCCGCAGGGTGCCCTCCGGGGCCTGGGCGATGCTCACCAGGCACCACACGGTGAGGGCCAGGATCAGCACGATCGGCACCACGCGGGTCATGCCCCAGTCTCGCACCCGCCGGCGGGGTCCCCCACCGCGGAGGTCACGGACCCTCGGCCGCCAGGGCCCGCAACCGCGTCCGGTCGGGCTTGCCCGGGCCCCGCAGCGGCAGCTCCGGCAGGACGAGCAGCTGCCGGGGGGCCGCCCAGCGCTCCAGGGCCCCGGCGACCCGGTCGCGGACCTCGCCCAGCGTCGGTGGCGTGCCCGCCGGCACCACGCACGCCACGACGCGCTGGCCCCACTGCGCGTCGGGCACGCCGACGACGACGACCTCGGCGATCCCGGGGGTCCCGGTCAGCGCCTCCTCGACGAGACCGGGGGCCAGCTTCAGCCCCCCCGTGGTGATGAGGTCGTCGACCCGCCCCAGGACCCGCACCCGCCCGTCGCCGACCTCGGCGGTGTCGTCGGTGCGGAACGCGCGCGGGCCCGGACCCGCCGGGAAGGCCGGGTGCCCGGGCCGGCCGCGGTAGCCGCGCGCCACGACCGGCCCGGACAGCACGAGCCGGCCGTCCTGGACCTGTGCGTGGACGCCGTCGAGGGGCCGGCCGTCGTAGACGCAGCCGCCGCACGTCTCGCTGGAGCCGTAGGTGGTGACCACCCGGACGCCGGCCGCCCGTGCCCGGGCCAGCAGCGGGGCCGGGGTCGCGGCCGAGCCGACGAGGACCGCGGCGTACCGGCGCAGCGCGGCGACGGGCTCGTCGTCCGGCGCGTCGAGCAGCCGGACGAGCTGGGTCGGCACGAGGGAGGTCAGCAGCTGCGTGCCGGTGGTGGCGGCGGTCGCGGCGACGAACGCCTCGGGGGTGAACGGGCCGGGGGGCAGCACGACGGGTTCGGTCCCCGCGCGCGCCGACCGCAGCAGCACCTGCAGGCCCGCGACGTGGTGGGCGGGCAGCGCGAGCACCCACTGCTGGCTGCCCGGCCCGGGGGAGAGCCGCGCCGCCGTCGCGGCGGCGGAGGCGCGCAGGGCCCCGGCGGGCAGCAGGGCGCCCTTGGGGGTCCCCGTCGAACCGGAGGTCGCCACGACGACCGCCGTCGGGTCGGCCGGGTCGTCCTCACCGCCGGCCAGGACCTCCCCGGGGCGCAGGCCCGGGTCGGGGGCGGCGCCCGCGGCGTGGGGGAGCAGGGCGTGGCCGAGCTCGCCGGCCAGGGCCCGCGCCAGGGTCGGCAGGAGCTCCAGGACGGTCTCGCCGGCCGGGACGGCGAGGGGGAGCAGCGGTCGCACCGGCGCAGGCTACGTCCGCCGTGCCGTGACCGGGTCGACGCGGGGGGTGGTGATCTTCGAGCGTCGCGGGGGACGTCGCAGGTCAGCGGCGTCGCCGGGTTGCTCCGATCGAGTGCCAGGACTCCGCGCGTCCTTGATCGAGCGTGACCAAGTGGTCTCGGAGTGTCAGGATGAGCCGCGTCCGGGACGGCAGGGGACGACTGGGGGAGGTGCCGATGAGCGCAGGCGTGCGAGAACGCCGGCCGGTGGCCAGCGTCCTGTTCGACGGTGCCGTCACCGTCGCCGCCCTCGCCACCGTCGTCACGGCCGCCGGGTCCTTCCTGCGCGCCGAAGGGGGGCCGGCCTGGTCCGAGCTGGTCCTGTGCCTCGTCCTGGGCGTCCCGCTCATGCAGGTGCTGACGCGGTTCCCCTTCCAGATCAACACCAAGCACGCCGGCGTCGAGGTGCAGTTCGACGTCGGGGTCCTCGTCTTCCTGCTCTGCTTCGCGCCGCCCACCACCGCGGCGCTGGCCTGGTGCCTGTGCGTCGTCCCGACGAACCTGCTGCAGCGCAAGCGCTGGGTCAGCCGGGTCTTCAACGCGAGCGTGGGGGTGCTGTTCCTGCCGGTGGTGCTCGTCGTGCTGGGGGCCTTCGGGGTGTCCGGCGCGCTCGAAGGGGTCGGCCCCGTCCACGCGATCGCGATGAGCCCCAGCGCGACCGAGTTCGTCGCCGTCCTCACCGCCGTCCTCGCCGTGTTCGTCGTCGACGTCGGCATCTCGGCCGTCTCCGTCGCCGTGCAGGAGCGCACCGGCCTGCGCCAGGAACTGCTGCACTCCGGTGCCTGGCTCGCCGGCGGCACCATCGTCGCCGTCGGTGGCCTGGGCTACCTCGGCGGCCTCGTGTACTTCAAGCTGCCGCACTGGGTGGCGCTGCTCCTCGTCATCCCCATGGTCGTGACGATGGTCGCGACCCGCGCCATGCGCGAGACCCGCGACGTCGCCCGCCGCAGCGAGGCCCTCTTCGAGGCGGCCACCGCCCTGCACACCCAGGGCCGGCGCACCGACCTCGCCCGCGCCCTGCAGAAGCACGCCCGCATGGTCGCCGGGACCCCCGCCGCGATGGTGCGCTCCGTCGGCCCCGGGGAGGACGAGATCGGCGTCCCCGTCGTCGCCGGCGACGGCCTCGTCCTCTACATCACCGCCCCCCGGCGTCGCGACCCCAACCAGCGCGCCGCGGACGAGAAGGCGCTGGAGGCCCTGGCCTCCGTGGGGGAGGCGGCGTTCTTCCGCGTCAGCGCCAGCGAGGAGATGCACGGTCTGGCCCGCCGCGACGTGGTCACCAGCCTGCCGAACCGGCTGCAGTTCTCCGAGCACCTCGCCACCGAGCTCGACCGGGCCCGCGAGAACGACCGGCTGGGCCGCCTCGTCGTCCTGTACCTCGACCTCGACGGCTTCAAGGCCGTCAACGACCGGTTCGGCCACGACGCCGGGGACGAGCTCCTGCGGGTGGTGGGGTCGCGGCTGCGCGACACCCTGCGCGGGGGCAGCACGGTCGCCCGCCTCGGCGGGGACGAGTTCGCCGTCCTGCTGCCGGACTGCCTCGACGTCGAGGGCCTGTGCCGGCGGGTGCTCACCGCCCTGCGCGGGGAGGTCCGCATGCGCGGGCACGTCGTGCGGGTCCAGGGGTCGATCGGGTTGTCCCGCGCCCGCCCCGGCGACGACGTCGGGACGCTGCTGCGCAACGCCGACACCGCCATGTACCGGGCCAAGGCCACCGGCAAGAACCGCTGGGTGGAGTTCCGGCCCGAACTGCTCGAGGAGGAGATCGCCCGCCTGCAGGTGATCGAGGACCTGCAGCAGGCGCCCGCCGAGGCGTTCGTCGTGCACTACCAGCCCATCGTGGACCTGCAGCACACCGGGGCCGGGGCCATCGGCGCCCCCGTCGTCGGCCTGGAGGCCCTGGTCCGCTGGCGCCGCGACCGCGGCGGGGCCGTCGAACCCCTCGTGGGACCGGACGAGTTCATCGGGCTCGCCGAACGCTCCGGCACCGTGGTGGGGATCGGCGACTCGGTGCTGCGCCAGGTCGCCCGCGACTCCTCCCGGATCCAGGAGCAGGCCGGCCGCCGGCTCGACCTCATGGTGAACGTCTCGCCCGTGCAGCTGCGCCACCCCGACTTCACCGTGCGCGTGGCGGCCGCCGTGCGCCAGACCGGGGCGAGCGGCTGCCGGCTGCACCTGGAGATGACCGAGTCCGTCATGATTGACGACGACGTCGTGGACCGGTTGCGCGACCTCGCCGACACCGGTGCGCAGCTCACCATCGACGACTTCGGGACCGGTTTCTCCTCCCTCGGGTACCTGCGCCACCGGCCGTTCTCCTCGTTCAAGATCGACCGCAGCTTCGTGCGCGACATCGCGACCGAGCCCACCGCCCGCGCCCTCGTCGAGGGCATGGTGAAGATGGGTCAGGCCCTCGGGCTGACGATCGTCGCCGAGGGCGTCGAGCACGTCGAGCAGGCCGAGATCCTGCGCGAGATGGGGTGCCACCTCGCCCAGGGGCACCTGTACTGCCGGCCGGTGCCCGTGGAGGAGATCGAGGACGTGCTGTCCGCGCCGCTGGCGCCCAAGCTCACCGCCTGACGCGCCGCCTCGACCCCGGGCGACGTCGCGCTCGCACGGGACGACGCGACGTCGTCCGAGCCTCCGGCCACCGGCTCCGGGAACGGCCGGGACCGCTCGCTGCCGACCCCGCTCAGAAGTACCAGGGGAATGGGGACCAGTCCGGCTCGCGCTTGCCCAGGAACGCGTCCCGGCCCTCCACGGCCTCGTCGGTCATGTACGCCAGCCGCGTCGCCTCCCCGGCGAACACCTGCTGGCCGACCATCCCGTCGTCCACGGCGTTGAACGCGAACTTCAGCATCCGCTGCGCCGTGGGGGACTTGCCGTTGATCTCCGCGGCCCACCGCAGCGCCGTCGCCTCCAGCTCGGCGTGCGGGACGACCTCGTTGACCATGCCCATCTCGTGCGCCTGCTGGGCGGTGTAGGGGCGGCCGAGGAAGAAGATCTCGCGGGCGAACTTCTGGCCCACCTGCCGGGCCAGGTACGCCGAGCCGTAGCCGGCGTCGAACGAGCCGACGTCGGCGTCGGTCTGCTTGAACCGGGCGTGCTCGGCGCTGGCCAGGGTGAGGTCGGCCACGACGTGCAGGCTGTGCCCGCCGCCGGCGGCCCACCCCGGCACGACGGCGATGACGACCTTCGGCATGAACCGGATGAGCCGCTGCACCTCCAGGACGTGCAACCGGCCGCCCTCGGCCTTCGCGCGCGCCTCGTCGACCGTGTCCGACGTCTCCCCGCCGGCGTACTGGTACCCCGAGCGGCCGCGGATGCGCTGGTCCCCGCCGGAGCAGAACGCCCAGCCGCCGTCCTTCGGGCTCGGCCCGTTCCCGGTCAGCAGCACGCACCCGACGTCGGGGGTGCGGCGCGCGTGGTCCAGGGCCCGCGCGAGCTCGTCGACCGTCCCGGGGCGGAAGGCGTTGCGGACCTCGGGGCGGTCGAAGGCGATCCGCACCGTCCCGCGCGCCGGGCCGTCCACGACGCTGCGGTGGTAGGTGACGTCCTGCAGGTCCTCGAACCCCGGCACCTCCGTCCAGGCCGACGGGTCGAAGGTCTCGCTCACACCGGGAAGGGCCGACACGCCCCGAGCCTAGGACCCGGACCCCGGGGGACCTGCGCCGGACCGTGCCGGGCCGCGCCATGCTGGGGCCGTGCCCGCCGCCCTCCCCGAGGTCCCGCCCTTCGACCTGCCGCCCGTGCAGGAGCTGCTCGAGCGCGCCCACGTCGTCCGGCTCCCGCTGCGCCGCCGCTTCCGCGGCCTCCTCGAGCGCGAGGCCGTCCTGCTCGACGGCCCGGCCGGCTGGGGGGAGTTCGCCCCCTTCCTGGAGTACGGGCCCGCCGAGGCCGGCCGCTGGCTGGAGGCCGGGGTCGAGGCCGCCTGGCACGGCTGGCCCGCGCCGCGCCGCGACCGGGTCGAGGTCAACGCCACCGTCCCGGCCGTCCCGGCGCACGACGTCCCCGCGGTCCTGGCGGCCTTCCCCGGCTGCCGCACCGCGAAGGTCAAGGTCGCCGAGGCGGGCGCGGACCCCGCGACCCGGCTGCGGGAGGACGTCGCCCGCGTCGCCGCCGTCCGCGACGTCCTCGGCCCGTCCGGGCGGGTCCGCGTCGACGCCAACGCCGGGTGGGGCGTGGACGAGGCCGAGCGCGCCCTCGGCGAGCTGGCCCCCCTGGGCCTGGAGTACGCCGAGCAGCCCTGCGCGACCCTGGAGGAGATGGCCGACCTGCGCCGCCGCCTCGCCGCCGCCGGCACGGTCGTGCCGCTCGCCGCCGACGAGAGCGTCCGCAAGGCCGAGGACCCCCTGCGCGTCGCCGGGCTGGAGGCCGCCGACGTCGTCGTGGTGAAGGTCGCGCCCCTGCGGGGGGTGCGGCCGGCGCTCGCGGTCGCGCAGGCGTGCGGGCTGCCCGTCGTCGTCTCCTCCGCGCTCGACACGAGCGTGGGCATCGCCGCCGGGACGGCCCTGGCCGCGGCGCTGCCGGAGCTGCCGTTCGCCTGCGGCCTCGGAACGGCCGCCCTGCTCGCCGCCGACGTCGTCGTCGCCCCGCTGCTGCCCACCGGCGGCGCGCTCCCGGTGGGCGCGGTCACGGCCGACCCCGACCTCCTGCGCCGCTCCCGGGCCCCGCAGGACCGGGTGCGGCACTGGCACGAGCGGCTGCGGGCCGCGCACGCCGCGGTGACGTCGGCCGCGGACCACCGACGGGACCGCTGACGTGGGCCCTGACGTGGGCACTGACGTGGGCCCTGACGTGGGCGGGCCGGGGAGCGAGCGCCCCCTGCGGGTCGTGGTGGTCGACGACGAGGCCCTGGTCCGTTCCGGGCTGACGATGATCCTGCAGGCCGGGGGTGACGTCCGCGTCGTCGGCGCCTGCTCGGGCGAGGATGCCGTCGCCCTCGTCGCCCGGGAACGGCCCGACGTCGTGCTCCTGGACGTCCGGATGCCGCTCGTCGACGGGGTCACGGTCCTGGAGGAGGTCCTGCGGGCCCCCTCACCACCGGCCGTCGCGATGCTCACCACCTTCGAGGGCGACCAGCAGGTGGCGCGGGCGCTGCGGGCCGGCGCGTCCGGGTTCCTGCTGAAGGACACCGACCCGCTCGGGCTCGTCCAGGCGGTCCGCTCCCTCGCCGCGGGCGGGGTCGTCCTGTCGCCGCGGGCGGCGCGCACCCTGCTCGCCGAGCACGCCGAGGCCGCCGGGGTGGGTCCGCCGACCTCGCGCGCGCTGGCCTCGCTGACCGCGCGTGAGCACGACGTCCTGGCCCTGCTCGCCCAGGGGATGTCCAACGCCGCCATCGGCGCCGAGCTCGACCTCGGCGTCGGCACGGTGAAGGACCACGTCAGCTCGATCCTGGGCAAGCTGGCCGTCCGCAGCCGCGTGCAGGCCGCGCTCCTGGCCCGCCGGGTTCCGCCCGCCGGCTGAGGCGGCGGGCCCGGCCGGGACCACGGCGGTGCGTGCCCGTCGTCCCCCGGGGGGAGGCACCCCCGCCGTCGGAGGGGGGTGCCGAGCCCGGTGGTCCCTCCCGCGGGCTGACGCGCCGGCACCCCCCTGTCGGGCACCGTCGAGGGGAACGGCCCGGGGTCCGGGCCGTCGGGGGGAACCGCGGGGGACCGCGGGGGGAGGCGGAGTCGTGAGCACGGACGTGCGCGGCGAGGTGCGGGTCGCGGAGCGGGTCGCGGGGGCGCCGGAGGGGCGGTGGGCGGGCCGGACCCGGGCGGGCGCCGCGCGGGTCGCGGTGCGGGTCGCGGCCCGGACCACCACGTGGGTCTTCCTGCTCTCGGGGGTGCTGTCGCTGGCGATGGCCGTGCACGCCCCGTTGTCGGACGGTGCCCAGCGGGCCCGTCCGGTCGTCGTGGACCTCGTCTTCGCCACGAGCTGGCCCAGCCTGGGGTACGGGACGGTCCTGCTGCTCCTGGCCCGGTCCCTGGCCCGGCGCAAGCGGGCCGCCTGGTGGACGGCCGTCGTCGTCACCGGTCTCAACGCCGTCTTCAACGTCCTGTGGGGCGCGCTGGACGAGGTCGCGCTGCCGCTGGGTCTGCTGCTGGTGCAGCTCGCCGTGCTGGGCGTCCTGGCGCTGGCGCGCCCGTGGTTCACCGTGCTGCCGTCCCGGTGGGGGGTGCGTCAGGCGGTCCGCACCGGGGGCGGGGCGTTCGCGGTGTGGCTCGTGGTCGGCACGGCGCTCGTCGTGGCGGCGCAGGAGCGCGCGGGCGGGCTGTTCGAGCGCCTCTGGTACGCCGCCGCCGGCACGCTCGTCTCGGTCGACAGCTTCGTGATCTTCCCCGACGGGGTGCTCGTCCCCGGGTGGGTGGACGTCGTCCTCAACGCCGCCGGGACGGTGCTCGTCCTGCTCGTCACCTGGTTCCTCTTCCAGCCCGCCGCCGACCCCGCGGCCCTCGGCGCCGACGAGGACCGGCTGCGGCACCTGCTGGCGACGGAGGGCGAGGGAGACGCGCTCGGCTACTTCAGCCTGCGCCGCGACAAGACGGCCGTCTTCGCCCCCAACGGGCGGGCCGCCGTGGTGCACCGCGTCGTCGGCGGGGTGAGCGTCGCCAGCGGTGACCCGGTGGGCAACGAGACGTCTTGGCCCGCAGCCGTGGAGGCCTGGCGCCACCAGCTCGCCGCGCACGCGTGGGTCCCGGCCGTCGTCGGCACGTCGGAGGCGGGGGCCGCGGTCTACCACCGGGCCGGGCTGCAGGTCCTGGAGGTCGGGGACGAGGCCGTGCTGGACGTGGCGGGGTTCAGCCTGGAGGGCCGTGCGGTCCGCTCGCTGCGCCAGGCCGTCAACCGCGCGCGCCGCGGCGGGACGCGGGTCGCCGTCCGCCGGCAGCGGGACGTGCCGGCCGGTGAGCTTGAGGAGATCGCCGCGTGCGCGGCCGCCTGGCGCGAGGGGCGCGAGCGCGGCTTCTCGATGGCGCTGGGGCGCCTGGGCGACGGCGCGGACCCGGACCTGCTGGTGGCGACGGCGCGGGCGGCCGGAGGGGAGCTGCTCGCGGTACTGACGTTCGTCCCGTGGGGCGAGCACGGGGTGTCGCTGGACCTCATGCGCCGGCGGCCCGGGGCCCCGAACGGCACGGTCGAGCTCGTCGTCACCGACGTCGTGGCCTTCGCCCGCGAGCACGCGCTGGCGCGCATCTCGCTGAACTTCGCGGTGTTCCGGTCGGTGTTCGACCGGGGCTCGCGGCTGGGCGCGGGTCCCGTCCTGCGCCTGTGGTACCGCGTGCTCGTCGTGTTCTCGCGCGCCTGGCAGCTCGAGCAGTTGTACCGCAGCAACGCCAAGTACCAGCCGTGCTGGGTGCCGCGCTTCGTCTGCTTCGAGCGCACGGCCGACCTGCCGCGCATCGGGTTCGCCGTCGCCCGCGTCGAGCAGTTCCTGCCCGGGCGTCCGCGCCGGGTCTGACCCTCGCTCTCCTGTCCCACCTGCACCACTGTGGTGTGACAGGTGGAGGTGTGTCGTGGGTGGTGCCGCCGGTGCCCTCCCGGTCGGGGCGCCGCTGCCGTCGGTGCGGGCGCTGGCGGCCCGCACGCTGCCGCTCGGGGTCGCCGTCCCGCGCGAGCGGGCCGAGGCCCCCGTCGTGCGGCACGCCGTGCGCCGGTACCGGGTGCAGGTCGCGGTGCTGACCGTCCTGGCCGCCGTCGTGGCCGGTCTCGTGCCGTCCCCGGCCGGGCCGCTGTCGTCCACCTGCGGTCTGCTCGTCCTCGGGTTCGCGGCGTTCGTGCTGTGCCGCGGGCCGATCCGGACGGCCGAGGCGTCCCAGGGGTGGTTCCGCGACCTGCCCGTGCGGCTCACCGCGCCCTGGGGGCCGTTCCCCGGCCGCCGGTGCCCGTGCACTGGTACGTGCTCGCGCTCGCCCGGCTCGTGCGGCGCGCACCCCTGCGACCGCGCGCCGGGCAGTCGCTGCCGGGGGTCGTGGGGGCCGTGCTGGGCTCCTGAGCCGTCAGGACGGCTCGGCCGCCCGCACGTAGTTCGTGATGCGCGCCGTGCACAGCCGCCGGCCGTCCTCGTCGGAGACGACGACCTCGTGACTGGTCAGCGTGCGTCCCAGCGAGATCGCGGTCGCGACTCCCGTCACCACGCCCGAGCGCACCGAGCGGTGGTGGGTGGCGTTGATGTCCGTGCCGAGCGCGAGACCGCCGGGCCACACGTGCAGGTAGGCCCCGACGGAGCCGAGCGTCTCGGCCAGCGCGCAGCTCGCACCGCCGTGCAGGAACCCAGCGACCTGGGTGTTCCCCGCCACGGGCATCGTGGCGACGAGGCGCTGCGGGCTCATCTCCAGGAACCGGATGCCGAGGCGGTCCACGAGCGTGTCCCGCGCGAAGGTGGCGAGGATCTCCTCGACGGTCGGGGGCGTTGCGGTCACCGCGGCAGGCTCCCACACGCTCGCGGGCGCACCATGGAGGGGTGAACCCCTCGACCGCCCTCGCGACGGTCCTCCTCGACGCCTTCGTCCGCCTCGGTCTGCGCCACCTCGTCCTCAGCCCCGGCTCGCGCAGCGCGCCCCTGGCCTACGCGGCCGCCCGCGCCGCCGACGAGGGCCGGCTGCGGCTGCACGTGCGCGTCGACGAGCGCAGCGCCGGGTTCCTGGCCCTCGGCCTGGCCCGCGCGGGCGAGCTGGTGGCCGTCGTGACGACGAGCGGGACCGCGGTCGCCAACCTGCACCCGGCCGTCCTGGAGGCCCACCACGCCGGCGTCCCGCTCGTCGTGCTGTCGGCGGACCGCCCGCACGAGCTGCGCGGGTCCGGGGCCAGCCAGACCGCCGACGCCCAGGCGCGGGTGTTCCTGCCCTCGGTCCGCTACAGCGCCGACCTGCCCGCCCCCGTCGACCCCGCCGCGCAGGCCCCCGCCTGGCGCTCGGTCGTCTCCCGCGCCGTGGCCGCCGCCCGCGGGCTGCGCGGTGACGGCCCGGGGCCGGTGCACCTCGACGTGGGCTTCTCCGACCCGCTGACGCCTTCCCCGGACGTCCCGCCGGCCTCGACCACGGGGCTGACGGTCGTCACCGGACCCGCTGCGCCGCAGCCGGTCGTGCTGGACCGCGGACCCCGCACCCTCGTCCTGGCCGGCGACGCCCCCGACCCCGCGACCGGCCGCGCCGCCCGCGAGCTGGCCGAGCACGCCGGCTGGCCGCTGCTGGCCGAGCCCAGCTCCGGGGCCCGGGGCGGGGAGCGCGCCGTCGGGCCCTACCGGCTGCTGCTGGACGCCGAGGACTCCCAAGGACGCCTCGGCGACGTCGAGCGGGTCGTCCTGTTCGGCCACCCCACGCTGTCGCGGCCCGTGACCCGGCTGCTGGCCCGCGACGACGTCGAGCTCGTCGTCGTCAGCCCCGCCGGCACCTGGCCCGACGCCGGCTTCCGGGCCGCCCGCGTCGTCCCGGCCGCCACCGTCGCCGGGCGCCCCGAACCCGGCGAGCAGGAGTTCGCCGCCCGCTGGGACCGCGCCGCCAAGCTCGCGGCCGACGCCGTGGACGCCGTCGTCGACGAGGAGACGGCGCTCGCGGGCCCCTGGGCGGCCCGCGAGGTCGTCCGCGCCTGCGCCGCCGACCGCTCGGTGCTCGTCGTGGCGGCCAGCAACGCCGTGCGCGACGTCGACCTCGCCGGGCACCCCCTGGGGGTGCGGACGGTCTCCAACCGGGGACTGGCGGGCATCGACGGGACGCTGGCCACGGCCGAGGGCGTCGCGACGGTGCTGGGGCCGACCCGGTTGCTCGTGGGTGACCTGGCGTTCCTGCACGACGTCAACGCGCTGCTGCCGGTGCCGGGGGAGCGGCGCCCGGACCTCACCGTCGTCCTCGTCAACGACGACGGCGGCGGGATCTTCGAGACGCTGGAGCACGCCGCGGTCGTGGCGCGCCCCACGTTCGAGCGCGTCGTCGCCACGCCCCACGGCGTGGACGTGGCCGCCCTGTGCGCCGCCTACGGCGTCCCGCACGTGCGCCCGCGCACCCGCGCCGAGGCGGCCACCGTCCTGGCCGCCGCGCCCGCGGGCCTGCGCGTGGTGGAGCTGCGCACCGACCGCGCGGCGGTCCGCCCGCGCCTGGAGCGCGTCGCCGCCGCCGTGCGCGCCGCCGTCCTCGACGCCTGACGGAGGCGGCCCCCGGCGTCACGGGTGGTGGCGGCGCTTCTGCCTGTACATGCCGTCGTCCGCCTGCTTCAAGGCGGCGCTCACGTCCTCGCCCCGGCCCGGGGGCAGGACCGCGGCGACCCCGATGGAGACGCCGACGGTGATGTCCTCGCCACTGCCCTGCAGGGTGATCGGTCCCGTGACGGCCTCCTCCAGCCGGTGCAGCAGCTGCCGGGTGGACGTCGAAGCAGGAGGTCCCGTGTCGAGGAGAGCCACGAACTCGTCGCCGCCGAAGCGCGCGAGGATGCCGTGTCCGTCGATGACCTCCGCGGCGCGCTGGGCCACGACGCGGAGCACCGTGTCACCGGCGTCGTGGCCGAAGGTGTCGTTGACGGCTTTGAAGCCGTCGAGGTCCAGCAGTGCGACGCTCCAGCCGTCGGTCGGCGCCGGCCCGGCCTGCGCCGGGACGAGCCCGGCTCGGGGGTGGCCGCCGGGCGCCGGGTGGCGGCCCGCGGGGTGGTGGTGTTCGTGGAGGTGGCGGAGGGCGAAGGCCGTGAACCCGCGGCGCGTGTAGGCGCCGGTGAGCTCGTCCCGACCCGCGGCGGCGGCGTGCTGCTCGTCCCGGTGGGCACGCACCAGCCGGAGCCCGGCGTGCAGCAGGGACAGCGCCACCGCCGCCGCGGCCGTCCCGACGGTCGCCGCCTGCACCTCGTCCCCGCCGCCGCGCTGGGCGGTCACCACGTGCGCCGTGGCGAGGACGGTGATGACCACCGGCAGGACGAGCTGCACGACGACGGCGGCGGTGACGCCCAGACGGGGGTGGGAGCGCACCGGGGGCGGCGGCAGGGCGGACTCCGGGCCGGTGGGGCGCGGCGCGGGGTGCAGCCACGTGACCATGACGACCACCGCCCCGGTCACCGCGAAGACCACCCCGGCCGTCCAGCCGGGGGACGAGGCGCGGGCCAGGCCCACCGCTGTGAGCGCGTCCCCGAGCACGAGCCCGACGACACCGGTCGCGGTGGCGACCAGCTGACGCAGCTGCCGACGAGGCGGGCGAGCCGGGGCGGCGAGGGCGCGCCCCACGACGGCGGCGGCGACGGCGGTGACGACGAGGTCGAAGAAGGAGTAGACGGAGTAGCTCTTGCCTTCCGCCACGATCGTTCCCACGGGGGTGACCAGCAGGACGACGGCGGCGGTGCTGGCGCCGGCCTGCAGCAGCACCAGGGCCGAGCTGCGGTCCGGCCCCCCGCGTCCGGTCCTCCGTCCTCGTCCGGCCCGGGGTGTGGGCGCCGCGTCGGCCGCCCGCGCAGAGGGGGGTGCCGCTCGACCACCGGGCCCGGGGCCGGGGGGAACGGCGAGGTGCACCAGGAGCACCAGCGCCAGGTAGCGCACGATCTGGGTGGCGACGGTGAAGCCCGGTTCGACCTCACCCGCGGTGTAGTCCGGACCGCCGGGGGCCACGCTCAGCAGCCAGTAGCCGTCGCCGAGCAGCGTCAGGCCGAAGTAGGCGGACAGGAGGAGCAGCGCCCGGCGGGCGTGGGCGGTGCGGGTCAGGAGCGCGCACCCCACCGGGGCGGCCGTCGCGGCGACCTCCAGCGCGAGGACGCCCGCGTCGAAGGCGTCCGTGCGGCTGGTGACGAGGCTCCACGTGCAGGTGACGACGAGCGCGGCGGGCGCCAGCAGGGCCGTGCGGCGACCCCGCAGCGGCGGACGCGGTCCCCGGTCTCGTCGCTGCGGCGCACGGAGCCCGGCCCGGCGAGCGGCCTGGTCGGGACGGGCGGGGCACATGCCGGGGACGCTCCGGAGGTTCTCGCCGGCCGCGGGGCTCGGGCCGGGGTGGCGACGTGGGTGGTGCGGTGGCGCGGACGGCCGGTGCGGATCCCCGGAACGGCACGACCGGGGAGGCGGAGCGCGTCAGGGTCGACGCGCGATGATCATCCCATCGGCGACCCCCGGGCGGGCCTCGATCGACCACTTCCGTCCCGTGGAGGGGGTCGGCGAGCCGTCTGCCGCGCGGGAGCGTGTGACGGCCCGTCGGGCGGGGTGTCCGGGATCACCGCTCCCGGCCGGTGACCGGGACGGCGGGACCGCCGGCGGCTGCGAGACTGGAGGGGTGGGCACCCCCGACGTCTCGACCCGGCACGACCTGGCCGACCTCAGCAAGCGACCGGCGCAGGTCGCGGGCATGTTCGACGACGTCGCGCAGAGGTACGACCGCACGAACGACGTCCTGTCCGCCGGTCAGGACCGGCTGTGGCGCCGGGCCGTCCTGCGGGCCGTCGACGCCCGCCCGGGGGAGACCGTGCTCGACCTCGCGGCCGGCACGGGCCGTTCCAGCGAACCGTTCGCCGACCGCGGGGTGCGCGTGGTCCCGTGCGACTTCTCGGTCGGGATGGTCCACGCGGGCAAGCGCCGCCGCCCCGACCTCGGCTTCGTCGTGGGCGACGCGACGCGCCTGCCGTTCGCCGACGGGGTCTTCGACGCGGCCACGATCTCCTTCGGGCTGCGCAACGTCGTCGACCCGGACGCGGGGCTGCGCGAGATGGCGCGCGTCGTCCGCCCCGGCGGCCGGCTCGTCGTCTGCGAGTTCTCGACGATCCCGAACCCGTTGCTGCGCAAGGCGTACACCACGTACCTGCACCACGGGCTGCCGCGGGTGGCGCGGCTGGTGAGCTCGCACGGGGAGGCGTACAGCTACCTCGTCGACTCCATCGACGCGTGGCCGGACCAGGCCGAGCTGGCCCTGCGCATCGGTGCGGCCGGCTGGGAGCGCGTCGCCTGGCGCAACCTGTCCTTCGGGGTCGTCGCGATGCACCGGGCCGTGCGCGCCGTGGGCTGACGGGGGCGACTAGACTTCGTGAAAACTTTCACGAGCGGAGGGGTGATGGAGACGCAGGACGCGGACGTGCTCGTCGTCGGGGCCGGGCCGGCCGGCGCGACGCTGGCGCGCCACCTCGCCGACGCCGGCCGGCGCGTCCTGGTGCTCGAGAAGTCCTCCTTCCCGCGCGAGAAGGTCTGCGGCGACGGCCTGACCCCGCGGGCCGTCCACGAGCTCGACCAGCTCGGCCTGCGCACCGGAACCTCCGAGGGCTGGATCCGCAACCAGGGGCTGCGACTGCTCGGCGGCGGGGTGCGGATGCAGGTCCCGTGGCCCGAGATCACCGACTTCCCCTCCTACGGCCTCGTCGCGACGCGCTCGAGCTTCGACCAGGCCCTCGTCGAGCACGCCCGCGCCGGGGGCGCGACCGTCGCCGAGCGCACGAGCGTCACCGGTCCCGTCCTCGACGAGCGCACCGGGCACGTCGTCGGCGTCACCGCCCGCCCGGTCGACGAGAAGGGCCGCAAGGCCGGCGATGCCCGCACCTACCGCGCGCCCGTCGTCGTCGCGGCCGACGGGGTCGGCGGTCGCCTCGCGCTGTCGATGGGCCTGGCCAAGCGCGACGACCGCCCGCTCGGCATCGCCGTCCGCACCTACTTCACCAGCCCCCGTCACGACGACGACTGGATGGAGGCGTGGATGGAGCTGCGCGAGGCCGACAGCTCCGCCGGCCCGCTGCTGCCCGGCTACGGCTGGGTCTTCGGCGTCGGCGACGGCACCTCGAACGTCGGCCTCGGCGTCCTGGACCCCGGCTCCGGCGACGTCGACTACCGGGACCTGCTGCGGCGCTGGGTGTCCGGGATGCCCCCCGAGTGGCGGTTCCGCGAGGAGGACCAGGTGGGCCCGATCCGCGGGGCGGCGCTGCCGATGGCCTTCAACCGCACGCCGCACTACACGCGCGGGCTCGTGCTCATCGGCGACTGCGGCGGCATGGTCAACCCGTTCAACGGCGAGGGCATCGCCTACGCCATGCAGTCCGGGCGCCTCGCGGCGCGGGCCGTCGACGACGCCCTGGCCGCCACCGACGAGCGCGCCCGCGAGCGCGCCCTGCAGTCCTACCCCGCTGCGGTTCGCGCGGACCTGGGTGGGTACTACACGCTGGGTCGCGTGTTCGTCTCCCTCATCGGCCACCCCGAGGTCATGCGCGTCGCGACCCGCTTCGGGCTGCCGCGCCCGGGCCTGATGAAGCTGGTCGTGAAGCTCCTGGCCAACCTGGCCGACCCGACGTCGAAGGACGCCACCGACCGGGTGGTCGTGGCGCTGAAGCGATTGGCCCCTGCCTCGTGAACACGTCCGTCAACACCACCGGCACGACCGCGGGGCAGGGCGGGTTGCCGACCACCGACCCGGCCCTGGAGGACGCGCTGCGCGAGGGCCTCGACGCGGTCGAGGTGCGGCTGCGCCAGGCCGTCAGCACCACCGACCCGATCGCCGACGCCCCCGCCCGCCACCTCGTCGAGGCCGGCGGCAAGCGCGTGCGGCCCATGCTGACCCTGCTGGGGGCCCACCTGGCCGCCCCGGGCGCCGCGGTCGTGCCCGGCGACGTCCTGGAGGCGGCGGTCGTGTGCGAGTTGACCCACCTCGCCTCGCTGTACCACGACGACGTCATGGACTCCGCGCCCACCCGACGCGGAGCGCCTGCGGCGCAACAGCTCTACGGCAACAACACGGCCATCCTCATCGGTGACCTGCTCTTCGCCCGCGCCTCGAACGTGGTCGCCGCGCTCGGCCCGGAGGCCGTGCTGCTGCAGGCGGCGACGTTCGAGCGGCTGTGCCTGGGGCAGTTGCACGAGACCGTCGGGCCGCGTCCGGACGAGGACCCGGTGCGGCACTACCTCGACGTCCTCAGCGACAAGACGGCCTCGCTCATCGCCACCGCCGGCCGCTTCGGCGCGCTGTTCGCGGGCGGGTCCGAGGAGGTCGTGCAGGCCATGGTCCGCTACGGCGAGGACGTCGGCGTCGCCTTCCAGCTCGCCGACGACGTGCTCGACCTGGCCAGCGACGCCGGGGAGTCCGGCAAGCGCCCCGGCACCGACCTGCGCGAGGGCGTCCCGACGCTGCCGGTCCTGCTCGCGCGCCGCGCCGCCGCCGAGGGCGACGCCGCCGCCCGCGCCGTCGTCGACCTCCTCGACTCCGGCCGCCTGGCCGCCGACGACGTGCTGGCCGAGGCCGTCGCCGCCCTGCGCGCCCACCCCGCCACCGAGGCCGCCCGCGCCACCGCCCGCGAGTGGGCCCACCGCGCCGCCACCCACCTCACCGCCCTGCCACCGTCGCCCGCCCGCGAGGCGCTCGAGGCGTACGCCGCCACCGTCGCGGACCGGGTGGCCTGAGGCCCGTCCCGGTCGGGCGCCCCCGGTCCCGCGCCCGGTCCCGCGACGGTGCGGCGGAGCTGCTGGCGGGGGTCAGACGCGGAAGCGGCCGACGAGGGCGCTGAGCTCACCCGCCATCCGGTGCAGGTCGTCCGTCGCGGCGCGGGTGCCGGTGACGACCTCGGCCGTCGTCCGGGCCGAGCCCGTGATCCCGCGGATCCCCGCCGAGATCGACTCCGACCCGGCGGCGGCCTCACCGACGCTGCGGCTCATCTCGGCCGTCGTCGCGGACTGCTCCTCGACGGCCGAGGCGATGGTCGTCTGGTGGTTGCTGATCTCGCCGACGACCTCGGCGATGCTCTCGATGGCCCGCACCGCCTCGGCGGTGTCGGCCTGGATGGACCCGACGCGGGAGGCGATGTCCTCGGTCGCGCGGGCGGTCTGGGCGGACAGCTCCTTCACCTCACCGGCGACGACGGCGAAACCCTTGCCGGCCTCGCCGGCCCGCGCCGCCTCGATGGTGGCGTTGAGCGCCAGCAGGTTCGTCTGCTCGGCGATCGCGGTGATGGCCTTGACGACGTCGCCGATCTGGGTGGAGCTGACCCCCAGGCGGGCGACGGTCTCCCCGGCCCGGCCGGCCAGGTCGTCGGCGCGGGCCGCGACCGCGGTGGCCTCGGAGGCACCGGAGGCGATGTCGCGGATGGCGGCCTGCATCTCGGTGGCACCCGCGGCGACGGTCGCGACGCTGGCGGCGACGGTGGCCGCGGTCTCCGCGGCGTCCGCGGCCACGGCGGCCGTCTGCCCGGCGGTCGCGCCGATGCGTTCGCTGTCGGCGGCCAGCTGCGTCGAGGCGGCGGCCAGGGACGCCGACGACGAGGCGATCGCGGCCACCGTCCCGCGCACGCTGTCCCGCGCCTTCTCCAGGGAGGCGGCCATCTGCCCGACCTCGTCGCGGCTGTCGACGTGCGCGGTGACGGTGAGGTCCCCGGCCGCCATGGCCTCCAGCGAGCGCGACACCTCGTGCAGCGGGCGGGTGATGGAGCGCACGACGGCCAGGGCGATCGCGGTGGCCAGCCCCAGCCCGAGCACCAGCCCGGCCAGGACGAGGGTGCGCGAGCGCGCGGAGTCGGAGGCGGCGGTCTGCGCGTTGGCCTCGGCGTCGCGGTCCTCGGCGGCCTCGACGGCGTCCAGCGCGTCGGCGGCCCCGCTGACCAGCGGCTGGGCGACGGCGGAGTTCGCGGCGGCCCAGCCCGCCAGGTCCCCCCGGTCCGAGGCCGGCAGCAGCTGGCTGTCGCGGGCCTGGCGCCACTGCGCCCAGGTGTCGGTGAAGGTCTTCCAGCCCGCCGGGTCGGCCAGCGGGGTCGCGGAGTACCTCCCCGCCCAGTCGTCGAGCTCGGCGTCGCTGTCCTGGATCTTCCGCGCCACCTCGGCCTTGCCGGCCGCGTCCGGCGTCGCGGCGTGCTGCGCCACGAGCATCCGGGTCTTCAGCTCCTCCTGGTGCACGCGCCCGAGCGCGGTGAGGCCGACGACGCTGTCCTGGTAGAGGGTGTTCGACCGCGTCGTGCCCTCGTGCAGCGCGGTGAGGGAGGCCGCGCTGACGGCGACGGTCACCAGGCCGAGCGCTCCCAGGGCGCCGAGGACCTTGGTGCGGACGCTGCGGTCGGCCAGCAGCGAGCGCGAGGGACGGGTGGCGGTGCTCGGCATCGAAGGCTCCCGGGGGTCGCGCCGGGGCGCCCCGGCTCACCTTCTCCTCTCGGCCCGTCCCCGGCGCACCTTGAACCGTCGTCGGTCCCGGTCAGGCGTTCCTGGCCCGCGACGGCTGCACCCGCGCCGGCTCACCCGGCACCTTGGGGTGGTTCGGCGGGTACGGCAGGTCCCCCAGACCGGCCTCGGCGTCGGCGTCGGCCAGGGCCAGCAGCGGTTCCAGCGAGTGCGCCCGCCCGCCGCGGTCGGCCCACACGTCGCCCACCTCGGCGTACCGGGCCGGGAACGTCGTCAGGGTGAAGTCGTCCGGGTCGAGGTCGTCGGTCAGCTCCTCCCACCGCAACGGCGCCGACACCGTCGCCCGGGCCGTCCGGCGCAGCGAGTAGGCGCTCGCGATCGTCCGGTCGCGGGCGTTCTGGTTGTAGTCGACGAACACCGCCTCGCCGCGCTCCTCCTTCCACCAGGCGGTGGTGACGAGGCCGTCGGCCCGCCGCTGCACCTCCCGGGCCAGCGCGATCCCCGCCCGGCGCACCTGCGTGAAGGTCCACCGCGGCTCGATCGCCACGACCACGTGCAGACCCCGCCCGCCGGACGTCTTGACGAACCCCTCGCACCCCAGCTCGGCGAGCAGGGGACGCAGCACGTCCCGCGCCACCGCCCGCGCCTGCGCGAACCCCGTGCCCGGCTGGGGGTCGAGGTCGACGCGCAGCTCGTCGGGGTGGTCGACGTCGGGGGCCGTGCACGGCCACGGGTGGAAGGTGATCGTCGACTGCTGCGCGGCCCAGACGAGGGTGGCCGCGTTCGTGGGCCGGACCACGTCCGCCGACCGCCCCGACGGGAACGTCACGCGCACGGTCTCCACGTGCCCGGGGGCCGACCGCGGGACGCGCTTCTGGTACACCTCCTCGCCCCCGACCCCGTCGGGGAAGCGCTGCAGGTGGGTGGGCCGGTCCCGCACGGCGCCCAGCAGCGCCGGGGCCAGGAGCCGGTAGAACTCCACGACGCGCCGCTTCGTCCCGGCCTCGCCCAGCGCCGGGTAGTACGGCTTGTCGGGGGAGGTCAGCCGCACGGGCGTGCCGTCGACGTCGATCTCCTCCGCCGGTGCCCGCGGGTTCACCGCGACGCCCCCGACAGCACGTCGGCGAGGTCGTGGTCGGCGGGGACGTCGAGCTGGTCCAGCCGGCACTGCTCCGGTGGCTTGTCCGGCCGCCACCGCAGGAACCGCGGGTTGTGCCGGAACCGCCGCCCCTCGAGCTGGTCGTACTCGACCTCGCACACCAGTTCCCGCCGCACCGGGATCCACGCGTCGTCCCGCCGCGCGTTCCACCGGTTCCCCTCACCCCGCGCCGGTTCGTCGCCGGTGCGCAGCGCGGCGAGCTGCTCGAGCAGCTCGACCCGCCGCTGGGCGGTGAACGCCGTGGCCCCGCCGACGAACGCGACGCCGTCGTCGGCGTGCAGCCCCAGCAGCACCGACCCGACCCCGGGCAGGCTCTTGTGCGGGCGGTACCCCACGACGACGCAGTCGGCGGTCCGCCGGTGCTTGACCTTCGTCATGACCCGCCGGCCCTGCTCGTAGGGCGCGTCCAGGGGTTTGGCGACGACCCCGTCGAGCCCGGCCCCCTCGAACGTGGTGAACCACCCGGCCGCCACGGCCGCGTCCCGCGTGGCCGTCGTGACGTGGGTGACCGGGCCGCAGCCCGCGAGCGCCTCGACGAGCCGCGCGCGGCGCTCGGCGGTGCCCGCACCGGTGAGGTCGTCGGCGCCGAGGGCGAGCAGGTCGAAGGCGACGAACTGCGCGGGCGTCCGCCGCGACAGCTCCTCGACGCGGCTGCGCGCCGGGTGGACCCGCTGCGAGAGCAGTTCCCAGGACAGCCGGCCCCCGTCGGGCTGCGGCACGAACAGCTCCCCGTCCACGACGCAGCGCTGCGGCAGCTCGGCCCGCACGGCGTCCTCGACCTCCGGGAAGTACCGGGTGAGGGGTTTGGCGGTGCGCGAGCCGAGCACGACCTCCTCGCCGTCGCGGAACACGATGCAGCGGAAGCCGTCCCACTTCGGCTCGTAGAGCCAGGCCGGCCCGTCGGCGGGCTGGTCCGGGACGGCGGCGGCGGCCCTGGCCAGCATCGGAGAGACGGGCGGGTTCACCGGCAGGTCCACCGCACCCACTCTGCCGCACGGGGGTGTCCCGGCACGAGGACGCAGCAGGAGAACTCGTGCCGGGGTCTGGTCTACTGCCAGGCGTGAACCACAAGACCGTCGTCCTGGACGACGACCCCACCGGGACGCAGTCCGCGACGGGGGTGCGCGTCCTGCTGCGCTGGGGGGCGCCGCACCCGCCGCTGGCCGAGCTGCTGCACGAGGCCCTGCGCGAGGCCGACGGCGTGTACGTGCAGACCAACTCCCGCGCGCTCGACGAGGCGGCGGCGCTCGCCCTCGTGACCGAGGTCCGGGACGCCGCCCGCGAGGCCGGCCGGCTCCTCGGCGCCCGGGTGCGGTGCGTGCTGCGCGGGGACTCCACGCTGCGCGGGCACGTGTTCGCCGAGACGGGCGCGTTCACCGGCCCCGACGACGTCGTCCTCTTCGTCCCGGCCTTCCCCGCGGGTGGCCGCACGACCGTCGACGGCGTGCACCTGGTCCGCACCGCCGACGGCGACGTCCCGGCGGGGGAGACGGAGTACGCGGCCGACCCCGTGTTCGGGTTCACCAGCTCCCGGCTGAGCGAGTACGTGCGGGAGAAGTCCGGGCGCACCCCGGTGCCCGTGGCCCGGCCCGACGCCCTCGCCCGCGCCCTCGAGGAGGCCCCCGCCGGTGCCGTCCTGCTGCCCGACGTGCGCGACGACGCCGACGTGCAGGCGCTGGCGGACGCGGTGCGCGCTTGGACGCCGCCGCCGGGGCGGGACGTCGTCGTGCGCTGCGCCGCCCCGCTGGCGGCCGCGCTGGCGGGGGTGACGAGCACGGGGTTCCTCGACCGGCCCCTGCGGCCGGGGTCCCCGCACGTGCTCGTGGTCTGCGGGTCGCACACCGACGGCGCCCGCGCCCAGCTCGAGGCCCTCGCCCGGCGGCACGGCCCTGCGCACGTCCTGCCCACGGCCGACGCGCTCGCCGACCCCGTCGCCGCGGGCGAGGACCTCGCCGAGCGCGCCCGCGCCGACCTCGCGGCCGGGGTGGCCGTCGTGGCCACCGAACGCGTCCGCTCCGGCGAGCACGGCACCCTCGCCCACGGCGAGGCGGTCATGACGGCCCTCGTGGCGGCCGTGCAGCGCCTCGTCCCGGACGCCGACGCCGTCGTCAGCAAGGGCGGCATCACCGCCGCCGAGGTCGCCCGCACGGGCATCGGCGCGGACACGGCGCTCGTCGAGGGTCAGGTCGCCGCCGGGATCTCCGTGTGGCGGATGGCGGTGCAGGGCGGGGACGGGGACCGCGACGTGCTGCAGGTCGTGGTCCCCGGCAACGTCGGCGGCCCGGACGCGGTCGTCGACGCCGTCGCGGCGCTCGGCCGGTGACGCTGCGCCGACCCGTCGTGCGGCTGGCCGTGGTGCTCGCCGTCCTCGCCGCGGTCGCCAACGCGAACTTCCTCCTCGAGCCCGTCGTCGGCGGGCGCGTCGACCTCGCCGTCGGGGTCGTCAGCGAGCTGTCGGTGCCCTCGGAGCCGGGGTCGGTGTGGTTCCGGCTGGGGGACGGGACCTCCGGTCTCCTCGGCGCCGTCCTGGGGGTCCTGCTGTGGCGCGGGGCCGGGGCGAGGGGGGCCCGGCACGTGAGGTTCCGCGCGCTGTGCCTGCTGGCGTTCGGGGTGGGGACGTTCGTCTCGGCCCTGGTGCCCATCACCTGCGCCCCGTCCCTGGGCCCGTGCCCGCCCTCGTCGGAGACCGCCGAGCTCGTCCACGACGGCGTCTCGGTCCTGGCCACGACCGGGGCCGTGCTGGGCGCGGGGGAGCTGGCCTGGCGGGCGCGCGGGGTGCTCAAGGTCCTGGCGGTGCCCACGGCGCTCGTCTCGGCCGGCTGCGGGCTGTACGAGGTCGTGACGTTCTCCCAGGGCGGCAACGGCGGCGGTGGGGACTCCCAGCGCTGGCAGGTGCTGGCCGTCTCGGCTTGGCTCGTCCTGGAGGCGCTGAGCTGGCGGCCGGGCGCGAGGACCCCCCGGCCCGCGCCGGGGTAGCGACCCGCGGGCGCGAGCCCGGGGCCCACCGCCGGCGAGGACCGCGCTCACGCCTCCTCCGGGAGGGCCGGCGACCCGGCGAGCACGACCGAGCAGCCGACGACGACGAGCAGGGCGGCCACGGTCGGCACCCACCAGCCGGGCCGCACGACGTCCCCGAGCAGCCAGAACCCGGCGACCGCGGGGACGACGACCTCGACCGACCACAGCAGCGCCGTCGCCGGCCCCACGGGGCCCTTCTCCAGCGCCGCCGCGTACCCGAGCGTGCCCGCGACCCCGGCCACCACCACGGCCCACGCCACCGGTTCGAGCCCGACCCGCCACGCCTGCGACCACGCGTCCGGCAGCGTCACCGCCCGCGCCCCCAGCGCCGCGACGGAGTAGCCGAGCCCGGCGAGCCCGGCGAAGGCCGCCGACCCGCTGCGGCGCAGCCCGAGCACGGCGACGAGCGCGAGCCCCGCGGCCACGCACAGCGCGACCTGCCCACCTGGCCCGACGGTGGGGGAGGGCTGCTCGGTGCCGGCCCCGCCGACGACGGCGAGGGCCGCGACGAGCCCCAGCACGGCGGCGGTGTCGCGCGGGCGCAGCCGGGAGCCGAGGAAGGCCCGCGCGAGCAGCACGGTCAGGGCCAGCGACCCGGCCAGCAGCGACTGCACCGCGAACGTCGGCAGCCGGCGCAGCGCCACGAGGGACAGCAGCCACGCCAGCCCGTCGCAGCCCAGGCCGGTGAGGTAGAGCGGGGACCGCGTCAGCGCCGCCGCCCCGGACCCGCCGCGCACCCCGACGGCCTGCAGGATCGACCCGGCCGCGTACCCCAGGGCGGCCAGGACGGCGGCCGCCAGCGCCGGCCCCACTCAGGACCCCGTGCCCGAGGCCGGGGTCGACGGCCGGCGCCCGAGGAACCGGCCGACGACGGGCAGCTCGGCCACGCCCTCGGCGTCGGCGATCGTGAAGCCCTGCGCGGCGGAGAACTCCACGGAGTCCAGGACGACGTACCGCGGCCGCCACTGCGGGTCGTACTTGGCGTTGAACTTCCACAGCGACTCGATCTGGGCGCTGCGCGACAGCGCGTGCAGCGCCTTGCGGCCGAGGTCGGCGAACGTGCCCTCGCGCTCCCCGGCGACGACCTCGCGCAGCACCGCGAAGTTCAGGCCGAGCCCGCGCATCCCGTTCTCCGCCAGGTGGGTCGCCGTCGCCACGATGAGCGCGTCGGTCAGACCGTTGGGCACGTCCTCGGCGGTCGAGCGGCGCATGACGTCGAGGGAGTAGCCCTGCACCTTCGGGGCCGGGGCCCACTGGACGAACCCGGCCGGGCGACCGTCGGCGAAGCGGGCGACGCTCACGAGCACGCCGGTGTCGGCGGGGTCGAACAGGCGCGACAGCGTCATCGAGTAGCCGCGTTCGGCCCCGCCGTGCCGGGACTCCCCGGAGATCGACAGCAGTTCCTGCCGCACCGCGGCCGGCAGCGTCGCGCCGTCGTGGAACTCCACGGTGATCCCGGCCTTGGCGACGCGGTTCACCGCCCCGCGCAGGCTCTTCATCGCCGAGCCCTTGAGGGAGAACCTCGAGCAGTCCAGGACGGCCTCGTCGCCGAGGTAGACCGGGCGCAGCCCGACGGCCTCGTACGAGGGCAGCCAGTCCGCCGCCGCGCCCACGACGGCGACCGACCAGCCCGACCGCTCGCAGTGCTCGAGGAAGTCCAGCAGCAGCGCGCCGCGGCGTTCCCCGGGCCCGATGGGGTCGGGGGAGACGAGGCACACGCCGTTGCGGACGCTGTGCGCCACGACGCCCTCGCCCTCGGGGTAGGTGGCGAAGAAGAAGTCCTTGTCGTCGCGCAGCGCGAAGAAGTCCAGGGTGTCCCCGCCGTGCGCGTCGACGACCGCACGGGCGCGTTCGCGCTGGGCCAGGCGCTGCTCGGCGGTGAGCTGCGGGGCCCGGTGCGGGCTGAACAGCAGCCAGGCCAGCACGACGAGCAGGGCCAGGCCCAGGGCCAGCAGCGAGGGGTTCAGCAGCGGCAGGAAGACGTGGTCCTCGTCCCCGCGCAGCCGCGGCAGCGGGCGGCTCCGGTCCCCGACGAGCCGTTCGACGACGGCGGCGGTCGTCTCCCGCGGGTGCCGCTCCTCCCCGACGGCCACGACGAGCGCCGCGGACACCGCCAGCGTGGCGAGCGCCCCGACGACGAGGACGCGGACCGCCTGCCGCCGGCGGGCCGGGCTCGGCAGGACGGGGAAGGCGCGGGCGTTGGCGATCAGCCAGACCAGGGCCACGACGTCGAGCGCGGCCTCCTCCACGTCGATGCCCTTGACCAGGTGCAGCACCACCGAGGCCGCCAGCAGCCCGATCGTCGTGCCCCACGCGAGGCGCTGCCCGCGGCGCAGGCCACCGGCCAGCAGCAGCAGGGCCAGCGAGACCGGGACCAGGACGGTCTTGCCGAGCAGCGGGACACCGAGCGGCAGCACCTCCAGGAGCGGGCCGAAGCGTTCGCGGGCGGGGGCGGTGATCGCGGACAGGACACCGAGGACCGCCAGGAGCACGACGGCCCCGGCGCCGAGGCGGCGGGTGCGGTCGCGGCGGGCGCGGCCGGCCAGGAGCGGGGGGAGCACGGTCAGCAGTCTGGTGCTCGACCGGCCCCCACCGCAGCGGCACAGCGCACCACCAGGTCAGCCGGCCGGTTCCGGGACCCGGGCCCGCCGCTGGTGGCGCAGCACGTCCACCGTCAGCAGGGCCAGCGCCGCCCACACGAGGCCGAAGCCGATCCACCGCGAGGTGGGCATCGTCTCCCCGAGCAGTAGGGCCGCGGCGAACTGCAGGACGGGGGTGACGTACTGCAGCATCCCGATGACCGTCAGCGGCACCCGGGCCGCGGCGGCCGCGAACAGCACGAGCGGCACCAGCGTCGTGGGGCCGGCCAGGACGAGCAGCGTCGCATGCAGCGGGCCCTCGCTCGCGAACGTCAACCGGTCGCCGAGGACGGCGAGCGCCGCGACGGCGGGCACGAGCAGCACCCCCGTCTCCACCGTCAGCCCCGTCAGCGGGTCCACCCCCGCGCCCCGGCGGGCGAGCCGGTTCTTCAGCAGGCCGTAGCTGCCGAAGGAGACGGCCAGGGTCAGCGCCATCCACGGCAGCCGCCCCAGGTCGGCGGTGATGACCAGGACCGCGACCAGGCCCACCCCGACGGCCGCCCACTGCCCCCGGCGCAGCCGTTCGCGCAGCACGAGCACGCCCAGCAGCACCGTCAGCAGCGGGTTGACGAAGTACCCCAGCGACGCCTCCAGGACGTGCCCGGTGACGACGGCCAGGCCGTACACGCCCCAGTTCGCGGCGATCGCGACCGCCGCGAGCGCGAGCAGCCCGCGCTGGGCCGGGTCGCGCAGGACGAGGAGCACGCGCGCCCACCGGCGCAGCACCGTGACGAGGACCACGGACAGGGCGAGGGAGAAGACGATCCGCCACGCCAGCAGCTCGACCGCCCCCGCCGGTCGCAGCGCGTGGAAGTAGAAGGGGAACAGCCCCCACATCCCGTAGCAGGCCAGCCCCGCGGCGACCCCGGCCGTCCCGGCGCGGGGGGTGCGCGACCGGTGGACGATCCGTGCGCGTGCTGGGCGGGTCCGGCCCGGGGTGTCCTCCACGTGGTTCACGCAGCCATCGTGACGGCGGTCGTGCCCCGCGCCCGGCGTTAGGCTTGCCTACGCACGTTCGCTCCACCGATCCAGCTGCACCGACCGAGAGGGACACCGAGACCTGTGACCGATTCGAACCGTTCGCTGCGCGTCGCCGTCGTCGGAGCCGGGCCGGCCGGGATCTACGCCTCGGACATCCTCTCCAAGGCCGACCTGTCGGGCACCGGGTTCGACGGCGTCGGCATCGACCTCTTCGAGCGCCTGCCCGCGCCCTTCGGCCTCGTCCGGTACGGCGTCGCCCCCGACCACCCGCGCATCAAGCAGATCGTCGTGGCGCTGGAGAAGGTGCTCTCCCGCGGGGACATCCGCCTCCTGACGAACGTCGACTTCGGCACCGACGTCACGCTGGAGGACCTGCGGCGGCACTACGACGCCGTGATCTTCTCCACGGGCTCGATCGAGGACGCGCGCCTGGAGATCCCCGGGGTCGACGCCCCCGAGAGCTACGGCGCGGCCGACTTCGTCTCCTGGTACGACGGCCACCCCGACTACCCGCGCACCTGGCCGCTGCAGGCCGAGCGCGTCGCGGTCCTCGGCGCCGGGAACGTCGCCCTGGACGTGGCCCGCATCCTCGCCAAGCACGCCGAGGACCTCCTGCCGACGGAGATCCCGGACAACGTCCACGAGGTGCTCCAGGCCTCGCCGGTCACCGACGTGCACGTCTTCGCCCGCCGCGGGCCCGCGCAGGTGAAGTTCTCGTCGCTGGAGCTGCGTGAACTCGGTCACGTCCCCGACGTCGACATCGTCGTGGACCCGGAGGACTTCGACTTCGACGAGGGGTCCGAGCAGGCCATCGCCTCCTCCAACCAGACCAGGCAGGTCGTCAAGACGCTCACCGACTGGACCTTGAAGGAGGGGGACTCGACGGCCTCGCGCCGCATCCACCTGCACTTCCTGCACGCCCCGGCCGAGATCGTCACCGGACCCGACGGGCACGTCACGGGGCTGCGCACCGAGCGCACCCGCCTGGTCGGCGACGGCACGGTCGAGGGCACGGGCGACCTGCACGACTGGGACGTCCAGGCCGTCTACCGCGCGGTGGGCTACGTCGGTTCCCCGCTGCCGGGGGTGCCGTTCGACGCCCTCGCCGGGGTCATCGCCAACCACGAGGGCCGCGTCACCGACCCCGAGGGCGGGTCCGTTCCGGGCGTCTACTGCACCGGCTGGATCAAGCGCGGTCCCGTGGGCCTCATCGGGCACACGAAGTCCGACGCGTCCGAGACGGTCCGGCACCTGGTCTCCGACGCCGCCGGTCTGGCCCGGGCCGAGCAGCCGGACCCGCAGGCCGTGCTGGACTTCCTGCGCGGCAAGGGCGTGGAGGTCCTGACCTGGACCGACTGGGAGACGCTGGACGCCTACGAGCGCTCCCTCGGTGCGCCGCGGGGCCGCGAGCGCGTCAAGGTCGTCTCCCGCGAGGACATGATCGAGGCCTCGCGCCGCGCGGGCGCCGGGGAGGCCTGACGTGCGGGTCGTGGTGTGCGTCAAGCACGTCCCCGACGTCCAGCAGCCCCGGTCCCTGCGCCCGGACGGCCGGCTCGCCCGGGGCGGGGACGACGACACCCTCAACGAGCTCGACGAGGACGCGCTCGAAGCGGGCCTGCGCACGGCCGAGGCCGCCGGGTTCCCCGGTGAGGGGCACGACGTCACCGTCCTGACCGTGGGCCCGGCCGCCGCCGTGGAGGCCGTGCGCCGCGGGGTCGCCATGGGCGCCTCGGGGGCCGTGCACGTGCGCGACGACGCCGTGGCCGGTTCGGACGCCGTGGCGACCGCGCGGGTCCTGGCGGCCGCGATCGCCGAGCTGCACGCCGAGGCGCCCGTCGACGTCGTCGTGGCCGGGATGGCCGCGCTCGACGGCCTGACCTCCCTGGTCCCGGCCGCGCTCGCGGAGCTGCTGGGCTGGCCCCAGCTCACGCTGGCCGACCGGATCACCGTCGCCGACGGCGTGGTGACGGTGCGCCGCGAGACGTCCACCGACGTCGAGGAGCTCACCGCGCCGGCCCCCGCGGTGCTCTCGGTCACCGACCAGGCGTTCCGCGCCCGCTTCCCGGGCTTCAAGGGGATCCTGGCCGCCCGCAAGCACCCCGTGACGACGTGGTCGCTGGCCGACCTCGGCCTCGACCCGTCCACGGTCGGCCCGGCCGGGTCCGCGACGCGGGTCGTGCACGCCGCCGAACGCCCCGAGCGGGCCGACCGCGTCCTCGTCACCGGGGACGCCGAGACGGTGCCCGCCCTGGTGGACTACCTGTCGCAGAAGGGTTTCGCGTGAACGAGAGGGAGAACGGCGGACAGGCCGGTGGATCGGTGGCCGTCCTCGTGGACCACCTCGACGGGACGGTCCGGCCGACCGCGCTGGAGCTGCTGACCCTGGCCCGCGGGCTGGGCCGCGAGGTCCACGCCGTGTGGGTGGGGGACCGGGCTCCGGCGGCCGAGCTCGCGGCCCACGGCGCGGACGTCGTGCACGAGGTGGAGGTCTCGGGTGCCGACGCCCGGTTGACGGCCTCGGTCGTCGACGCGCTCCAGGCCGTCCTCGCCGCCGGCGTCGTCGGGCTCGTGCTCGTCCCGTCCACGTTCGAGGGGCGGGAGGTGGCCGCCCGCCTGGCCGTCCGCACCGGCGCCGGTGTCGTCACGGGCGTTTCCGGCGTGGCCGTCGAGGACGGGTGCTGGACCGCCCGCAAGACCGTCCTGGCCGGCGGCTGGGACACCGCCTGCGCCGTCACCGGTCCGCTCGCGGTCGTCGCCGTGGCCCCGCACGCCGTGCAGGCGCTCGCGCGGGACGGGGCGGCGGAACCGGTCGTCGTCCGCCGCACCGCGGAGGCGTCCGCGGCGGCCCGGGCCGTCACGGTCGTCTCCCGCACCCGCCGCCCCGCGAGCGAGCGGCCCCCGCTCGCCGAGGCCGAGGTCGTCGTCGTCGGCGGCCGCGGCGTCGAGGGGGACTTCTCCGGCGTCGAGGAGCTGGCCGACGTCCTCGGCGGTGCCGTCGGCGCCACGCGCGTCGCCACCGACGAGGGCTGGATCGGGCACGAGGCCCAGGTCGGGCAGACCGGGGTGACGATCTCCCCGCGCCTGTACGTCGGGCTCGGCGTGTCCGGCGCCGTGCACCACAAGGGCGGCATGGCGGCCTCCGCCACGGTCGTCGCGGTGAACAACGACCCCGACGCCCCCGTCTTCGAGTTCGCCGACTACGGGATCGTCGGGGACCTCACCGAGGTCCTGCCCGCCCTCACCGCCGAACTGCGCCGCCGCCGCGGCTGACCCGCTGACCCCCTCCCGCGCCCGGGTCCCGGGCGCGGGAGGGGCCTCAGGCCGACGTCGGCGCGAAGCCCTGCAGGTTCTCGCCGAGCCATTCCAGGGCCTGCGGGACGAAACCGGCCCAGATGCTCGTGCGGTGCCCGCCCTGCTGCTGGGTCACCAACGTCACCTGCAGCGGCCCGTGCGCGGCGGCGGCCAGGGCCGACGTCGACGGCCAGGACAGCGAGTCGCTCTCGGAGGCCATGGCCCACACGCGGACGGCGGGCGGGCTGACCTTCGCCAGGGTCACGAGGTCGAGCCGCTGACCCGCGGGGCTGTCCAGCGCGAACGGCGTCCACGACCCGAAGTTCGGCGTGAAGTACCCGCCGAAGGAGATCGTCGCCCCGAACCGGTCCGGGTGCAGCATCGTCAGCTGGTTCGCGCACCACCCGCCCATCGACAGGCCCATCGTCGCCCAGGAAGCGGCCGTGCGGGCGGCCTGGTAGTGGCTCTCGACCCAGTCCGGGACGTCCTTCGACATCCACGTCTCCAGTTGCGGCTCACCGGGTCCACCGTTGACGCACTCGGTGTCGCGGCCCGCGGGGATCTCCAGGTCGGGGAACACGAGGATGGGCGGCACGATCTGCCGGCTGGTCACGGCGCCGTCGACCGCGGGCTGGACGTCCATCGCGTCCAGCCACTGCTGCGGGGTCCCCGGGTAGCCGTGGAAGGCCTCGACGACGGGGTACCCGCCGGCCGGGGCGGGCTTCGTGCCGTACCCGGCGGGGAGCATGACGAGCACCGTCCCGGTGACGCCGGACGCCGGTCCGGGCACCTGCGCCCGGAACACGCGGCCGTCGTAGCCCGCGATCTGCTCGGCCTTCGGGTCGCTCACCGTCGTCGTGCCGCCGGTGTCCCCGCCGGACGTCGTGGTGGTCGTCGCGGACTGGGCGGACCGGGTGCCCAGGAGGTCGTCCCAGTCGGAGTACAGGCCGAACTCGGAGTTCACGACGAGGAACACCGCCACGAGGACGGTCAGGTTGACCGCGATGAGCGAGGCCGCCCGGCCGAGCAGCGCCAGCACCCCCCGTCGCGCCAGCAGCCGCCAGCCGACGACGATCGCGACCAGTGCCGCGCACGCCACCCCGATGGCCACCCCCTGGGTGACCGGACTCGACAGACCCACCGTGGAACCTCCCCCGTGCCTGCGAACGCCGGTGGGCGTTCCTCCCGATCATCGGGGCGGGGAGGACCGGGAGGGAGCGTTCTCAGCGGATGTCCGGTGAACGTGGAGCGCGTTCGGAGGACAGCGCCGCCAGCACGGCGTCCGCGATGGCCCGCTGGCCCTCCGCGTTCGGGTGGTCGCCGTCGTCGGCCAGCAGCGGCGCGGGGTCCAGGCTCCCGTCGTCGCCGTGGAAGACCTGCCGGAGGCCCACGAACGTCACCCGCGCCCCCTCGGCGTCCACGGCCGCCTGCAGCCGGTCGTCGAAGGAGTCCGTCAGCTGCTCCTGCACGGCCCGCTGGGCCGGCGTGTACTCCTGGTCGGCGACCGCCCCGTCGAGACCCACGGCCCAGTAGTCCAGGACGACCACCCGCGCGCCGGTGGGCGCGATGCGGCCGACGGTGGCCGAGACGGTGGCGACGGCCTCGGCCGCGGCGGCGTCGACCTGCTGCTCGTCCGGCAGGGGGTCGGACCCGTCGACCAGGTCGGCGACGTCGTTGGCGCCGGCCTCGAGCAGGACAACGTCGGTGGCGGAGAAGTCCGACAGGTTCTCCTCGACCGTGGCCGCGACGTCGTCGGACGTCGCGCCGTCCTCGGCGAGCTGCTCGAGCCCGACACGCTGCCCGGGGGCCGCCAGGTCGGCCGCGACGAGGACCGGGAACGGGGAGCAGTTGCACTGGGCGCCGGTCGGGACGGAGTCGCCGAGGGAGACGACGCGCGTCGGGCGCCCGGACCCGCCGTCCCGGGTGCTGTCGGTCACCGCGCCGGACTCCTCGGGCAGGGAGGCGGCCACGCTGCCCAGCAGGAGCAGCACGACGGCGAAGACGCGGAGGGGTCTCACGCTCCGCACTGTGACACCACCACCTGTGCTCGACCCGCGGGGCGGGGGAGGGACCGGCCGGGGTCGATGCTCGGTCCTGCGGGCCCTCCTCGCCACCCCGGCCCCGGACGCGACGGGAGGTCAGCCGACGTCGCGCACGGCCAGCACCGCGCAGTCGTCCTCGGAGTTCGCGACGTGCTCGGTGACGAGCTCGTCGAGCAGGGTCTCCAGCGGCGCCGCGCGGGAGCGCTCCAGGCTCGCCCGCAGGACGAGGACGCCCTGCCCGACGTCGCGCCCGCGCCGCTCCACCAGGCCGTCGGTGTAGAGGACGAGCGTCCCCCCGGCGGGCCAGTCGTGGACGTGGTCGTGCCGGGCCCGTTCCGGGGCCACGCCCAGCGGCAGGTCCGGTTCCGCCGCCAGGGCCGTGCTGCCGCCCCGGGCGTCGACGAGCAGCGGCGGCGGGTGCCCGGCGAGCGTCCAGCGCACGACCCGCGGGTGCCCGGGCGGGTCCAGGCGCACGACGGCCAGCGTCGCGAGCGTGGCGTCCCCCAGGACGTCCAGGACGTGGTCCAGCCGCCGGACCAGGGCCGCCGGGTGCTCCTCGGGGCGGTCGACCGCCAGCGCCCGGAACATCGAGCGCACCCGGCCCATCCGGGCGGCGGCCTCGATGTCGTGCCCGGCGACGTCGCCGATGAGCAGGAGCACCCCGCCGTCGGGCAGGGCCATCGCGTCGTACCAGTCCCCGCCGACCTGCTCGTCCGTCGGCGACCACGGCAGGTACCGGCTGGCGAGCTGCAACCCCGGCAGCGCGGGCAGCTCCGGCAGCATCGCGGCCTGCAGCGTGTGGGCCACGTCGCGGCGCTCGCGGTACAGCTGGGCGCGCCGGGCGGCCTGGGCGATCGCGTCGGCCACGGCCGCCACGAGGACGGCCTCCTCCTCGCCCAGGGTCCGCTCGACGTCCCACGCGATCGTCAGCGCGCCGATGCGGAACCCGCCGGCGACCAGCAGGGGCAGCACGACCCCGGAACGCAGGCCCGCGCGCCGGTAGGTGTCGGCGGCGCCGGGGAAGGTCTCCAGCAGGTCGCGCTGGCGGTGGAAGACGAGGGGGCGGCCGGTGCGGGCGACGCGGTGGGCGGGGGAGTCGACGTCGAGCGGCAGCCGCAGCCAGCGCTGCTCGGTGTCGTCGTCGAGCTGACCGAGGGCGGGGGTGGTGAGCCAGGGCCCGTCGATCATCGAGACCGACGTGTAGCTCGCGTCGAGGTCCCGGCGCACGAGGTCGCGCACCGCGAGGGCCACGTCCTCGACGGTGTCGGTGGCGGCCAGCGCGGTCGCCAGGCCCAGCAGGGTCGCGTCGCGACGGCCGGTCGTGGTGCTGGTCGTGGGGGTGGTCGTGGGGGTGGTCGTGCCCGCACTGCTCGCCTCCACGCGCCGCGTCCCCGTCCTGGTGGTTCCCGATGAGTCCCGGGGAGTCCCGGTGAGTCCTGCACGTTGCCTCGACGCCCCCTGGAAGTCACTCACAGTCCTGCCGCGTGACGCAACCACCGCGGGTGGTCCTCCCGACTGGGCCCGGTGTGCCGGTCGTCGTGGGGCGCGCCCGGGTCGCCGCGCCGTCCCGAGGGGCCCGGCACCGGTGGGGGGTGGCGGAACGCGCGGCGGGCGTGCCGCGTTCAGCCTGACGAGACTCACCCGGGGGAAGGGACGGCATGCACCGGCACCACAACGGGGTCAAGACCGCCGTGCTCTTCGGCGCGATCTGGGCCGTGCTGCTGCTCATCGGGGGCCTGCTGGCGTCCTCGTTCCGCGCCCCCGTGATCCTCCTGGTCTTCGTCCTCATCGGCGTCGGGACGTCGGCCTACGGCTACTGGAACTCCGCGACGCTGGCCCTGCGCGCCATGCGGGCACGCCCGGTCTCCGAGGCCGAGCAGCCCGCGATGTACCGGATCGTGCGCGAGTTGTCGACGGCGGCGCGTCAGCCGATGCCCCGGTTGCACGTGTCACCGACCATGGCGCCGAACGCCTTCGCGACGGGACGCAACCCGCAGAACGCGGCCGTGTGCTGCACCGAGGGCATCCTGCAGCTGCTCGACGAGCGCGAGCTGCGGGGGGTCCTCGGCCACGAGCTGATGCACGTCTACAACCGCGACATCCTCACCAGCTCGGTCGCCGGCGCCCTCGCCGGGGTCATCACCTCGATCGCGCAGTTCGGGTTGTTCTTCGGCTCGGTGCTGGGCGGGGGGCGCGACGAGGACCGGCCCAACCCGCTCGCGATGCTGCTGCTCTCCCTCGTGGCCCCGCTGGCCGCGACCGTCATCCAGCTCGCGATCTCCCGCACCCGCGAGTACGACGCGGACGAGGACGGCGCCAAGCTGACGGGGGACCCGCTGGCCCTGGCCTCCGCGCTGCGCAAGCTGGAGATGGGCACCCGTCAGCTGCCGCTGCCGCCCGAGCGCGAGCTCGTGAACTCCAGCCACATGATGATCGCGAACCCGTTCCGCGGGCAGGGGGTCGCCAAGCTCTTCTCCACCCACCCACCCATGGCCGAGCGCATCGCGCGGCTGGAGGCCCTCGCCGGCTACCGGCGCTGAGGGGTCGACCGGCCGGTGGGCCCGACGGCGCCGGGGCGGGGCCGGCGGGGAGGTCCGCACCGGCGCCGCCGCACCCCCGGAGCACCCCGCGAGGACACCGCCGGTCGGTGCCGGCCACCGCCGGGTCGAGCGGGGCTCGCCGGCCCTGACCCGCGGGACCCCCGGGGGGGGTCTCGGTCACCTCAGCGGTAGTTCACGAACTGGAGCGCGACGTCGAGGTCGGCCCCCTTGAGCAGCGCGATGACGTCCTGCAGGTCGTCGCGGCTCTTGGAGCTGACGCGCATCTCCTCGCCGGTGACCTGCGTCTTGACGCCCTTGGGACCCTCGTCGCGGATGATCTTGCCGATCTTCTTCGCGACGTCCTGGGCCAGGCCCTCCTTGAGGGTGGCGGTGATGCGGTGCTCCTTGCCGGACGGGAGCGGCTCGGAGGTGTCGAGCGCCTTGAGGGACACCCCGCGCTTGACGAGCTTGGTCTGCAGCACGTCGAGCACCGCGTTCACGCGGTCCTCGGAGCTGGCGACCATGAGGATCGACTCCCCGCTCCAGCGGACGTCGGCCCCGACGCCCTTGAAGTCGTAGCGCTGGGAGATCTCCTTGGCGGCCTGGTTGAGGGCGTTGTCGACCTCCTGGCGGTCCACCTTGCTGACGACGTCGAACGACGACTCGCTGGGCACGAGGGGGGTCCTCCTGGTGTGGATCGGGATCTCGGTTTCCGAGCAGTGCCTCGGGCTTGCTATCGTCTCACCCGTCACCAGCTCGCTGGTGGCACTGGCGGGTTGCCCGAGCGGCCAAAGGGAGCGGATTGTAAATCCGCCGGCGTAGCCTACGTTGGTTCGAATCCATCACCCGCCACGTCGCGAGTCGCGACCCGGTGCTCCGCGCGGAGCACCGGGTCGTGCCGTGTAAGGTCTTCACCGGCCGCGCACGCGGCAGTACGACCAGCAACATCGCAGCACTGCCCCGATAGCTCAGTGGTAGAGCACTTCCTTGGTAAGGAAGAGGTCTCGAGTTCAATCCTCGATCGGGGCTCGCAGCCGGCGGCCTCCGCCGGACGCACGGCGGGGTAGCTCAGTTGGTAGAGCAAGCGGCTCATAATCGCTGTGTCGCCGGTTCAAGTCCGGCCCTCGCTACAGCGCACGACGCGCCCCGAGCGGTCACCGTCCCGGTGGCCGCTCGTCGCGCGTCCGGGCGTCGTGCGCTCATCGCGTACCCTGGTAGGCAGTTCGGCGGAGCAGTCCTGGACACCGCCCGCAGTTGACGACACGCAGTCGCTACAGACCGAGGAAGAGGCACCCGCCGTGGCCAAGACCACCGACGTCCGCCCGAAGATCACCATGGCTTGCACCGAGTGCAAGGAGCGGAACTACATCACCAAGAAGAACCGCCGGAACGACCCCGACCGTCTCGACCTGGCGAAGTTCTGCCCGCGCTGCGGCAAGAAGACCACGCACCGCGAGACCCGCTGACCCTCTCGTCCCGACCGGGGAGCCGCACCGCCGTGACCGTCACCGTCGACGAGTCCTTCGCGGGGCGCGTCTACCCCTCCACCGGGGCGACCCTGGTGACCGCCGACGCGGTCCGGGCCTTCGCCCGGGCCGTGCGGGCGGCCCACCCCAGCCACCACGACTCGGGCGCGGCCCGTGCGGCCGGCCACGCCGACGTGGTCGCGCCCCCGACGTTCGCCGTCACCCTCGCCCAGGCCGCCGAGCAGCAGTTCGTCGCCGACCCGGCCGCCGGGATCGACTTCTCCCGCGTCGTGCACGGCGAGGAGCAGTTCACCCACCACCGCCCGATCGTCGCCGGTGACGAGGTGGCCGCCGAGCTGCACGTCGACCGCGTCCGCGTCGTGCGCGGCAACGCCATGGTCACCACGCGCGTCGAGCTGACCCTCGCCGACGGCACCCCGCTGACGACGGTCGTCTCGATGCTCGTCGTCCGCGCCCCCGACCCCGCGCCCGCCCCGGAGGAGACCTCGTGAGCGAGGAGCTGAGCGCCGAGGTCGGCACCGAGCTGCCGACCGCCCGCTACGAGCTGTCCCGCGAAGACCTGCGCTCCTACGCCGAGGCCTCGGGCGACCGCAACCCGATCCACCTCGACGAGGCCACCGCGCGCTCGGTCGGGCTGCCCGACGTCATCGCCCACGGGATGCTGACGATGGGCCTGGCGGGCACCGTGGTCGCCGACTGGGTCGGCGACCCCGCGCGCGTGCTGTCCTACGGCACGAAGTTCACCGCGCCCGTCGTCGTCCCCGCCGACGCACCGGCCGTCGTCGAGGTGGCGGGGACGGTCGTCGCGCTCGACGAGGCCGCCGGCACCGCCGAGGTCGACCTCGTCGTCACCAGCGCCGGCGCGAAGGTCCTGACGCGAGCCCGCGCGGTCGTCGCGCTCCGGTGACCACCCCGCCCGTCCCCGCCACCGCGGCGCTGCGGGCGCGGACGGCCGTGTACGCGGCGTTCGTCCTCAACGGCGCCTTCACGTCGGCCTGGGTGTCCCGCATCCCCTCCGTCCGCGACACCCTGGACCTGTCCAACGCCCGGATGAGCCTGCTGCTGCTGGCGCTCTCCCTGGGGTCGGTCACCGCCATGCCGCTGGCCGGGGCCGTCGTCCTGCGCATCGGCCCGGCCCGCACGGTCTTCCTGGGGTCGGTGGCCGTCGCGACCGGCCTGGTCGTCGTGGGGCTGTCCGTCGACGGCCTCGGGCTCGTGGTCCCGGCCGCCGTCGGCCTGTTCGTCGCCGGCGCCGGGACGGCGAGCTGGGACGTCGCCATGAACGTCGAGGGCTCGGCCGTCGAGCGACGGCTCGACCGCGCGATCATGTCCCGCTTCCACGCCGCGTGGAGCCTGGGCACGGTGCTGTCCGCCGGGCTCGCCGTCCTCCTGCTGCGCCTGGGCGTGCCGACCTGGGCGCACCTGGCGGGGTTCGCCGTCCTCGTCGTCACGGGGACGGCGATCGCCACCCGCTCGTTCCTCGTGGGCGCGGCCCCCGCGGCGGGACAGGAGCGCCCCGCGGGCAGCATCACGCTGGGTCAGGCGTGGCGCGAGCCCCGCACCCTCGTCATCGGCGTCCTCGTCCTGTGCATGGCGTTCGTCGAGGGGACCGCCAACGACTGGCTCGCCCTCGGCATCGTCGACGGCCACGAGGCGGCCCACTCCGTCGGCGTCGCGGGCTTCACCGTCTTCGTCGTCGCCATGACGGCTGGTCGCCTCGGTGGCCCCTGGGCGCTGGAGACCTTCGGCCGGGTCCGCGCCCTGCGGTTCAGCGCCGCGGTCGCCGCCGTCGGGATCGGCGCCTTCGTGCTGTCCCCGAACGTGGGTGTGGCGGTGGCGGGCGCCCTGCTGTGGGGGCTCGGCACGGCCCTGGGCTTCCCGACCGGCATGAGCGCGGCCGGTGACCAGGAGGTCAACGCGGCCGTGCGCGTCAGCGTCGTGTCCTCCGTGGGCTACACGGCGTTCCTCGCCGGCCCGCCCCTGCTCGGGCTGCTCGCCGACCACGTCGGCGTCATGACGGCCGTGGTCGCCGCCGCGGTCGCGGCCGTCGTGGGGTCGTTCGTGGCCGGGGCCACCGCCCCGCACGCCGACGGGACGGCCCTCGGATCGGCGCGCCGCCGCCCGGAGGGCAAGCTGTCCTCGTGACCACCACCCTCGCCGACCTCACCACCCTGCGCGTCGGGGGACCGGCCCGGCGCCTCGTCGAGGCGCGCACCGAGGACGAGCTGGTGACCGCGGTCGCCGCGGCCGACGCGGCGGGCGAGCCGCTGCTCCTCGTCGCGGGCGGGTCCAACCTCCTCGTCGCCGACGCCGGGTTCGACGGCACGGTCGTCCACGTCGCCACCGAGGGCGTGCAGGTGGCCTCCGAGGACGCGTGCGGCGGCGGGATCGTCACCGTCGCCGCCGGCCACCGCTTCGACGACTTCGTCGCCACCGCCGTCGAGCGGGGCTGGGCCGGCGTGGAGGCCCTGTCCGGCATCCCCGGCAGCGTCGGCGCCACCCCCGTCCAGAACGTCGGCGCGTACGGCCAGGAGGTCGCCCACACGGTCGAGACCGTCCGCACCTGGGACCGGGTGGAGCGGCGGCGGAAGACCTTCGTGGCCGCCGAGCTGGGCTTCGGCTACCGGACCTCGCTGCTCAAGCGCTCCCGCGTGGCCCTGAACGGCCCGCACCCCGAGAGCCGCTACGTCGTCCTGGCCGTGACGTTCCAGTTCCCGTTGCGCGCCCACGCCTCCGAGGTCCGCTACCCGGAGCTGGCCCGCCGCCTCGGCGTCGCGGTGGGCGACCTGGCCCCCGCCCGCGACGTGCGCCGCGCGGTGCTGGAGCTGCGCGCGGGCAAGGGGATGGTGTGGGACCCGGCCGACCGCAGCGACCACGACACGTGGAGCGCCGGATCCTTCTTCACCAACCCCGTGCTGACCCCCGAGGAGGCCGCGGCGCTCCCCCCCGAGGCGCCGCGGTTCCCCGCCGGGGACGGCCGGGTCAAGACGTCCGCCGCCTGGCTCATCGACCGCGCCGGGTTCGGCAAGGGGTTCGGCGCCCCCGGCCCGGCGACCCTGTCGACGAAGCACACCCTCGCCCTGACCAACCGCGGGTCCGCCACGGCCACCGACCTCCTCGACCTCGCCCGGACCGTGGCCGACGGCGTCGAGAGGGAGTTCGGGGTGCGGCTCGTCAACGAGCCCGTGCTCGTGGGGGCCTCGCTCGACTGACGGGCTTCAGCCGACGGGACGCCGGGACCGTCCCACCGAGTCCAGGGCCGCGCGGACGACGTCGAGCGCCTGGTCGGGGGTCAGTCCCGAGCTGAGCGCCCGCTCGACGAACCCCTCCGCGGCCCACCGCACGTCCTCCTCCACGCTCACCCCGGCCGCGACGACGGTCCCGGTCCGTCGCCGGGAGACCACCGTCCCCGCCAGTTCCAGCTCGCGGTAGGCCCGCTGCACGGTCCCCACCGCGAGTCCGAGGTCCGCCGCGAGCGCGCGCGCCGCGGGCAGCCGGTCGCCCTCGCGCAGCGCACCGGTCGTCACGAGGGTCGTGACCTGCTCGCGCAGCTGCTCGTAGGCGGGGACGGCCGAGGCCGTGTCGACGAGGACCCGCAGCTCGCTCACGAGAGCACGCGCTCGCGCTGAAGGCCACGGGCCGGGACGAGCAGGACGGCGAGGGCCAGGAGCAGCAGCGGGACGCCCGACAGGGCCACGCCCGCCGCGACGGCGTCGAGGGCGGGCGGCAGGCTCGTGGTCCCCGTCACGACCCTTCCGCCCTCCTCGTAGCTCCAGGACCCGCCCGCTCGGTGGGCGGCGGACCCGCCGACGGCGACGAGCGCTGCCGCGGTGGTCAGGACGGCGGCGGTCGTCGCCCGGAGGGCCCGGTGGGCCGCGGCACGGCGCAGCGTGCCGTCGGTCGCCGCGTCGGCCCCCGTGACGGTGGGCCGCTGCGGGACGCGCAGCAGGACGGCGACGGTCAGCGCGACGGCCAGGGCCCCCGCGAGCGCGATCGGGCCCGCGTAGAAGGCTCCGGGGAAGGGGGTGGCGGTTCCGGTGCTCGGGGGGACGGACACGGTGATCCCCCGTCCCGAGTCGTCGGCCAGCACCGTCCCCGCCACGCAGACGGCCCAGAGCAGCCCGCAGGCCCCGGCGAACAGCACGACCATCCCGCGCGGCGCGTCCTGCCGGACGGTGCGCACGGCCAGCCGCGCGGACCGCAGCCGCTGCGCCGGCCGCGGCCAGGTGAGCTCCCCGGCCAGGAGGACCGCCGCGTGCAGGGCGGCCGCGGCCAGCGGGGCCACGGCGACGAGCTGGGTCCGGCGCAGCGACGTCGGCGGCAGCGACAGCCCGGTGACGAGCAGCGCCACGGCGACGGCGAGCGCCGCGCCGGCGACGACCGTCCCGCGGCGCCGGGCACGGACCACGGGCAGGGTGAACTGCGCCGAGGGTGCGTGCCGGACGAGGAGCACGCAGCCCACCACGATCCCGCCGATGAGCAGGAGGGTCAGCGGTAGGGCGACGACGAGCGGTGCGAACACGGCGACCTCCCGGTATCAATGAATCAACTCATTGAGTCAATCACACCGCGACGCCCCGCGTCCCCCGTTCCGCGGACCCGGCGGGCTGCGCGATCCAGTCGTCCACCGTCGCGTGCAGCTCCGCCTTCGTCGCCGCCGGGGCCCGCGAGGCGCTGATCGACGCCTTCGCCAGCCCGGCCAGGCCCTCGTCGTCGAAGCCGTGGTCCTCCCGGGCGCTGCGGTACTGCGCGGCCAGCCGCGGTCCGAACAGCAGCGGGTCGTCCGCGCCCAGGGCGATGATCGCGCCCGCGGACACCAACTGCCGCAACGGGACCCGCGGCAGGTCGGGGTAGACGCCGAGCGAGACGTTGCTCGTCGGGCAGACCTCCAGCGCGATGCCCGCGTGGACCAGCCGCTCCAGCAGTCGCGGGTCCTCGCCGCTGCGCACCCCGTGCCCGAGCCGGTCCGGGCGCAGGGCCCGCAGCGTCGCCTCGACGTGCTGCGCGCCGAGCAGCTCACCGGAGTGCGGCACGCACGCCAGCCCCGCGGCCCGGGCGATGTCGAAGGCCCCGGCGAACTCGGCCGTGTCCCCGCGCCGTTCGTCGTTGGACAGGCCGAAGCCGACGACCGTGCCGGGGCCGTCCCCGGCGTACCTGGCCGCCAGCCGGGCGAGGGTCCGCGCGTCGAGGGGGTGCCGGATCCGGCTGGCCGCCACGACGACCGCCACCTGCGTCCCCGTGAGGGCCGTGGCGTCGCGCGCGGCCTGCAGGACGATCTCCAGGGCCGGGGTGATGCCGCCGACGTGCACGGCGTAGGAGGTGGGGTCGACCTGCAGCTCCAGCCACCGCGACCCCTCCGCCGCGTCGTCGGCGGCCGCCTCCAGGACGATGCGCCGCATGTCGTCGGCCGTGCGCACGCAGGCGCGCGCGGCGTCGTAGAGCCGCTGGAACCGGAACCACCCGCGGGCGTCGGGGGACAGGGTGATCATGGCCTGCGAGCTCAGCGTCGCGGGGAGCCGGGTGCCGTGCCGCTGCGCGAGCTCGAGCAGGGTCGAGGTCCGCATCGACCCGGTGAAGTGCAGGTGCAGGTGGGCCTTGGGGAGGGTCTCGACCGCGCGCGTCACGCTCCGTGAGTCTGCCAGCACGCCCGGCTCCGCGCGGGGCCGGAGGGGCCTGGTGGAACGCCTCGGTGGCCCCGTGGGGTCGATGATCGGCCGCGTGGGGCCACCGAGGTCGACCCCGCGCCCCTGCGCGCATCACGCGGGGGGCGAGAGCAGCCCCCGCTGCAACGCCACGGTCACCGCGTGCGTCCGGTCGTCCACGCCGAGCTTGGCGAACACCCGCAGCAGGTGCGTCTTGACCGTCGCCTCGGCGATGAACAGCTCCCGGCCGATCTCGGCGTTCGTGGCCCCGCGGGCGACGGCGCTCAGCACGTCCAGCTCCCGCCGGGTGAGCGTCTCCTGCACCGGCGCCCGCAGGCGCGCCATGAGCCGGGCGGCCACCGGGGGCGCCAGGACCGTCTCACCCCGCGCGGCCGCCCGCACCGAGTCCACGAGCTCCACGAGCGGGGTGTCCTTGAGCAGGTACCCCGTGGCGCCCGCCTCGACGGCGCGCACGATGTCGGCGTCCGTCTCGTACGTGGTGAGCACCAGCACGTGCACGCAGGGGTGCTCGGCCCGGATCCGTTCCGTCGTGCTCGCCCCGTCCAGCCCCGGCATCCGCAGGTCCATGAGGACGACGTCGGGCCGCAGCGAGGCGACGAGCTCCACGGCCTCCAGCCCGTCCCCGGCGCTGCCCACGACCTCCAGGTCACCCGCGGTCGCCAGGAGCGCCTCGATGCCGCCGCGGACGACGGGGTGGTCGTCGACGACGAGGACGCGGATCACCCGGCACCACCACCGAGGTGGTCGACGGGTCCCGTGGGCACCGCGATCCGCACGCGGGTCCCCGCGCCCGGTTCCCCGGCCACGTCGAGCACCCCGCCGACCTCCTCGACGCGCCGGCGCATCCCCGTCAACCCGAAGCCGGTGCTGCCGGCCAGGTCGGCGGGGACGAGGCCCACGCCGTCGTCCCGGACCTCCAGCGCCGCGGTCCCCTCGGCGCCCGAGAGCACCACCTGGGCCCGGACCGCCCCCGCGTGCTTGCGCACGTTCGCGAGCGCCTCCTGCGCCGCCCGCAGCAGCACGACCTGCTGGGCCCGGGGCAGCGAGCGGGGGTCCTGGCCCGTCACGACGACCTCGACGCGCACCCCGCTCTCGCGCGAGACCCGTTCGGCGAGGCGCCGCAGCGCCTCCGCGAGCGTGCCGGCGTCCTCCAGCCCGACGGGGCTCATCGCGGCGACGAGGGTCCGCGCCTCGGTGAGCCCGGACCGGGCCGCGTCCTCGATGAGGCCGAGCGAGCGCCGGGCCGGTTCCTCGCGCGCCACCGCCCGGGCCGACCGCGCGAGCAGGAGGATGCCCGTGAACCCCTGCGCCAGGGTGTCGTGGATGTCGGCGGCCATCCGCGCGCGCTCCGCCGCCGCTCCCGCGTCGTGGTGCGCCGCAGCGAGTTCGGCCCGGGTGTCCTCCAGCTCGGCGATGAGCTCGGCGCGGTCGGCGCTCTGCTCGACCACGAACGAGATCCACACGCCGAGCACGCACGTGAACCCGACGGACACGAGCATCGACACCGCGATGTCCATCGTGCCCACCGTCGGCCCGTACCCGGCGGCCATCCCGACCAGGCCCGCCAGCGCGGTCGCCACCGTCCACAGCACGCCCTCGCGGCGGGTGTCGGTGAGGAACCACGTCTGCGGGAAGGCGATGAAGAGCAGGAAGTTCAGCTGGGGGTCCGCCGCGTAGGCCGCGCAGCACCCCGCGACCGCGACGGCAAGGTAGGCCCGGGCCCGCCAGTCCCGCCGGCGGGCGCCGGGGACCCCCAGCGCCGCGTACGCGACGGCGACGGCGCCGACGGCCAGGGCCGCCGCGCCCCGGTCGGGGTCGCGCGAGGCGAGGAGGACGGCCGCGGCGATGACGACGAACAGGGCGAACGCCCCGTGCCACCCCGGCACGCTGCGCACCCACCAGGACCCCGCGCCCCGCGGGTCCGTCTTCGACCAGCGCTCCCGGGGTGTCGGCACGGTCCCCATGGTGCCGCCTGCGCGTGCGCGACCGGCCGACGCCGGGTCAGCGCACCTCGGCCAGCAGCCGCTGGACCCGTTCGACGCCTGCGACGAGGTCGGCGTCGGCCAGCGCGTAGGACAGGCGCAGGAACCCGCCGGGTCCGAACGCCTCGCCCGGGACGACCGCGACCTCGGCCTCGGTGAGGATCAGCTCGGCCAGCCGCGCCGAGGACGTGATCTCGTGCCCCCGCAACGACTTCCCGATGAGCCCCTCGACGCTGGGGTACGCGTAGAACGCGCCCTGCGGCAGCGGGCACCGGACCCCCTCGATCGCGTCGAGCATCGAGACCATCGTCCGGCGACGGCGGTCGAAGGCCTCCCGCATCTGCGCGACGGCCGTCAGGTCGCCCGTGAGGGCCCGCACGGCCGCCCGCTGGGACACGTTGGCGACGTTGGACGACAGGTGCGACTGCAGGTTGCCCGCGGCCCCGACGACGTCGGCCGGCGCGATCATCCAGCCCACCCGCCAGCCCGTCATGGCGTAGGTCTTCGCGACGCCGTTGAGCACGATCGTCGTGTCGGCGAGCTCGGGGACCTCCACGGGCATCGACGCGGCGCGCACGCCGTCGTAGACGAGGTGCTCGTAGATCTCGTCGGTGACGACCCAGACGCCGTGCTCGAGCGCCCAGTGGCCGATCGCCCGGACCTCCTCGGGCGCGTAGACGGCGCCCGTGGGGTTGGACGGGGAGCAGAACAGCAGCGCCTTGGTGCGCGGGGTCCGCGCCGCCTCCAGCTGGTCGACGGTCACCTTGTAGCCCGCGTCGAGACCCGCGAACACCTCGACCGCCACCCCGCCGGCCAGCCGGGCCGCCTCGGGGTACGTGGTCCAGTACGGCGCCGGCAGCAGCAGCTCGTCGCCGGGGTCCAGGATCGCCGCGAACGCCTCGTACACGGCCTGCTTGCCGCCGTTGGTCACGAGGACCTGACCGGGGGAGACCTCGTACCCGGAGTCGCGCAGCGTCTTCGCCGCGATCGCCTCCTTGAGCGCGGGCAGCCCCCCGGCGGGCGTGTACCGGTGGTTGGCGGGGTCCTGGCAGGCCGCGACGGCCGCGTCCACGACGGCCTGCGGGGTGGGGAAGTCCGGCTCGCCGGCGCCGAAGCCGATGACCGGCCGGCCCGCGGCCTTCAGCGCCTTCGCCTTGGCGTCCACCGCGAGGGTCGCGGACTCCGCGATGCCGCCGACGCGGGCCGAGACCCGGGTCCGGGCCTGCTCGGGGGCGGTGGGCTGGGGACTCGTCTGCGCGGTCACGCGGCTCATCCTCCCACCCCCGCCGGGGGACGGTTCGACTCGCGGGGCCGCCGTCACCTATGGTGGTCACGGCGGTCCCCGTACCGCTGCGGTGGAGCACGCCTCACGGCGGGCGATCCGCGAAGGGCAGTGGCGCAATTGGTAGCGCACCGGTCTCCAAAACCGGCGGTTGTGGGTTCGAGTCCCTCCTGCCCTGCGAGCACCACCCGTGGGCCGGTCTCCCGGCCCACGTTCCCAGGAGGCGAGCACAGGAGCGGGGCAGCCGACGTGAGCCAGACGACGAAGGCCGTGGCCGAGCCCGGCGAGTCCAAGCGGCGCACCGGTCTCCTCCTGTTCCTGCGGCAGGTCGTCGAGGAGCTGCGCAAGGTCGTCTGGCCGAGCCGCCGGGACCTGTTGAGCTACACGGGCGTCGTCCTCGTCTTCGTCGTGGTGATGATGCTCTTCGTCTCCTTGCTGGACTACGGCATCGGCAAGCTCATCCTGCTGGTGTTCGGGTCCTGACGAACGTCGGCGCGTCCCCGCCCGGGGCGCGTGAGTCCCGAACCCCGAAGGAAGCAGGTCAGCACGTGTCGGAGCAGTGGGGTCGTCCCTCGGACGACGACCGGTCGGACGAGCAGTTCGACGCGACCCAGTCCTACGACGCCGAGGACGTCCGCGACGACGTCGAGGCGGACGTCGAAGCCGACGACGAGCAGTCCGCTGACACCCCCGCGGCCCCCGTGGGCGACGCCCTCGGCGCACCCGAGGCCGAGCTCGACGGCGCCGGGACGGGCGACCTGGGCGCCGGGTCCGACGACGTCCTGGCCGGGGGCGGCGCGGACGAGGGGGCCGGTGAGGCGCTCGACACCGGTGAGGGCGAGGTCGACGAGGCCGAGGAGTTCCGCAAGAAGCTGCGGCGCATGCCCGGCGAGTGGTTCGTCATCCACTCCTACGCCGGCTACGAGAACCGCGTGAAGACCAACCTCGAGACGCGCATGACGTCCCTCAACATGGAGGACTACATCTTCCAGGTCGAGGTGCCCATGGAGGAGGTCGTCGAGGTCAAGAACGGCCAGCGCAAGAACGTGCGCCGCGTGCGGATCCCCGGGTACGTCCTCGTCCGCATGGACCTGACGGACGAGTCGTGGGGCGCCGTCCGGCACACCCCGGGCGTCACCGGCTTCGTCGGCAACACCCACCAGCCCGTGCCGCTGTCGCAGGACGAGATCTTCTCGATGCTCGCCCCAAGCATGACGCCCAAGCCGCAGGCGGGGGAGAAGCCCTCGACCGGCGGTGGCACCGCCACCGCGACGCCGGCCAAGGTGGTCGACTTCGAGGTCGGGGAGTCCGTCACGGTCATGGAGGGTCCCTTCGAGACCCTCCCGGCGACGGTCTCGGAGATCTCCGCCGACCGCCAGAAGCTCACCGTGCTGGTCTCGATCTTCGGCCGTGAGACGCCCGTCGAGCTCAACTTCAACCAGGTCGCCAAGATCTGACGCGCTCCAGCACGAGCGAACCCCCTGTCCCGCACCGGGTCGGGGGGTTCGCTCTTCTCCGGGCCCGCGCGCGGTCCAGAGCCCGGGCGCGGCCGTCGTAGACTGGACGGCGGCCTCCAACCGCTCGTCGCCCGATCCGCGGGCACCGAAGGGCCGTTCACGCATCCGAGGAAGGGATCGCTCATGCCCCCCAAGAAGAAGGTCGCCGGGCTCATCAAGCTCCAGATCAAGGCCGGCCAGGCGACCCCGGCCCCGCCGATCGGCCCCGCGCTCGGTCAGCACGGCGTGAACATCATGGAGTTCTGCAAGGCGTACAACGCCCAGACCGAGGCCCAGCGCGGCAACGTCATCCCGGTCGAGATCACGGTCTACGAGGACCGCTCGTTCACCTTCATCACCAAGACCCCGCCGGCCGCCGAGCTCATCAAGAAGGCCGCCGGCGTCGACAAGGGGTCGGGCGAGCCGCACGTGAAGAAGGTCGCCAACCTCACCCAGGCCCAGGTGCGCGAGATCGCGGAGCAGAAGCTCCAGGACCTCAACGCCAAGGACGTGGACATGGCCGCGCGCATCATCGCCGGCACCGCCCGCTCCATGGGCATCACCGTCTCCGACTGAGCACCCGCTCGGCCGGTCCCAGTGGCAGGGCCCGCGCGGCCCGTCCGACCACGACCTCCCGCAACGAAGGAGCAGCAGTGAAGCGCAGCAAGGCCTACCGCGCCGCCGTCGAGAAGATCGACGGCGACGAGCTCTACGCCCCCCTCGACGCCGTGAAGCTGGCGCGCGAGACCTCCACCGTGAAGTACGACGCGACCGTCGAGGTCGCGTTCCGCCTCGGGGTGGACCCGCGCAAGGCCGACCAGATGGTCCGCGGCACCGTCAACCTGCCGCACGGCACCGGCAAGACCGCCCGCGTGCTGGTCTTCGCCGTCGGTGACCGCGCCGCGCAGGCCGAGGCCGCCGGCGCCGACGTCGTCGGTGGCGACGAGCTCATCGACGAGGTGGCCAAGGGCCGCCTCGACTTCGACGCCGCCGTCGCGACGCCGGACCTCATGGGCAAGGTCGGCCGTCTGGGCAAGGTGCTGGGCCCCCGCGGCCTCATGCCGAACCCGAAGACCGGCACCGTGACCATGGACGTGGCCAAGGCCGTCACGGAGATCAAGGGCGGGAAGATCGAGTTCCGCACCGACAAGCACGCCAACCTGCACTTCATCATCGGCAAGGCGTCCTTCGACGACACCCAGCTCGTCGAGAACTACTCCGCCGCGCTCGACGAGGTGCTGCGCCTGAAGCCGTCGTCCTCCAAGGGTCGTTACCTGCGCAAGGCGACGATCACGACGACGATGGGCCCCGGCATCCCCGTGGACCCGGCCCTCACCCGCAACCTGACGGGCGAGGCCACCTCCGCCTGAGACCGGGCGGCACGACCCGCACCACCCGCAGGGGCGGGATCCCGACAGGGGTCCCGCCCCTGCGGCGTCCCGTCTCCCGTGGACCCGGCGGGCCTCGCGCTCGTGGTCGGGACCACCCCGCGGCGGCGTGTACGCTGGTGGGGTACCGAAGACCGCCGGTCGCCGCCTCCTCCGGGGAGCGGCCGAAGGCCCCGTGCACACGGGCGACCTGCGCAGGTGAGCAAGAGCTTCGAGAGTTCCGACCTTCGACGCCCCGTGCCGCGCCTGCGCCGGGGCGTTTCGTGCGTCCAGGGCCCGACCGGCTCCCCCGAGACGAAGGAAGGAGGGCACCCGTGCCGAAGCCCAGGAACATCGCGGCCGTGAAGGAGATCACGGCCCTGTTCGAGGCGTCCAACGCCGCCGTGCTCACCGAGTACCGGGGGTTGTCCGTCGCGCAGATCACCAACCTGCGCCGGGCGCTGGGTCCTGACACGACCTACGCGGTCCTCAAGAACACGCTGACCAGCATCGCCGCGAAGGAAGCCGGCGTCACGGCTTTCGAGGGGCAGCTGTCCGGCCCCTCCGCGATCGCCTTCATCACCGGTGACCCGGTGGAGGCGGCCAAGGGTCTGCGTGACTTCGCGAGGGCCAACCCCCAGCTGATCGTCAAGAGCGGCATGCTCGACGGTCGCGCCATCAGCGCCGCTGAGGTCACGGCCCTGGCCGACCTGGAGAGCCGCGAGGTCCTCCTGGCCAAGGTCGCCGGTGTCCTCAAGGCGTCCCAGTCCAAGGCCGCGTCGCTGTTCCAGGCGCCGCTGTCGAAGACCGTCCGCACCGTGGAAGCGTTGCGGGAGAAGCAGGCCGGTTCCGAAGCCGCCTGAGCGCGGCCGCGGAGCACGACCACACCACCCGCCCGCAGGCGCACACCTGCGGATCACCCCAGCACAGGAAGGACCGCCACCATGGCGAAGCTCAGCACCGAAGAGCTCATCGACGCGTTCAAGGAGCTCACCCTCATCGAGCTCTCCGAGTTCGTGAAGCAGTTCGAGGAGACCTTCGACGTCACCGCCGCCGCCCCCGTGGCGATCGCGGGCCCGGGCGGCGGCGGTGGCCCCGTCGCCGAGCCCGAGGACGAGAAGGACGAGTTCGACGTCATCCTCGCCGCCGCCGGTGACAAGAAGATCGGCGTCATCAAGGAGGTCCGCGCGCTGACCTCCCTCGGCCTCAAGGAGGCCAAGGACCTCGTCGACGGTGCCCCCAAGCCCATCCTCGAGAAGGTCAACAAGGACACCGCCGAGAAGGCGAAGGCGCAGCTCGAGGGCGCCGGCGCCACCGTCGAGCTCAAGTGATGCCCGCCCCGGTCTGACCGGGGCGCACCACGCCGCGAGGGCGGCCGGACGACTCGTCCGGCCGCCCTCGTGCGTTCCCGGCCGCTCCCGGGGGAGCGGCGTCCGGGTGACGTCCCGTCCACACCCCGGGGAGTCGCCTTGACGCGACCGGCACGGCGGAGCATCCTCGTCACCGGTCGTCCCTGATCCTGGCACCGCAACGACACCGACGTCGTGGGTTCGCCAGGGGTCCGGCCCGGTTCACCGCGAGCCGGGGTTGGACTTGCGCGCCTGCGCACGCTATGGTGCTGTTTTGCGCTGCCCAAAGTCATATGGCCGGTCGTCGCCGTGGGAACGACCGAGTGGGGCGGGGAGCGCGCAACGTTCGCAGGCCCGTGGAAGGACCCCTCTTGGCTGCCTCGCGTCCAGCGTCCGCACCGAACAGCACCGGCACCACCGTCGTCGGCAACCAGTCGCCGCGCACCGTCTCCGGACGGTACTCCTTCGGCAAGATCCACGAACCGCTTGAGGTCCCCGACCTCCTGGCGCTGCAGACCGACAGCTTCGACTGGCTGCTCGGCAACAAGCGCTGGCAGGACCGGGTGGAGGCGTCCACCAACGGTGGCCTCGCCGTCCCGACGACCTCCGGTCTGGAGGAGATCTTCGAGGAGATCTCGCCGATCGAGGACTTCTCCGGCTCCATGTCGCTGTCGTTCCGCGACCACCGGTTCGAGCCGCCGAAGTACTCGCTCGACGACTGCAAGGAGCGCGACCTCACCTACGCCGCCCCGCTGTTCGTCACGGCGGAGTTCATCAACGGCAACACCGGCGAGATCAAGTCCCAGACGGTCTTCATGGGCGACTTCCCGCTCATGACCGACCGCGGGACCTTCGTCATCAACGGCACCGAGCGCGTCGTGGTGTCGCAGCTCGTCCGCTCGCCCGGCATCTACTTCGAGCGCGTCCCGGACAAGACGTCCGACCGCGACACCTGGACGGCGAAGATCATCCCGTCCCGCGGTGCCTGGCTCGAGTTCGAGATCGACAAGCGCGACACCGTCGGCGTCCGCGTCGACCGCAAGCGCAAGCAGTCCGTCACGGTCCTCATGAAGGCCCTGGGCTGGAGCGAGTCCCAGATCCGCGAGGAGTTCGCCGACTACGAGTCGATGATCTCCACGCTGGAGAAGGACCACACCTCCGGCGTCGAGGACGCGCTGCTCGACATCTACCGCAAGCTGCGCCCGGGCGAGCCGCCGACGCAGGAGGCCGCGCGCAACCTGCTCGACAACCTCTACTTCAACCCCAAGCGCTACGACCTCGCCAAGGTCGGTCGCTACAAGGTGAACAAGAAGCTGGGCATGGAGGAGCCGCTGAGCTCCAGCGTGCTCTCGGTCGACGACATCGTGCGCACCATCAAGTTCCTCGTGAAGCTGCACGCCGGCGAGGTCTCGATGCCGGGTGTGCGGGGCGGGCAGCCGGTCGACGTCCGCGTCGAGGTCGACGACATCGACCACTTCGGCAACCGCCGCCTGCGCAGCGTCGGCGAGCTCATCCAGAACCAGGTCCGCACGGGCCTGTCCCGGATGGAGCGCGTCGTGCGCGAGCGCATGACCACGCAGGACGTCGAGGCCATCACGCCCCAGACGCTCATCAACATCCGTCCCGTCGTGGCCTCCATCAAGGAGTTCTTCGGGACGAGCCAGCTGTCGCAGTTCATGGACCAGACCAACCCGCTCGCGGGTCTGACCCACAAGCGCCGCCTGTCCGCGCTGGGTCCGGGCGGTCTGTCCCGCGAGCGCGCCGGCATGGAGGTCCGCGACGTCCACCCGTCGCACTACGGCCGCATGTGCCCGATCGAGACCCCCGAGGGCCCGAACATCGGTCTCATCGGGTCGCTGTCCTCCTACGGGCGCATCAACCCGTTCGGCTTCATCGAGACGCCGTACCGCAAGATCGTCGACGGCAAGGTCTCCGACGACGTCGACTACCTGACGGCGGACGAGGAGGACTCCTTCGTCATCGCCCAGGCGAACGCGCCGCTGAACGCGGACGGCTCCTTCGCCGAGGCCCGCGTCCTGGTGCGCGCCAAGGGTGGTGAGACGGAGTTCGTCCCGAACTCCGACGTCGACTACATGGACGTCGCCGCCCGGCAGATGGTCTCCGTGGCGACCGCGATGATCCCGTTCCTCGAGCACGACGACGCGAACCGCGCGCTGATGGGCGCGAACATGCAGCGCCAGGCGGTGCCGCTGGTCAAGACCGAGGCCCCGCTCGTCGGCACCGGCATGGAGTTCCGTGCCGCCGTCGACGCCGGTGACGTCGTCGTCGCGACCAAGGCCGGTGTCGCCACCGAGGTGTCGGCCGACCTCATCACCGTGTCCAACGACGACGGCTCCACGACCAGCTACAAGGTCGCGAAGTTCCGCCGCTCCAACCACGGCACCGCGTACAACCAGCAGGTCGTCGTCGAGGAGGGCGCCCGCGTCGAGGTCGGCACCGTCCTCGCCGACGGTCCGTCCACCGACGGTGGCGAGATGGCCCTGGGCCGCAACCTCATGGTCGCGTTCATGCCGTGGGAGGGCCACAACTACGAGGACGCGATCATCCTGTCGCAGCGCCTCGTGCAGGACGACGTCCTGTCCTCGATCCACATCGAGGAGCACGAGGTCGACGCCCGCGACACCAAGCTGGGCCCCGAGGAGATCACGCGGGACATCCCGAACGTGGCCGAGGAGGTGCTGGCCGACCTCGACGAGCGCGGGATCATCCGCATCGGCGCCGAGGTCCGCGACGGCGACCTGCTCGTCGGCAAGGTCACGCCCAAGGGCGAGACCGAGCTGACCCCGGAGGAGCGCCTGCTGCGCGCCATCTTCGGCGAGAAGGCCCGCGAGGTCCGCGACACCTCCCTCAAGGTCCCCCACGGCGAGACCGGCACCGTCATCGGCGTCAAGGTCTTCGACCGCGACGAGGGCGACGAGCTGCCCCCGGGCGTGAACCAGCTGGTGCGCGTCTACGTGGCCAACAAGCGCAAGATCACCGACGGTGACAAGCTCGCCGGCCGCCACGGCAACAAGGGCGTCATCTCCAAGATCCTGCCCGTGGAGGACATGCCGTTCCTCGAGGACGGCACCCCGGTCGACGTCATCCTCAACCCCCTCGGCGTGCCGAGCCGGATGAACGTCGGTCAGGTCCTGGAGCTGCACCTGGGCTGGATCGCCAGCCGCGGCTGGGAGATCGAGGGCCAGCCGGACTGGGCCGAGCTCATCCCCGAGGAGATCCGGTCGGCCCCGGCCGGTTCCCGCATCGCGACGCCCGTCTTCGACGGTGCCCGCGAGGAGGAGATCACCGGGCTGCTGAGCTCCACGCTCAAGACGCGCGACGGCGACCGCCTCGTCCAGGGCGACGGCAAGGCGCGGCTGTTCGACGGCCGCTCCGGGGAGCCGTTCCCGGACCCGGTCTCGGTCGGCTACATGTACATCCTGAAGCTGCACCACCTGGTCGACGACAAGATCCACGCCCGCTCGACCGGTCCGTACTCGATGATCACCCAGCAGCCGCTCGGTGGTAAGGCGCAGTTCGGTGGTCAGCGCTTCGGCGAGATGGAGGTCTGGGCCCTGGAGGCCTACGGCGCCGCCTACGCCCTGCAGGAGCTGCTCACGATCAAGTCCGACGACGTCCTGGGCCGCGTGAAGGTCTACGAGGCCATCGTCAAGGGCGAGAACATCCCCGAGCCGGGCATCCCCGAGTCCTTCAAGGTGCTCATCAAGGAGATGCAGTCGCTGTGCCTGAACGTGGAGGTCCTCTCCTCGGACGGCATGGCGATCGAGATGCGCGACAGCGACGAGGACGTCTTCCGGGCGGCCGAGGAGCTGGGCATCGACCTGGCGCGGCGCGAGCCGAGCAGCGTCGAAGAGGTCTGACGGAGGAGCGGGTGGGGGAGCGCCCCCACCCGCCCCCGGCCGGACAACGGAGCCCCCCACCGGGGGTTCCTCGGATCAGTCAGACCTCGGAAGAACCTAGAGAAAGAAGATCACGTTGCTCGACGTCAACTTCTTCGACGAGCTGCGCATCGGGCTGGCCACCGCGGACGACATCCGCACGTGGTCGCACGGTGAGGTCAAGAAGCCGGAGACCATCAACTACCGCACCCTGAAGCCGGAGAAGGACGGGCTCTTCTGCGAGAAGATCTTCGGTCCCACCCGGGACTGGGAGTGCTACTGCGGCAAGTACAAGCGCGTCCGCTTCAAGGGCATCATCTGCGAGCGCTGCGGTGTCGAGGTCACGCGGGCCAAGGTCCGTCGTGAGCGCATGGGGCACATCGAGCTCGCCGCCCCCGTCACGCACATCTGGTACTTCAAGGGCGTCCCGAGCCGGCTGGGCTACCTGCTCGACCTGGCCCCCAAGGACCTCGAGAAGGTCATCTACTTCGCCGCCTACATGATCACGTGGGTCGACGACGAGGGTCGCCAGCGCGACTTCTCCTCGCTCGAGGCCCAGATCGAGGTCGAGAAGCGCGAGGTCGAGAACCGTCGCGACGCCGACGTCGACGCTCGCGCCAAGACGCTCGAGACCGACCTGGCCGAGCTCGAGGCCGAGGGCGCGAAGTCGGACGTGCGCCGCAAGGTGCGCGAGTCCGCCGAGCGCGAGATGGCCCAGATCCGCCGTCGCGCCGACACCGAGATCGACCGCCTGACGACGATCTGGGACCGCTTCCGCACGCTCAAGGTCCAGGACCTCGAGGGTGACGAGGTGCTCTACCGCGCGATGCGCGAGCGCTTCGGCATGTACTTCGAGGGCGGCATGGGCGCGGCGGCGCTGCAGAAGCGCCTCCAGAGCTTCGACCTGGAGGCCGAGGCCGAGTCCCTGCGCGAGACCATCGCGACGGGCAAGGGCCAGCGCAAGACGCGTGCCCTCAAGCGCCTCAAGGTCGTCTCGGCGTTCCTCACCACGCGCAACTCGCCCGACGGCATGGTCCTGGACTGCGTCCCGGTCATCCCGCCGGACCTGCGCCCGATGGTGCAGCTCGACGGCGGCCGCTTCGCGACGTCCGACCTCAACGACCTGTACCGCCGCGTCATCAACCGCAACAACCGGTTGAAGCGCCTCCTGGACCTCGGGGCTCCCGAGATCATCGTGAACAACGAGAAGCGCATGCTGCAGGAGGCCGTCGACGCGCTGTTCGACAACGGCCGTCGCGGCCGGCCGGTGACGGGTCCGGGCAACCGCCCGCTGAAGTCGCTGTCCGACATGCTCAAGGGCAAGCAGGGCCGGTTCCGCCAGAACCTGCTCGGCAAGCGCGTCGACTACTCGGGCCGTTCGGTCATCGTCGTCGGCCCGCAGTTGAAGCTGCACCAGTGCGGTCTGCCCAAGCAGATGGCCCTGGAGCTCTTCAAGCCCTTCGTCATGAAGCGGCTCGTGGACCTGTCGCACGCGCAGAACATCAAGTCGGCCAAGCGCATGGTCGAGCGCGCCCGCCCGGTGGTCTGGGACGTCCTGTCCGAGGTCATCACCGAGCACCCCGTGCTGCTCAACCGCGCGCCCACCCTGCACCGCCTCGGCATCCAGGCCTTCGAGCCCCAGCTGGTCGAGGGCAAGGCCATCCAGATCCACCCGCTCGTCTGCACCGCGTTCAACGCGGACTTCGACGGCGACCAGATGGCCGTGCACGTGCCGCTGAGCGCGGAGGCGCAGGCCGAGGCCCGCATCCTCATGCTGTCCTCGAACAACATCCTCAAGCCGGCGGACGGCCGTCCGGTGACCATGCCCACCCAGGACATGATCATCGGGCTGTACCACCTGACCGCCGACCGGGACGACGTCGAGGGCGTCGGCCGCGTGTTCTCCTCGCTCGCCGAGGCGATCATGGCGTTCGACGCGCAGCAGCTGCACCTCAACGCCAAGGTGCGCATCCGCCTGCAGGGCGTCGTGCCGGCCGAGGGCTGGACGGTGCCCGAGGACTGGACGGCCGGGGAGGACCTGACCGTCGAGACGACGCTGGGTCGCGCGCTCTTCAACGAGACGCTGCCGCTGGACTTCCGGTACGTGAACACGGCCGTGGACAAGAAGCACCTGTCCGCGATCGTCAACGAGCTGGCCGAGAAGTACCCCAAGGTCCAGGTCGCGGCCGCGCTGGACGCCCTGAAGGAGGCCGGCTTCCGCTGGGCCACCCGCTCGGGCACCACCGTGTCCATCGCCGACGTCGTGGCGCCGCCGAACAAGCTGGCGATCCTCGAGACCTACGAGGCCAAGGCCGAGAAGGTCCAGCAGCAGTACGAACGTGGTCTGATCACCGACGACGAGCGCCGCCAGGAGCTCATCGAGATCTGGACGCAGGCCACGAACGACGTCGCCAAGGACCTCGAGCAGGCCATGCCGCAGCACAACACGATCCACCGCATGGTGAGCTCGGGTGCGCGAGGCAACTGGATGCAGATGCGTCAGCTCGCCGGGATGCGCGGCCTCATGGCCAACCCGAAGGGCGAGATCATCCCGCGTCCGGTCAAGGCCTCGTTCCGCGAGGGCCTGACCGTGGGTGAGTTCTTCATCACCACGCACGGCGCCCGCAAGGGGCTGGCGGACACCGCGCTGCGGACCGCCGACTCCGGGTACCTCACCCGTCGTCTCGTGGACGTCTCGCAGGACGTCATCGTGCGCGAGGAGGACTGCGGCACCGTCCGCGGCCTGTCGATGCCGATCGCGGAGAAGGGTGCCGACGGCACCCTGCGCCGCCACGACGACGTCGAGACGAGCGTCTACGCCCGCACGCTGGCGACGGACGTCCTCGCGGGCGGCGAGGTCGTGCTCGCGGCCGGGGCGGACCTCGGGGACGTCGTCATCGACGCCCTCGTCGCCCAGGGCGTGGAGTCGGTCAAGGTGCGCTCGGTGCTGACCTGCGAGTCCCGCGTCGGGACCTGCGCGCACTGCTACGGCCGCTCGCTGGCGTCGGGCAAGCTCGTCGACATCGGTGAGGCCGTCGGGATCGTCGCCGCGCAGTCGATCGGTGAGCCCGGCACCCAGCTGACGATGCGCACCTTCCACACCGGTGGTGCCGCGTCCGAGTCCGGTGACATCACGCACGGTCTGCCGCGCGTGGTCGAGCTGTTCGAGGCCCGCACCCCGAAGGGGAACGCGCCGATCTCCGAGGTCGCGGGCCGTGCCCGGATCGAGGAGACCGACAAGGGCCGCAAGATCGTCGTCACCCCCGACGACGGCGCCGAGGAGGTCGAGTACCCCGTCACGCGTCGTCAGCGCCTCCTCGTCGAGGACGGCACGCACGTCGAGGTCGGGCAGAAGCTCGTCCAGGGTGCGGTCGACCCGAAGCAGGTGCTGCGGATCCTCGGTCCGCGCCGGGTGCAGATGCACCTGGTCGACGAGGTGCAGGAGGTCTACCGCTCCCAGGGCGTGTCGATCCACGACAAGCACATCGAGGTCATCGTCCGCCAGATGCTCAAGCGGGTGACGATCATCGAGCAGAACGGCTCCGAGCTGCTGCCCGGGGAACTCGTCGAGCGCGCGCGCTTCGAGGAGGAGAACCGCCGGGTCATGGCCGAGGGCGGTCAGCCGTCCTCCGGCCGCCCGGAGCTCATGGGGATCACGAAGGCGTCGCTCGCGACCGACTCGTGGCTGTCCGCCGCCTCCTTCCAGGAGACGACCCGCGTCCTGACCAACGCGGCCATGGAGGGCAAGAGCGACCCCCTGCTCGGGCTCAAGGAGAACGTCATCATCGGCAAGCTCATCCCGGCCGGCACGGGGCTGCCCCGCTACCGCAACATCCGGGTCGAGCCGACCGAGGAGGCCAAGGCGCAGATGTACTCGGTGCCCGGCTACGACGACGTCGACTACGCGCAGTTCGGCGTGGGCTCCGGCCAGGCCGTGCCGCTGGAGGAGTTCGACTACGGCAGCAGCGACTACCGCTGACGCCGGTCCGGGCCGCCCCCTCCTCCCTCGCCGGGGGAGGGGGCGGCCCCCTCGCGGGCCCTCACCGCCGGTGTGCGCCCGTTTTGACCACTCAGCAACAGCGCGGGTAGTCTCGTGTCCGCTTGACACGAGCGCGCCCGCGACCAGGTGACAGGACGTCACTCCTGCGGGACCTCGACCGAACGACACGCCCGACCTCGTGGGTCGGCGGGGGTCGAGCGCCAGCCCACGACGGGCGGCGCGTTCCCAGGACAGCCGAACCACCAGATCGAGACAGACGGAGACAGGGTGCCCACCATCCAGCAGCTGGTCCGCAAGGGCCGGGAGGACAAGGTCGTCAAGACCAAGACGCCCGCCCTCAAGGGCAGCCCGCAGCGCCGTGGCGTGTGCACGCGCGTGTACACCACGACGCCGAAGAAGCCGAACTCGGCGCTGCGCAAGGTCGCTCGCGTGAAGCTGACCAGCGGCATCGAGGTCACGGCCTACATCCCCGGCGTGGGTCACAACCTGCAGGAGCACTCGATGGTCCTGGTCCGCGGTGGCCGCGTGAAGGACCTGCCGGGTGTCCGCTACAAGATCGTCCGCGGGTCGCTCGACACGCAGGGCGTGAAGAACCGCAAGCAGGCGCGCAGCCGCTACGGCGCGAAGAAGGAGAAGAGCTGACATGCCGCGCAAGGGCCCCGCACCCAAGCGTCCCCTCGTGGTGGACCCCGTCTACCAGTCCCCGCTGGTGACGCAGCTCGTCAACAAGATCCTCCTCGACGGCAAGAAGTCCGTCGCCGAGTCGATCGTGTACGGCGCCCTCGAGGGTGCCCGCGACAAGACCGGTGGCGACCCCGTCGTCGTGCTGAAGCGTGCGCTCGACAACGTCAAGCCCGCGATCGAGGTCAAGTCCCGCCGCGTCGGCGGCTCGACTTACCAGGTGCCCATCGAGGTGCGCCCGAGCCGTTCCACGACGCTGGCCCTGCGCTGGCTCGTCGGCTACGCCCGGCAGCGCCGCGAGAAGACGATGACCGAGCGTCTGCTCAACGAGATCCTCGACGCCTCGAACGGTCTCGGTGCCGCGGTGAAGCGCCGCGAGGACACGCACAAGATGGCCGAGTCGAACCGGGCCTTCGCGCACTACCGCTGGTGACCCCGGCGGTGAGCTGCGCTCGCCGTTCCACCCCCTCGATCCCAGGGAAGAGGCAGTAAACCGTGGCACAGGACGTGCTGACGGACCTGACCAAGGTCCGCAACATCGGCATCATGGCGCACATCGACGCCGGCAAGACCACGACGACGGAGCGGATCCTCTTCTACACGGGGATCAACTACAAGATCGGCGAGGTCCACGACGGCGCGGCCACGATGGACTGGATGGAGCAGGAGCAGGAGCGGGGGATCACCATCACCTCCGCCGCCACCACCTGCTTCTGGGAAGGCACCCAGATCAACATCATCGACACGCCCGGCCACGTCGACTTCACGGTCGAGGTCGAGCGGTCCCTGCGCGTCCTCGACGGTGCTGTCGCCGTCTTCGACGGCAAGGAGGGTGTCGAGCCCCAGTCCGAGACCGTGTGGCGGCAGGCGGACAAGTACGACGTCCCGCGCATCTGCTTCGTCAACAAGATGGACAAGCTGGGCGCCGACTTCTACTTCACGGTGAAGACCATCGTCGAGCGCCTCGGCGCCGAGCCGCTGGTCATGCAGATCCCGATCGGGGCCGAGAACGACTTCCTCGGCGTCGTCGACCTGGTGTACATGCGCGCGCTGACCTGGCGCGGCGACACCGCCAAGGGCGAGGCGTACGAGAAGGAGGACATCCCGGCCGAGCTGCAGGAGACGGCCGAGGAGTACCGCACCAAGCTGCTCGAGCGCGTCGCCGAGACCGACGAGGCGCTGCTCGAGAAGTACCTGGGCGGCGAGGAGATCTCCCCCGAGGAGATCAAGGCGGCCGTCCGCAAGCTCACGATCGCCAGCGAGGTCTACCCGATCTTCTGCGGCTCCGCGTTCAAGAACAAGGGCGTGCAGCCCATGCTCGACGCGGTCCTGGACTACCTGCCCTCCCCGCTCGACGTGAAGCCGATGATCGGCCACAAGGTCGGCGACGAGTCGGTCGAGATCTTGCGCAAGCCGGACTCCACCGAGCCGTTCTCCGCCCTGGCGTTCAAGGTCGCGGCGCACCCGTTCTTCGGGAAGCTCACCTACGTGCGCGTCTACTCGGGCGTCGTCTCCGCCGGCTCGCAGGTCGTGAACTCGACCAAGGGCAAGAAGGAGCGCATCGGGAAGCTCTTCCAGATGCACTCCAACAAGGAGAACCCGGTCGACGAGGCTCGCGCGGGCCACATCTACGCGATGATCGGCCTGAAGGAGACGACGACGGGCGACACGTTGTCCGACCCGGCGCAGCAGGTCGTCCTCGAGTCGATGACCTTCCCCGAGCCCGTCATCTCGGTCGCCATCGAGCCGAAGACGAAGGGCGACCAGGAGAAGCTGGGCACCGCGATCCAGCGCCTGGCCGAGGAGGACCCGACCTTCCAGGTCGAGCTCGACCAGGAGACCGGCCAGACCATCATCAAGGGGATGGGCGAGCTCCACCTCGACATCCTCGTGGACCGCATGAAGCGCGAGTTCAAGGTCGAGGCCAACGTCGGCAAGCCGCAGGTCGCCTACCGCGAGACCATCCGCCGGGCGGTGCTCAAGGAGGACTACACCCACAAGAAGCAGACGGGTGGGTCCGGCCAGTACGCGAAGGTCCAGGTCTCGATCGAGCCCCTGGACACCACCGACGGGACGTTCTACGAGTTCGTCAACGCCGTCACCGGTGGTCGTGTGCCGCGCGAGTACATCCCCTCGGTGGACAACGGGATCCAGGAGGCCATGCAGGAAGGTGTCGTCGCCGGCTACCCGCTGGTCGGCATCAAGGCCTCCCTCGTCGACGGTGCGGCGCACGACGTCGACTCGTCCGAGATGGCCTTCAAGATCGCCGGCAAGATGGTCCTGCGCGAGGCTGTCCGCAAGGCGCAGCCCGTGCTGCTCGAGCCGGTCATGGCCGTCGAGGTGCGCACGCCCGCCGACTACATGGGCGAAGTCATCGGCGACCTGAACTCCCGCCGTGGGCAGATCGAGTCCATGGAGGACGTCAGCGGGGCCAAGCTCGTCAAGGCCGCCGTCCCGCTGTCGGAGATGTTCGGCTACGTCGGGGACCTCCGGTCCAAGACCCAGGGCCGCGCGGTCTACTCGATGCAGTTCCAGAACTACGCCGAGGTGCCGCGCAACGTCGCGGACGAGATCGTGAAGAAGGTCCGCGGGGAGTGACCCGCTCCTGACACACCCGGGGGAGCGGTCCGCGAAGCCGTTGCCAGCAGACCGCTTCCCCACGGCACGACCCCTGGACCACCGCCGTGTGGGCCAGTGACCAGCCAGGTCACCCACCCACCCGTTGAGAACCGGGTCGGGAAGAAACGACAGTCCGAGGAGGACCCCCAGTGGCGAAGGCGAAGTTCGAGCGGACCAAGCCGCACGTCAACATCGGCACGATCGGTCACATCGACCACGGGAAGACGACGTTGACCGCGGCGATCACCCGCGTGCTGCACGACAAGTTCCCGGAGCTCAACAAGGCTTCGGCGTTCGACCAGATCGACAAGGCCCCTGAAGAGCGTCAGCGCGGCATCACGATCTCGATCGCTCACGTCGAGTACCAGACCGAGGCGCGTCACTACGCCCACGTCGACTGCCCGGGTCACGCGGACTACATCAAGAACATGATCACGGGTGCGGCGCAGATGGACGGCGCCATCCTCGTGGTCGCGGCCACCGACGGCCCGATGCCGCAGACGAAGGAGCACGTCATCCTGGCCCGCCAGGTCGGCGTCCCCTACATCGTCGTCGCGCTGAACAAGGCCGACATGGTCGAGGACGAGGAGCTCCTCGAGCTCGTCGAGATGGAGGTGCGTGAGCTCCTCTCGTCCTACGAGTTCCCGGGCGACGACGTCCCCGTGGTCCGCGTCTCCGCGCTCAAGGCCCTCGAGGGCGACGCCGAGTGGGGCGACAAGCTCATGGAGCTCATGAACGCGGTCGACACCGCGATCCCCGAGCCCGAGCGCGCCGTCGACCAGCCCTTCCTCATGCCGATCGAGGACGTCTTCACGATCACCGGCCGCGGCACCGTCGTGACCGGCCGCATCGAGCGCGGTGTCCTGAACGTCAACCAGGAGGTCGAGATCGTCGGCATCAAGCCGACGTCCTCGAAGACCACCGTCACCAGCATCGAGATGTTCAACAAGATGCTGGACTCCGGCCAGGCCGGCGACAACGCCGCCCTGCTGCTGCGTGGTCTCAAGCGTGACGACGTCGAGCGCGGCCAGGTCGTGACCAAGCCGAACTCGATCACCCCGCACACCGAGTTCGAGGGTCAGGCCTACATCCTGTCCAAGGACGAGGGTGGCCGTCACACGCCCTTCTACAACAACTACCGTCCGCAGTTCTACTTCCGGACGACCGACGTCACGGGCGTCGTCTCGCTGCCCGAGGGCACCGAGATGGTCATGCCCGGTGACAACACCGAGATGAAGGTCGACCTCATCCAGCCCATCGCGATGGAAGAGGGTCTGAAGTTCGCGATCCGTGAGGGTGGCCGCACCGTCGGCGCCGGTCGGGTCACGAAGATCATCAAGTGAGTCGAGCCGCCGCGGGGGAGTGATCCCCCGCGGCGGAACGCTCGCCACGCGAAGGGGCGGGTCCTCCTGGACCCGCCCCTTCGTCGTGGGCGAGCCGCCCAGCACCGGTACGCCGCTGCTCGATTCGCCAAGGGACGCCTCCGTCTGGCACACTGTCGGGGTTGCTGCGCCGCTGGACCGCGCCTGGATCACGATTCCACCCGATCCGGGGACCGGGTCAGAGCACCGGCCCGCAACCGCGAACGTCGAACGTCTCGGACGGGCGGCGAACGGTTCACCTGGACCTCCAGGGCAACCTGAACAGGACGACAGGACCACACCGGGCAACCGGGTGAGGGTGCAGAACGTGCGAAAGCGCGACACGCCCGACCTCGGGGGTCGGGGCCTCACCACACGGGGCTCCGCGCCGCGCGCGAGTCAGTAGCGGTACGAAGAGAGAGAGTCAGACGACGCCATGGCGGGACAGAAGATCCGCATCAGGCTCAAGGCCTACGACCACGAGGTCATCGACAGCTCGGCGCGCAAGATCGTCGACACGGTGACCCGCACTGGTGCTTCGGTCGCAGGGCCCGTGCCGCTGCCGACCGAGAAGAACGTCTACTGCGTCATCCGCTCGCCGCACAAGTACAAGGACAGCCGCGAGCACTTCGAGATGCGGACGCACAAGCGTCTCATCGACATCATCGACCCGACGCCGAAGACCGTCGACTCGCTCATGCGGCTCGACCTGCCGGCCGGGGTCGACATCGAGATCAAGCTCTGAGGGACTGCACACGATGAGCGACAGGCAAGTGCGAGGGGTGCTCGGCACCAAGCTCGGCATGACGCAGCTGTGGGACGCGGACAACCGCGTCGTCCCGGTGACCGTCGTCAAGGTCGAGCCGAACGTCGTCACCCAGATCCGCACCACTACCACCGACGGCTACGAAGCCGTCCAGCTGGCCACCACGGCGATCGCGCAGCGCAAGGCCAACAAGCCCGCTGCCGGCCACTTCGCGAAGGCGGACGTCGCGCCTCGCCGTCACCTGGTGGAGCTGCGCACGACCGACGCCGGTGAGTACCAGCTCGGTCAGGAGGTCACCGCCGAGGTCTTCGAGACCGGCACGACCGTCGACGTGGTCGGCACCACCAAGGGCAAGGGCTTCGCCGGGGTCATGAAGCGTCACGGCTTCTCCGGCGTCGGCGCCTCCCACGGTGCGCACCGCAACCACCGCAAGCCGGGGTCCATCGGCGGCTGCGCCACCCCCGGCCGCGTGTTCAAGGGCATGCGGATGGCCGGGCGCATGGGTGCTGCCCGCCAGACGACCCAGAACCTGACCGTGCAGGCCATCGACGCGGAGAAGGGTCTGCTGCTCATCACGGGCGCGATCCCCGGTCCCCGCGGCGGGCTCGTGCTCGTCAAGAGCGCCTCCAAGGCGCGCGTGAAGGAGGCCTGAGCCAGATGTCGACCGAAACTCACGCCACCGAGAACGTCACCGTCCCGCTGCGGACGGCTGACGGTGGCACCAACGGCACCGTCGAGCTGCCGGCCGAGCACTTCGCCCGCCAGGCGAACGTCGCCCTGATCCACCAGGTCGTCACCGCCCAGCTCGCCGCGGCCCGCCAGGGCACCCACGCGACGAAGACGCGGGGCGAGGTCCGCGGTGGCGGCAAGAAGCCGTACAAGCAGAAGGGCACCGGCCGCGCCCGCCAGGGTTCGCTGCGCGCCCCGCAGTTCACCGGTGGTGGCACCGTGCACGGTCCCCAGCCGCGCGACTACTCCCAGCGCACCCCCAAGAAGATGAAGGCCGCCGCCCTGCGCGGTGCCCTCTCCGACCGGGTGCGCCACGACCGGCTGCACGTCGTCGAGGGCCTGGCCGCCGGCGAGGTCCCCTCGACCAAGACGGCGCGCACGCTCATCGCGACGCTGTCCGGCCGCAAGAACGTGCTGGTCGTCCTGACCCGCGACGACGAGGTCTCGCAGAAGTCCCTGCGCAACCTCGACAACGTGCACGTCCTGCCGGCCGACCAGCTCAACACCTACGACGTTCTGAAGAGCGACGACGTCGTCTTCACCCGCGCGGCCCTCGACGCCTTCGTCGCCGGCCCGCGCAAGGGTCGCAGCGCGACCGCGGTGGCGGCGGAGTCCGAAGGGAGCACCCTGTGAGCGCGCTCGGCGGAACCCAGAAGGACCCGCGCGACATCCTGCTCGCGCCGGTCGTCTCGGAGAAGAGCTACGGGCTCATCGACGAGGGCAAGTACACGTTCCTGGTGGACCCGCGGGCCAACAAGACCGAGATCAAGATCGCGGTCGAGAAGGTCTTCGGCGTCAAGGTCTCCGCGGTGAACACCGCGAACCGTCAGGGCAAGAGCCGTCGCACCCGGTTCGGTACGGGCAAGCGCAAGGACACCAAGCGGGCCATCGTGACGTTGCGCGAGGGCACGATCGACATCTTCGGCGGCTCGGTCGCCTGAGCCCGGTAGGGCTCGCACGACTGCCGTAGACACCTTCGAACCCGAGGAAACGCTGCAATGGGAATCCGCAAGTACAAGCCGACGACGCCGGGCCGCCGTGGCTCGTCCGTCGCCGACTTCGTCGAGATCACGCGGAGCGAGCCGGAGAAGTCGCTCGTCCGCCCGCTGTCCAAGACCGGTGGCCGCAACTCGTCCGGGCGCATCACGACCCGCCACATCGGCGGTGGCCACAAGCGCGCGTACCGCGTCATCGACTTCCGTCGCCACGACAAGGACGGCGTCGTCGCCAAGGTCGCGCACATCGAGTACGACCCGAACCGCACCGCGCGCATCGCGCTGCTGCACTACGTGGACGGCGAGAAGCGCTACATCATCGCCCCCGCGAAGCTGAAGCAGGGTGACCGGATCGAGAACGGCCCCGAGGCCGACATCAAGCCGGGCAACAACCTGCCGCTGCGCAACATCCCGGTGGGTACGGTCGTCCACGCCATCGAGATCCGTCCCGGTGGCGGCGCCAAGATCGCCCGCTCCGCGGGCGCGAGCGTCCAGCTGGTGGCCCGCGAGGGCCGGTACGCGCAGCTGCGCATGCCGTCCGGCGAGATCCGCAACGTCGACGTCCGCTGCCGCGCGACGATCGGTGAGGTCGGCAACGCCGAGCAGTCGAACATCAACTGGGGCAAGGCCGGCCGCATGCGCTGGAAGGGCAAGCGCCCGACCGTCCGCGGTGTCGCCATGAACCCGATCGACCACCCGCACGGTGGTGGTGAGGGGAAGACGTCCGGTGGGCGTCACCCCGTCAGCCCCTGGGGCAAGCCTGAGGGCCGTACGCGGCGTCCGGGCAAGGAGAGCGACAAGCTCATCGTCCGTCGCCGCCGCACCGGCAAGAAGCGCTGATAGGGAGCTAGAGCCATGCCTCGCAGCTTGAAGAAGGGCCCGTTCATCGACGACCACCTCCAGAAGAAGGTGGACGCGCAGAACGAGGCCGGTACGCACAACGTCATCAAGACGTGGTCCCGCCGTTCGGTCATCACGCCGGACTTCCTGGGTCACACGTTCGCGGTGCACGACGGCCGCAAGCACGTCCCCGTCTTCGTCACCGAGTCGATGGTGGGGCACAAGCTCGGCGAGTTCGCCGCCACGCGGACGTTCAAGGGCCACGAGAAGGACGACCGCAAGGGTCGTCGCCGCTGAGCCACCGGCTCACGCGACACAACCTTTCGAGACCGAAACCAGGAAGCAGGACAGGGATGGAAGCCAAGGCGCAGACGCGGCACCTCCGCGTCACGCCCCAGAAGGCGCGCCGAGTCGTCGACCTCGTCCGGGGCAAGCAGGCCACCGAAGCCGTCGCCGTGCTCTCGTTCGCCCCGCAGGCGGCGGCCGAGCCCGTGCGCAAGCTCGTCGAGAGCGCCATCGCGAACGCGAAGTTCCTCGCGGACAAGCACTCCGAGGCGTTCGACCCGAACGAGTACGTCGTGAAGGCGATCCACGTCGACGAGGGTCCGACCATGAAGCGCTTCCGTCCGCGGGCCCAGGGCCGCGCCGGACGCATCCTGAAGCGCACGAGCCACATCACCGTGGTCGTGGCCCCCGCCGTCGCCGGCGCCAAGAAGACGAGGAGGACCCGCTGATGGGACAGAAGGTCAACCCGCACGGGTTCCGGCTGGGCATCACCACGGACCACAAGAGCCGTTGGTTCGCCGACTCCACCAAGACCGGTCAGCGCTACGCCGACTACGTCAAGGAGGACGTCGCGATCCGCCGCCTCATGTCCAAGGGCATGGAGCGCGCCGGCATCTCCAAGGTCGAGATCGAGCGCACCCGCGACCGCGTGCGCGTCGACATCCACACCGCCCGGCCGGGCATCGTCATCGGCCGTCGCGGCGCGGAGGCCGACCGCATCCGCGGCGAGCTCGAGAAGCTCACGGGCAAGCAGGTCCAGCTGAATATCCTCGAGGTCAAGAACCCCGAGACCGACGCCCAGCTGGTCGCCCAGGGCATCGCCGAGCAGCTCGCGAGCCGCGTCTCGTTCCGTCGCGCCATGCGCAAGGGGATGCAGACGTCGCTCCGCTCGGGCGCCAAGGGCATCCGGGTGCAGTGCGCCGGCCGTCTCGGCGGCGCCGAGATGAGCCGCTCGGAGTTCTACCGCGAGGGTCGGGTGCCGCTGCACACGCTGCGCGCGAACATCGACTACGGGTTCTACGAGGCCCGCACCACCTTCGGTCGCATCGGCGTGAAGGTCTGGATCTACCACGGTGACGTCACCAGCCGTGAGCTCGCCCAGTCGCAGGCCGCCGCCCCGCGCGCGCCGCGTCGCGGTGAGCGCGGTGACCGCGGTGAGAGCCGCGGGCGTCGTCGCCCCACCGCCGAGCAGCAGCCGGCAGCCGAGGCTGCTCCCGCTGCGGCCCCGGCCAGCACCGGAACGGAGGCCTGAGTCGTGCTCATCCCACGGCGAGTCAAGCACCGCAAGCAGCACCACCCCACGCGCCGTGGTGCGGCGACCGGCGGCACCCGCGTCACGTTCGGTGAGTACGGGATCCAGGCCGTCGAAGGTGGCTACGTCACCAACCGGCAGATCGAGTCGGCCCGTATCGCCATCACCCGCCACATCCGTCGTGGCGGCAAGGTCTGGATCAACATCTACCCGGACCGGCCGCTGACGAAGAAGCCCGCCGAGACCCGCATGGGTTCCGGGAAGGGTTCGCCGGAGTGGTGGATCGCGAACGTCAAGCCCGGACGCGTCATGTTCGAGCTGTCGTTCCCCAACGAGAAGGTCGCTGCGGAAGCGCTCACCCGCGCCATCCACAAGCTGCCCGTCAAGTGCAAGATCGTGCGCCGCGAAGGTGGTGAGTGAGTTGGCCATCGGGACCAAGGGCCTGAGCGCCGACGAGCTGCGTGAGTTCGACGACGCGAAGCTGGTCGACGAGCTGAAGAAGGCAAAGGAAGAGCTGTTCAACCTGCGCTTCCAGTCCGCCACCGGTCAGCTCGAGAACAACTCGCGGCTGAAGGCCGTCAAGCGGGACATCGCCCGCATCTACACGACGATGCGCGAGCGCGAGCTCGGCATCACCGAGGCGCCGATCACGAAGGAGGCTGCGAAGTGAGCGAGCAGGACACCACCGTGTCGTCCCAGGCGACCACCGAGCGCGGCTACCGCAAGACGCGTCGCGGGTACGTCGTCAGCGACAAGATGCAGAAGACCGTCGTCGTCGAGGTCGAGGACCGCGTGAAGCACCCGCTCTACGCCAAGGTCATCCGCCGCACGACGAAGGTCAAGGCGCACGACGAGGTCGAGACGGCCGGCGTGGGGGACCTCGTCCTCATCGCCGAGACCCGGCCGCTGTCGGCGACCAAGCGTTGGCGCGTCGTCGAGGTCCTCGAACGCGCGAAGTGACGCACGCGTCCTCGGACGCGTTCGACCGAGGGCGGGCCGCACGTGCGGCCCGCCCCCAGATTCCATGTCCGTTCGGCCAGGCTCGCCCCCACGCGGGTGGTCGAGAACCGGCGCGACGAAGGAGTAGAGAGTGATCCAGCAGGAGTCGCGGCTCAAGGTCGCCGACAACACGGGTGCCAAGGAGATCCTTTGCATCCGCGTGCTCGGCGGCTCCGGCCGCCGCTACGCCGGCATCGGTGACGTGATCGTGGCCACGGTCAAGGACGCCATCCCCGGCGGGAACGTCAAGAAGGGCGATGTGGTCAAGGCCGTCATCGTCCGCACCAAGAAGGAGCGTCGGCGTGCCGACGGTTCGTACATCCGTTTCGACGAGAACGCCGCGGTGATCCTCCGCGCTGACGGCGACCCGCGCGGTACCCGCATCTTCGGGCCCGTCGGTCGCGAGCTGCGTGAGAAGAAGTTCATGCGGATCATCTCGCTGGCGCCGGAGGTGCTGTGAAGATGAGTGCGAAGACGCCGAAGCTGCGCATCAAGAAGGGTGACCTGGTCCAGGTCATCACCCGCGTCCGCGGTCGCAAGAACGAGGACGGCACCAAGACGTCCGACCTCGGCAAGCAGGGCAAGGTCCTCGAGGTCAACGCCGAGACCCAGCGCGTCCTGGTCGAGGGTGTGAACCGCATCAAGCGCCACACCAAGGCCCGTCCGGGTGTGGAGGGCGGCATCGTCGAGCGCGAGGCCCCCATCCACATCAGCAACGTGCAGCTCGTCGACCCGGAGACCAAGAAGCCGACCCGCGTCGGCATCCGCGAGGAGAAGGTCGAGCGCGACGGTCGCACCAAGACGAACCGCATCCGCGTCGCCAAGCGTTCCGGCAAGGACATCTGATGACCACCACCACTGAAGCGCCCGCCCTGCCTCGTCTGAAGCAGCGCTACCGCGAAGAGATCAAGGGTCAGCTGAACACGCAGTTCTCGTACCCGAACGTCATGCAGATCCCCGGCCTGGTCAAGGTCGTGGTGAACATGGGTGTCGGCGAGGCCGCGCGTGACTCCAAGCTGATCGACGGCGCCGTCCGCGACCTCATGGCCATCACCGGCCAGAAGCCGCAGATCACCAAGGCCCGCAAGTCCATCGCGCAGTTCAAGCTGCGCGAGGGCATGCCGATCGGCTGCCACACCACCCTGCGCGGGGACCGGATGTGGGAGTTCCTGGACCGTCTGCTGTCGCTCGCGCTGCCGCGCATCCGCGACTTCCGCGGGCTGTCGCCGAAGCAGTTCGACGGCAACGGCAACTACACCTTCGGTCTCACCGAGCAGTCGATGTTCCACGAGATCGACCAGGACAGGATCGACCGCGTCCGAGGGATGGACATCACGGTCGTGACGACGGCGAAGACCGACGACGAAGGCCGTGCGCTGCTGCGTGCTCTGGGCTTCCCCTTCAAGGAGAACTGACCGTGGCGAAGACCGCTCTGATCCACAAGGCCGCGCGCAAGCCGAAGTTCAAGGTGCGCGCCTACACCCGCTGCCAGCGT